>NZ_JBCPDQ010000003.1:0-103727 GCF_040915325.1 Coprococcus sp. RTP21281st1_F1_RTP21281_210402
GGTTTTTTATTGTAATCCTTATCGTTTCCACTTACACTATTCTCCCCAGCATAGCTGGGGGATTAGGATTTTTCATTTATACAGTAATTCTTACTTTGATAAATCTATATGGCTGATAAGCGTTTGGATATTTCTCTCTATCCACTTTACTGATAAACATATCATATGGTCTAGTCCATACTCTCTGATCCTTTAAGCTCTGATATACAACCATCTTTTCTTCTGTTTCTGTATTAGTTCCAATGGCAACAATCTTATAGAAATCACCTTTGAAATGTTGTACTGTGTCTCCTGGTTGAAAATCTCTATCATATGTAAACGTCAAATCACCTTTTTCACCTTGCTTAATATGTCCCAATATCTGAACATTCATTGTGATAAATTCACCATGCTTTAAAAGTTCGTCCTTTTTAATAAGTGCCACCTTATCAACTAAGTAACCATCCTGTTTTTCTTCACAAGTAACTGTCTGACCTGACTTCCAATTATTTCCAAAATCTTCATTAAATCTAAATTCTGTCACTTTCTCACCTCCACTTGTACATTCTTTTCTTATTTTTTACTCGCTTCCCATAAACATTCCAATATATTTGTTTTGCTTTTATCCTGTAACTTACAACTCATTTCATAATCTGTGAAACTAATTGTTGCTTTTTTCTTACGCTCCATTTTCCCAGTTATAGGATTTCTTTCATCCCAACATGTAATTTCCATTTCTGCATTATTTAAATCTGAAATATCAATTCCAATGTTTATACTTTTAGGTTCTCCTAAGACAGTGCCTTTCGCATCTATATGCATATTTTCTAATTTATCAAGAATAATATCTGATAAGTTTATAAGATCCTCTATCTTTCTCACCTCCTCAGTATTTTATTCTCTTACCACCTTGGGAATTTTCCATTATGTTCTAATCTGATTTTATTAAGCATATCAGCCAATCCAAGCATAAGAGTTTCAATTTCTTCTACACTATCAAAATCATAAAACTCTTTTGTGCAAATCCCACATTTTGTACCAGTTGATAGTCCATATTTTGTGCCATCAACTAATCTATATGTAAAAATAATTTCTGCATCTTTGCTATCTTTCTGCATTGATATTCACCTCCTCGAAATCCGAATGAAACAGTGAATTACTGCGACTGCTTCACTTATATATTCTCTATTTGGTTTTCATTTTTATTGGAAATTGTGATTCGAATGAATCATAGATTATAAACCAATTCTATATGCAAGTTTTTTCGTAATAAAACCTGATTGGTGTAAGATCATACAAGATAGATGAATGTCATCATATATTAGATCTGTTATAGAGCAATTCGATAAGATACTGTTACCAGGCATAGTCTTTGACTTGAAATAAACAGCTTTACCATTGTATTTTTCAAATGCTTTGCAATATGTATCCCAATCTTCAACTTCAACAATTAGTGACTGATGATCTCTTATGATATTATCATGATCAATACTCAAATTTGTCTCAATTACTTGAATCATATTCTCACCTCTTACTTTTATTCTTTTATTTTGGAAAATTGTTAGCTGAATCGCTAAGACTAATTATTCAAGAAATTTCTAATGTCATTCATCATCTGTTCTGACTCATCAAGATAATATCTGTGAGTATCTACGCCATCATAATATTCAAAATACGGAATTGGCTGCTCATCATTATCATACATCCATCCAAGTTCTGAATATGCATCAAAATATACTGACACATGCTTTCCTTTATAATCAATTACAAATCTGATAATTGCACCTGCAAATGGTGGAATAATCGTCACATCCCATTCTTTATCAAAGTGAAAAGCAGGAAGTTTTCTTGCCCAACCTCTAAAATCATGCATCTGTTCCACCCTTGATAACATTAGTGACTTATTTACATTTTCCTGTAAGTTCATTTGTTTCTCACCTCCTCTAATTATATATTCTCTGTTTACTGCAACATTTCTGGATAAAAGTCATAAAGGTAATCTCCAAAATCCCCACTTCTTTCTGAACCTGTTTGGCTCTGCCAAAAATGTTTCCACTCTTTACCTCTCTCTGTCTGAACAAACTGTTCGTATTTAGGTCTTAAAGCTTCTCTATCTTTACAAATATCACTCATTCTGTAATTCTCCTTTAAAATTGCACCAAGAAATGTCAGTTTCCTTCGACTCTATTTCTTCACTGTTACATTAAAAACTGACTTTAAAATACAGATAATCAACCAAATACCAGTTGCAATAGACCATTTAAATGTCAAACCAAAGCACATTGTAATAAGCTTGATTATTCCACATGTAACAATCCAACTAAGTCCATAGCACACAGCTAAAATTATAATGACAATAACTGCTGTTGCTCCACCTTTTGTTAATTTTTGCTTTAAATTACTCATCTATATATTCTCCTTTATTTTTAATCTTCGCCAACAAACACCAACCTATCAATATATTCTCTACCTTCGCCCTTGAAAATAGGGATATTTGTATCAATACTCCAATATGTCCTGCCATTTTCGACCAATTCATCTTCTGCATGACTTTCAAAAACACCATTAGCAGTCTGATACATTTTTACACAACAACTTCCTCTCTTCTGATAAGTCGGTAAATCATTCCAGTTAATTTCCTTCTGAGTCATAAGCATATCCTGAATATCATTGCATGATTTATTCTGTAATTCTTTATGTGAGAAATTGGCTTGACCTACCATCTGAATTGAATTACGAGAAGCGTCTAATTGTCGCCAATATACGAGATTTGTTACTTCTTCTTTTGGAATATTGAAACAACGAGCATCGAACATTGCACCTTTATTTACTGCTTTTGTGTAAATTTGACACATTTCATATTCTGGTGTACCTTTCCCATACCACCCGTTGATTTCATGTTCTGTTGCATAATACTGTTCAAAATCCTCTACATTCTTGGAAAAAGCTTTATTAAAAGCCATCGTAGCCATGCTTGCTACAATACTACAAATTTTCTGCACCTCATAATCAAACCATGCTGAAGATGTGAGTTTCTTATAATCAACAAGGATCAATGTAATCTCGTCTGACTGTGTGTAGCCAAGAACGCAACCTTGAATATTCTCACATAAGTATTTCATTGTTTCCTGCATAGACTTAATTAGCACTTCATCAAACGGTTTCTGGAATCCTCTTGTGAATGTATGAAACGCTTTTCCATCAATGCGGATAGCAACTGGACATCTTCTCATTAGTTTTGTCTTCGGAATCTGCTCATAAAATGTCTTCATGCGACAGCCTAAATCATCATGTACTGGCATATATGTACCTCTCTTTCAATATATTATTCTCCAAATACAATTACCATCTACTTGTATATCTACTATCTATAAATAACTCTTCCTTTGGTCTTGGATTATTTAAATCTCTACTATCTAGTCTAAGTTGATTACCATAATATCCACTCCACGAACCACAACCTCTTACGTTTACCCTTCCGTCAAAAAAGATACTAGTAATTCGATATGCAGGTTTATCACAACACTGCCAATAGCTGATTTTGAAACAATTATCCTTATTGACATTCTCTAAATGTTCTGGCACAGAGTTCCAAATTTTACATTCGTCATTGATTTGCTTTAATGTATATCCTTCATCAAGCATCTCATTAGCTTTCTCAATTCTTTTGTGTCTTGATTCACAAGCCAAAGCATTTTCAGGGATATCAAATAATTCTCCACATTTAGAGCATCTATATTTAATTACTTTCTCCAAGATTTCACCTCCGCTTTTATATTCTCCAAATACTTTTTCTTTTCTGCTTCAACAGCCTTTTTGAAATCAAAATCGTCAATCCCGTCATTATATGCTTTATAATTTTCGTAACTGTAAATCAGATTTTCCGCTTTTACTGCTCTATCTCTGTAATTATCAGCATCTTTTTTCAACTTGCGAATACCACTATTGAGTCTTTTGATTTCATCTAAGTCGGAAGCGTTGTAGTATTTAATCATTTTATAATACATAGAACGAATCATACTCTCTTTCAACATTTCTGATTGTTCTTGCGATATATCTTGCTTTTTACATTTTCGATAACTTCCAAGAGACGATCCTAAAATTCCAATATGCTTTGGTGTATTTTCAAGTATGTAGTCTTTGTGTTCATTCCACAACTCTTTGCCAACTACCAAATAATTGTAATGACCATACCAAGACTTCTTTGCATCAGATTTAAAATCCTGAATAGTGACTTTTATCTCATAACATTTAATAATTCCTTTTGAATCCATTGTCATAAAGTCAACTATTTCATTTCCATGACCATTGTTATAGAAACCAATTGTGATTTCTTCGCAGCCATATATTCTCTTGATTCTGGTATCTTTTTGTAATGCAGCTTCAATATCTAATGTTTCTTGGCGTTTTGCCAACCAGTCTCACCTCCTCGCAAGAAATCGAAAATTCGTTTATTTCCAACTGATACTGTAATATGATTCATTATATCGATTGCCAGTTTCAACTTTATAACCAAGTTCCTCTAATTTCTTTCGTGTTTCAGGTTTTAAATAACCATCTTTACTGATTGAAAATTCGCCATCTGCAACCGCATCTCTAATCAATTTTGATAACTCTGCTAATTGCTGTGTAATGCAATTATCAATTGCGTTATTTGTCATCTTATTTGCTTCTGATGCAGACGGAACAACATTCTTTGGTGACTGAACTTCTGGCATAGGAATATTAGAAGTAACAGCATCTTCGCAACAACCTATATCACTACAGCCTATACAAAATTTATAACTTCTACTAGTTATTGGATACTTACAAGTCATTTGAAATTTCACCTCCTGACTCAGCTAAAAGTTGCTCATACTTTCTTTTTGCTTTGGCTAACTCTTCATTTTTTAACTTCTTTTTTATTTTATCAGCAGTCTCTTGTCTGATTTTTGGATAGTCTTCAAGTAATTTTTTACCATGTTCAATGTCAAAAATAATATGTGCATTAAAATTATCCCAATCTACAGCACCATAAGATCTTAATTTCTCTAAAAACTCATTGTAATCATCCTGTGCTAAATCCCAATTTTCACTATCAACAAACATCAGACAACCAACATTGCCATTATCCCAATGAATATAATAATCATCGTCATTACCTTTATAGTTAGTAGATGAATTTGAGATATTATGACCTTTGTAGATTCTAAAATCTTCAAAATCAATTTTATCTCCCCAATTGAATCCCAACGCTTTTAGCTTTTCACAAGTCTTTAAATATTCATTTGCTCTATATCCATAACCATATCGGCTAGTCTTTTCAAACTCATTGATATATGTTTTCAAGAACTCTATTCTCTCATCTATTGTCATCTTTTTACCTCCACATAAAAGCTATATTTCTTGCCAATTTTGTTACTATATATAGTAGTTTAAATTTATACAGCTACTATATATAGTATACATTTTTATAAAATATACTATCTATTGTATTATTCTCTCTTTTACTTCAATAAAGCAGCAATCTCATCAATTTCTAGCTCTGTTTTCTTATCATCAGAAAGCAACTTGTCCAACTTGCTCTCCATCTTCTTTAAATCAGACTCTTCTTTCTTCAGACTAGATACATCTAACTTACTCTTAATATCTTTAATCCATGCTGTCACACTGTATCCTGAAATTTCAAAATCAGGCATCCCAAGGTCAACTGCCGACATAAGATATGAATTAAGTCTGATAAGTAGCAACACTAATGCGTCATCTGAACACACGTTGAGATTAATTACCATACCATCCATATTAAGAACGCAATTTGTTTCAGGAATAAACCTAACCTTCTTCTCAGAAATTGATTTCTTCTTAGTTTCAATCTGTTTCTTTAATTCTAAAATTCTGTCATCATTTTTACTCATTAAACTCGTACTCCTTTTCATATTCTCTACCATTTGCTAAATATTTCTGCTTACATACTGGTTTTAACTTTTCAAAAACTGTTTCAATAGAAACTGGAATCATATGCGTCTGAATTTCTTTTTGACCATAACGTACTTCCACTTCTCTTTCTTCTGTCGGGAAAATATCAATTGCCTCCTTATCTCCATAATAGATATTCTTGGCACTATATTTATAAACAGTATATTTGCCGTTATCTTCTGACCTATATGGCGTTGTCATTTCATATTTAATATATTCTCCATCGTTGTTTATCATAAAGCGAACATTGATATATTTTCTTGTTATATCATCACCAGCATATGTATTAATTGCTTTTTCATAAAAATCTTCAAATGAGATATTTACAATTTTATCCTTGCTATCATCTATAGGGGAGAATTGATAAGATGATTTCATTGAATCATAAATTTCAGAATATTTAGATATGCATTTATCATCGAGACAACTAATAAGTTTGTTTTTAGGAACACTTTTGAATTGCTCAAATTCATACTTTCCATCGCTTAATCTTGCAAACCAATGCATTTTACCATATGGAAGGTTGTTAATTCCTTTATAAGAAATTTTTGTATATCCAAATCGAGTTGGTTCATTTGGAATATCTTCATAGGATTTAGTTTTTACCGTTTTACCATCCTGTATAAATTCATAACCATAACCATATGTTTCAAAACGTCCCATATAAATCCATTCGATATTTTCTTTTGTAAGATATGTTGCACCAAGAATCAAGTCTCTTGTCTTAATAGATTCATTGTTATGTACAATTTTATTATAAGCTGCAATCTGTTTATAGTCAGGTGACTCAACTGGCATAAGAACTAAATCCTTACCATCCCATCCATATATAAATTCTCCCTCAAGTCCCTTACCCTTGATACAATTCGCATTTTCGAGAATGTATAATAAATTTTCAATGGTAATTTCAAACTCAAATCCTCTTGGATCATATACTCTACAATAAGCATGTCTGTGATCCCATCCTGTAGAGTAATCGCCAGCTTTCTTATTTAGTACAAATCCTTCTGTTGGGACATTATCAAATTCATCATTTGGAATTTTATCATCACGCCAACTATTCCATGATGCTTCTTTTCTCAATTTGCCTTTTTCGTCATAGTAAATGACGTAGGCAAGCTTTCCTGTGTAAGTTCCTGAACGATTTTGATATCCAACATTTATCGTTTTAGGAACAAAAATGCTACTGTTCATTCCATTATTCTCTCTTTCTTTGTGCAAAATTATTTCTAAAGGAAACGATATTTACCTATTCTTCGATTCAAATTCTTCAAGTGCTTTATAAAATTCGCTGCCTTTAATTTCTGTAAAACCTGTATCGTCATCTGGTGTAATAGTTTCATATTTTGTTGTAGAAATATTTAAATATAACTTATTCTCATACTCAAACCTTGAAACTGAATACCCACCTAAATGTAATTCTTTGAAATAGTCTCCTACTCGAATGGGATGATTGTTAATAACAATATTATTTTCAATACATAAATCTTGAAACTCTTTTAAAGTCTTACTGTTAGCTCTAAATTTTCTCATTAACGTATCAGAATCGCAGAATAACTTCGTTGGTTTCAGTAACTCTTTGCCAAATTTCTGATTATTTTCATCACAATCGGTAATATATAATCTTATATTATGCTTCTCATACTCTTTAAATGGGCGATTTATAAATCCACTTCCGCTAATATAATATTCTTTTCCAACAATGCCTTTATCCTCGAAAAAATTATTTACTACTATTCTTCTTTCTTCTCCATGTTTTCTATAATCATTAATCTCGTTTAAGAAGTTCTCATTTGTTACAATATAAAATTTCTCCATTTTTTCCTCCACATTTTCTAAAGAAACGAATCTTTCTTGATTTCTTATTTCACTGTAAACAGCTCTATTGTTCTCTCTGATATATGACCTTCTCTCGCTCTATCAGGTGTCATAACAAATACACACCAACTGCCTGACACTATATATTTACCAGGATAGTTTTCATGTAGGTATTCTCTGACTTTTTCAATAAATTTATCTTGTGCTTCGTCAATATCATTATGAGAATATTCATCCTCGTATTCTGATTCATCAATATATCTTCCGAATATCATTGAACCGTCTTCTATATCTTGCAAAAACTGGTTATATTCATCTTCTACAATTTCGTACACAATTATCCTCCTTATGTTTATTCTCTTATTGGCTCAACCCTATATCGTTCATTCCAATCTGTTCTCTTCTTTAATAATGGAATCCAAGGACAGTGTAGGTTTTCAGATTCAGTTCCTATCAAGTCATCTTGATCGCAACCAAGATATTCTTCATGACCACAATTAGGACAAGTTACTCCATATTCAGGAACTTTATATTTAAAACTACAATAGTTAGGAAATATCATCTGAATATTCCAATCATCCTTTGATTCAACTTCATATACACAGTTGCAGCATCTACATACAAACTGAATATTTTTACCGAAATAATCACCTGCTACAATCTTCATATTCACTCCAATTAATTTCTACATACTGCTTATAACATGGATAATATGTAGTAGCTCCTGTCTGATCTTTACACCAGGTATCTAACAAATTTTGCAGACCACTAATATCACACTGTTTATAAGCATCTTCATGTAACTCTTCGCAAGCATTGTCAACTACATTATCAGCATCAATATGAATCTTCTCCACGCTGCACACCCATAATCTCTCAGGTCTGCCATCATTATTAAATTCTTCATCTGTATAACGCCCAAAATAATCGTCAAAGAAATCATCAACAGTATCGTAATACTCGTCAAATTCCTCACAGTAAAGCATTGTGTTTACATCTTTTTCATCAACTGGAACTGCTTTAGATACTTTATCATTCCACTTCTTTATTCTCTCTTCTTTGTCAGCTTTCTTCTGCCCTTCACAGTCGCAATGTAAATAAGCCTGATTTTTATAAGGCTCTCCACAATAAGGACATAATCTCTGTACTCCATTAAAACAACTCTGACAAAATGAAAGTGCTTGATGCTTGTATGGAAAATAATATTTTCTACCAGCTTCAGAACTATCGCCTTTGATTCCATAAATATTGTCTGCCATTCTCATTCCAAGACCATTGCAGACAGGACAAATTCTTTCGTATTCTGTAAGATCCTTGATTAGAATTTTAGGAAACGATTTCTGAACTGCTTCATGAAGATTTATTTCTTCTCTATGTGTTAAATTATTCATATAGTTATTCTCCTAATCGTTTTATTCAACAACATATTCACCATCTGTATCATAAAGAGCCTGTATAATATCATACAGTTTTTTAGCATCTTCTTTATAAATCCAACCGTATCTTGGGGAAGTACCGTAATCACCGTATCGTAAAACTAACCATGACCAAAAAATTCCACCAAATTCATCAACTTTATCTCTACCACATTTAACTTTCCAGTCAGGTCGTTTTGCACTATCAAACTTGTCTGTAGATTCAAACATCTTATGTAATTCATTCATTATGTCAGTTATATCTTCTTCATATCCGTTGTAACACGCAATGGATAAAAAAGAATTAATTGCATCTACATCTCCTTGTGTAAATTTATTATTATTTTCCATTATTCACACCTCCAATCTGTCCAAAGGAAAGAAAAATTTCATTCGACTTTTGAGGTTTTAAAAGCCTTATTTTTCAAGGCTTTCGTAACCTCTAATTATTTATTCTCTCTTTCACCACCTCAAAATATTTTTCATCTAATTCAATTCCAATAAATTTTCGATTAAGATTCTTACAAGCAACACCAGTTGTACCAGAACCCATACAATTATCTAAAACAACATCACCTTCATTGGAAAATGTCTTTATAAGTTCTTCACAAAGCAACAATGGTTTCTGAGTTGGGTGCAGATTTGAAGTCAAACAGTCTCTTTGAAACTTCCAAACCTGCGTTGGATATCTCCATCCAGTATCCTTATATTCAATTACTTTCTTTTCGTTTTCATCTGTCAATTTGCCTAACTTGCCGTTTTTAACTTTATTAGTTCGTGGTTTGCCATCATATTTCACCATCTGAGGATTATATGTACATTGTTTCTTATAAAATACCGATATTGTTTCAACTGTTTTGCCAACTCTACGTTTTACCTGGTTAATATTTGTGAGTCGTTCTTTCTCCCAGTAAATATCATATTTATAATTATCAATGTTGCTATTCCTTAACAACGATGAAAATGGTTCTTGTCCAAACAACACAATCGCCGCATTATCTTTTGCAATACGATCATACTGTCCCCACAATTTATCAAATGGAATAACAATGTCCCAAGAACATTTTGTTGTACCATACGGTAAATCGCATAGAATCATATCAACCGATTTATCAGGAATATTTTTCATAAGTTCTAAACAATTTCCTTGCCATAATTCAATATTTTGCATTTATCTATTCAGAAAGTGACATGTCCTTAGTAGCTACCTAACTTTTCCTTTCTGATCTTCTCTTATTTACTGGGATTCCCATAGCCGAATGGCTTAAATTAGATATGATTAAAAATTTTCACAAGAAAGATTGGTTTCTTATACCAGTTTAACTTCTGTTGCTTCTACGCCTTTGAATACAATTTTATCATTGTCAAAATCATTATAAATCAGTGTTGGATCTTCCCACTCTTCATATCTCATGTATCCAATAAAACCGTCTGTTCCGATATAAGGTTCTAACCAATCTAAAAACTCTTCAATTTCAGAATCATAATTTTTCAAATTGGCTCTGATATTAATTTTCCATGTCTTAGAAATATCATCAAACACCATTTTACTGTTAGTTGAACCATCAAAATAATAGCTGTCACAACAAGCTACCATATCCCATCTATCACACTTGAAAAATTTATGTCCTGGCAGTATAGAAGGAGCGTCTGTTCTATCTATAAGACAATGTAAAATATCTACGATGTCTTTTGGTGCATCTCTTAGCAAATCAAAACACACATTAATCTCTGTATACATTCCCATTATGTTTTCACCTCCCTATTCTTTTCCTAAATTATTAAATTCTCTACCTTCAATGATATTCTGGATACCTGTTTTACATTTTTCTAAAGCAAAAGCATATGCGTTATTATAGGTAAGTTTGTCGTGTTCTGCCGTTGGATTGGTGTATACATTATCAATAGCTTCATCAATACCATCTATAAACCTGCAAAGTCTTTCAATAATTGTTGAATCATCATATATATTATAACCTGTTGGTTTTGATATGCTTTTTAAATACTTATTAATAGATTCGTTTTCTTCTTTTGTTGCTTTTCTCATAGAATGTTCAAAAGCTCTCAACTCATCTTTTCCGAGCCATTTGATCCATGCACCACAATCATCACAATAAAGTCCTGTATTATTACCTTTTACTTCTGTATGTAATGAAACGCTTCCACATTTCTTACAACAATTTTGATATATATTTTCACCTCCAATGTATTATTCTCTCAAAATCCAAGGATATGTTGCTTTCCTGTGAAGTTACCCTAACTAATTACAATATTTCTCAATACCTTGTGTCATAATATCTCTTAATTCATCTTCCTCATATGTAGAGCCAAACTGTGACCAACTACAACTATATTCTGCATCATTGTGTATTAACGCAAGTTTAAATACACTGCTACCATAATTCTTATATGCATCTAATTTGATAGCTTTAATATGAGGAATTCCTAAACGCCAATTATGCTCTTTATATTCAAACTGAATATAAGTAGCTTGACCAAAATTATAGTCAATAAATTTAACATCATTCATGTACTCAACATCAAGATTTTTTTTGATATAATTAATATACCAATCATACATTTCCTTTTCTTTATACTTCTTTCTCTTGTCAAGCTTATTACCATTAGCATCCTGATTCTTTGATAACATATTTAACCATTCTCTACACATTTTAATCATAGACGGCTGATCAAGTAGCATATACTTAATATTCTCTTTATAAGTGCGAAATGCCTGTTGTTCAATAAGGTCATATTCATTTTTCATGTCATCTAATGCTTGTTTCTTTTCTGACAATCTTCTTTCTGCTTGTGCAAACTCATTTAATGAACCCATTTCATATTCGCCATTATAGTTGTATGTGTCATTTTTATATGCTAAAGACATTTTCTACCTCCTTGTTTATATTCTCTCTTTATAACCAAATGAATCGTGGATTCATATGAAGTTACTTCATCATTGCTTCAAGTTTCTGAGACATATATTCTTTAAGCTTGTCTTTCCACTCTTCCTTTAACTCATCAACAGCTTCATTGACAATATTCTCTCCCAGAGTCTCATTTACATCATCTGGATTAATAAGATAATACGAACTGTCTCTCAAATCTTTCTGCACTTGATCACAAATAATGTCAATGATTCTACTCTTCAACTCACCAATACCATCTGCTCCAAGCAATGAATAAAGTGGTGTTTTACTAATCTCTTTCTCAATATAACTAAGTCTATCTTCTCTCATATATTCTCCTTTCTCAAAGCCAATGAATCCTGATTTACTTTTATTCACACGCAATGTCTAAATCTTCACCAATCTTATGAATAACATTACCAAGTCCCTTACACAGCGACTTTAATCATTCTTCACTACGATTAGTCATTTGCTTGTCTCTTTCTTCGTCTGTCATATCAGACCAACAAACATTGTCCCATTTTCCATCTCTTTTAACTCTAAAATAATATCCATCCAAATTTCTATTCATAATTTTCTCCCTTCCACTCATCTAACAAATAGAAACCATTAATCTGATTATCAAGCTTTCTAACCTGTTCTCTTAGTTCAGCTTCTTTCTTCTTACTATCTGTTCTTTGACACTTCTTCCATAAATCCTTACGCTGCTTAGATAATTCATTGTATTTATCCGATACATCAATCTCATCTACGACTGAAATCTCAATCTTCTCTCCGCAGTGAGGGCAAAATTGAATTGGATAATTATCTGTCTGCGCCCATTCATCCTCAGAGAATGTAATGACTTCTGTATGTGAAGTGCAAAACTGAGGAATAAAACCATACTCTTTATCATAATCAACATTAAGATTTGTTAAATTTTCGTTTGTGAATTCTATGCACTCATTATTCTGAATTTCATCACAACAATACTTAAATGGCTTATATTTATATGAATGAGTATCATTAAATTTTAATCTAATCAATTCTATCTTCATATTTTTATTCTCTCAACTTTCTGCCACACCAAGGGCAATACGCAATATACTCTTTCTGATGAACAAATCCATCATCGTATTCATCCCATTCAGATGTTTCAATGTCTAAATAGTATTCATTCGTTAATGGATCTTTATATATTTGATTGTCAGGTGAATCATAATTACAACGGTTACACATATTTATTCTCCGCTCTTAATGATTTCTTCTAATGTTCTTGGTGTATAGTTCATATAACTTTTCATACATCCGACATTCCACATATTGCATGGCTTATCATATAAAGCTGTTATCTGATACTTGACTTGCTGCATCATATTATCTTCAAAACCTGTATGTACATGACCGTAGAGATGATAGCTTCCGTAATAATGATTCTTAAAGCATGGAATTGGATAATGACATAAAACTACAATCTTATCATCACCAATATCGAGTTCCTTGTAATCAACAATCTCACAAAATCTACTCTGCAATTCCCTGTTCTTTAGCAACTTACCATCATGATTGCCCTTGATTAGATGTATATTCCCATTCAAATTGTTAAAAATTTCAATAGTTTTTGTTGTGTTGTACCACGAAATATCTCCAAGCAAGTACACATCATCATCAATTTCTACTGTGTTATTCCAATTTTTAATAATCGTCTCGTCATTCTCTTCAATTGATTTAAAAGGTCTATTATCAAAAGCCAAGCAATTTTTGTGTCCAAAATGTAAATCTGATATAAAATAATTCATCTTCTTACCTCGCTCTATCACATTCGTTAAAATCTAAAAGCATCTTATATTTATATTCTCCAAATCTTTCTTTCCAACGCAGCTTCGCTTTGTCAGTAATCCAGTTAAAAGGCATCATATGGTAATTAATAAGGAAACAGATGTCTAAAAGACCATATCTATATTCGCCAACTAAGTTTTCTAACACCAAATACGAACCGATTGAATTATGATCGTAAAAATGCGCTATGCCATTTTCATCCGTTGTTTTACAAAATAGTTTTCCATAATCATGCAATATTGCAGCTATGTTAAATTCTAATGGATAATTCTTCTTACAAAATAACTCATATGTATTTTTACAATGTTTATCCAGCGTCATTGTATGATGAGGATTCTGTTGATCAAAATTGTCCATCTGTTGTATCATTTCTGGCACGGATAATTTATGTTTTTTATGTATATCATAAATTTTAATGGCATCGAAATTTTCCTCATAGAATGGAATCTGAAATTTTCTAATCTGCTTATCCAATACGAAATCAGGTACAGGATGTTCTCTATGTAAATTATCTTCTTTGCACTGTTCAAACGGTTTTGGGATAATCACGCATACTTTTCTGATATCCAATCCATTCACTTTCATCATAATTGCTCTGCGAGATTTCATAGTCAGATTAGTTGCATCTGCAATTACATTCTTTTTATTCTCCAAATTCTTGCGAATTCTATTATGAAAAATTTTAAACACTTCTTCATTATGTTCTTGGTCTTCGTAATTACCAGTCAATTCTTCACGAATTGCATCCGATGATACAATTATTGTATTTGGATTTTCGTTGGCAATTTGAGTAGCAATGGTTGATTTGCCACTGCCGCTCAAACTGCACATGATACATAGTGTAGGTTTATTCATAAATAACTCCTATCCGTTATGCTTTAATAAATACTCTCGACTTACATTTTTAAAACTCTGCTGACCATTTTGTGATCTGTATACAAAACCCTCTCTCTTAACCTTTGGATTTAGTTCACTATATCCATCAGCTTCAAGTTTCATCTCTTCCATGGTCTTAGGTAACTCATAAGCCGTATCAATAATTGGCACACTTGTTAATCCATGACTCTTACAGAAATAAGCCATTTCTACAGTTCCAAGTCTTGTGCCGTCAATAATCAGATTGAATACAAATAACTGATTCTCCGTAAATTTATATGGATTGCCCTGAACTGCCCCAACTCCTTCACCTTGTAACACAACTCTGTTATAATTATTCTCTGTTGCAAACTGTGTAAGAATCTTTTCAATGCCATATTTATCAGCCAATTCCCAATAAATATTTGACTCGTGATAACAAGCCTGTTCTCTATCAGCCTGTCTTACATTTCTACTGCATACAATAAAATCAAATTTGTTCTTACCCTTCTTCAATCTATCAACTGCAAATGTGCAACTTGTGCCATCACATTTCTCAGTCTTAATCCACTTTTCGGTACTCTGAAGATAAAATGGTGCATTCTCAATTCTCGTCTCATCTGTTTTGACAATCCAATCTGGGAACTTCTTTGAATTATCTTTCTTGCGACCAAACAATAAAAACATAATCTTACGACCAATGCTGTATCTCATAATCCTTCTTACAATTGGGTTAGCGAATAACTTTGGTTTACGCTTTGCCATTGATTTATATTTAGCATTTGGATCAATCTTATTAGTCTTTCTTGCAGCATCCTCTTCAGAAGCATATGTAATCTTCAAAGCTTCTGTAACATCGTCACCAATATTTTTATCCTGTAATTCTGGGAAAAGTGATAATGGTAAGGCTAATCCCTGGCTAATTACCTTGAACTTACCAAGTTTCATAGTCTTAACTTTGAATTTCTTATTTGCTAAAAATGCAAATCTTTCATCTGTTTCAGGACACTTGCTATCAATTTCAATATAAACAGCCATATCCCCTACATTAAACTCATCCTTCTTAGCGATACAAACCCACCCTAAAACTCCAATGAGTTCAATATTATCAGCTCCTTCAATCGGTCTGATCCACTCAATCTTTTCTACATGAGCTAATGCTCTTTCTGCCATTTCATTACCTCTCTTTCTATTTTCTATGTATATATTCTCTTATCTCAGCTCAATTTCACCGAATTTTAATGTATCATCTCTGAACATTTTATTCCCACGATACATACCAGTGAGACAACCCTTATATGAGCTTACAAGTCCAATTCCCCAAGAATTCATAAACATTTCAGCCTGTTCAATTGGCTTAACTAATGCATCAAGTGTCTCTTTATTTGCAAATATATAAGGCTCATGCCCTTCCCTATATACAAACTCTGCAACTTTTGTATTCAACTTATCCACATTTATCTTATCTACTATTGAAAATGTTTCCATTTATTGTTCTCCTTTCCTAAAGAAATGCTTCATTCCTGCTATTCTCCTATTCGTTCACTTTAAATACATTTGCATCACCAACTGCCAAATCTTCTATACTTACATAATTTTCTAAAAATTTATCTACTGCTTGTTCGATAACTTCTGGATGTTTATTTATATATTCATCAACCATCTTGTCTAAGATATAAAAAATGTCTTGAGAATTTCTTTTACAATCTTCGTATGTTTTTATACCTAAATCTGCTAATATAGACATTTCTATCACCTACTTTCATGCTCATATAAAACCAAAATTTCTTGTTAGTTTCTATCCAAATAAACTATATTATCTACATTATAATGAAGCCCACCTATCTCTCCATTAAACCTACCTTTGACATACCATGCATAAGGGCTGATACCTTCATTCATTATTTTTGCAAGTTCATCAGCTTTTCTTTGATGCTCATCAGCTTCATTCTGCATAGATAATTTTTGAGAATCCCATATAAGATTTGGAATTGTATCTACACACTTTCTATACATCTCAGACTCTTTTATATATTCTCTTATCACTTTTGTCATTTTTGGAATATTGTCTTTTAATATCGGTTCATTTCTAAGTTCATATGGATATAGGATTAAAACACTTCTGTCCATATATTCCATAGATATTAATTCCTCTACAACACAAAACTGTGGTTCTATCAAATTGTCACCTCCCAGATATTTATTCTCTTATCTCGAATAATTTTTCTACTGCTTTAACTCGCTTTGTATTATCAATTGTTCTTTTGACTTCCTGTTGCCAAATACATTTCCATGCAGAAGGCGCTTCATGCTCACTGACTAAGACAATATTTTTCTCGCTCATCTTCTCAGCCCAACTCCAGAATCTGTCATAATCAAAGTTCCTACTTGATCCATATTGTTTCGTACCCTTATATGGAATATCGCAATAAAATAAGCAGTCAACTTTATCAGAATATAACTCTTCATAATCTCCACATTGGAATTGAATATCTTCTAACCTTGGAATCTGCTCTAACAAATTTCTCTTAGCTTCATCATAATAATTTCTTTCAGTTCCAGCTTTTGTATGTACGATACCTGAGTAACCGCCATCAAAGAATCTCCCGTTATAGCTTGAGAGAAAACCAACTGCTCCAATATACCAATCAGGATATGTAGATAATCCTTTGTTGAAGCACTCTCTTACATCTGAGTAATGTTCTTTTGTAATAAATTCTGGGAGATTTTGAATCTGATTTAGATTCTTGAACATTTCGATAAGATATTTATGATTATCAGATGCGATTTTTGTGTCACACTGAACTTTGTCGATTACATTACAACCACCGCAAAATGGCTCTATGTATGTTTTAATATTATAATCTCGCAATCTTTCTTGAATAATCGGTAAAATATTATCAACTATACGAGATTTTGAACCCATATATTTCATTAATTACTTGGAGTAAGGAATTCCTTCTTGTGTACACGAACCTCGTCTCCTTTCATTATTATTGTTTATTCAAAAATATTACCTAACAACTCCATTTTCTTTTCTTTTGAAAACTTCGTCATATTCAAAAAGTTAATCATTTTTTCTGGATTATCTAATGATTTCACATACTTTTTCTGATATTCTTCTGGCATTTGTAATATATATTTAGTACCACCATACTTGTCTACTAGGGTTGAATATAAATTATTCAATACCTTTTTATCTGTCACCAATTCAATATTGTCAATAAGGAAATCAGTAATTATTGGACGTTGTGGAGCTTTCAAATTGCTTATAATTGTCTGCAAAACATCTGGACTCAGTTCCTGATAATGACATATTTTTGAAAAGTATACTCCGTTACCATCTTTATTTATTTCTTCTGCTATTTTTACAGCATACTTCTGTGAATTCAATAAAGGATTTCTTAATACAAACTGCCAAGGAATTTCGTCATAACATGAAAAATACTTTTGATCAAAAGGGTGTGCAGCCATAGAACAAGTCCAAAACCTCAAATTATTCTCATATGTTTCACCGTTACAATTATAATGTGAATACATTGTGTCAAAAAATTTATCTAATAACCTTTCATCCCATTCGTGAGGAAGAACAATGCTTTCTAACTCATCGGGTATTTTGACACCTGCAAAACGCAATAGTGAAATAACATCTTTTCGATTGTTATAGAAATTTACATAGATTGACCAAAATAAAGGTACCTCATATGTATTCTCATCGAATGTCTTTACAAATAACGATTCAATCAATCTATAAACATTTTCTTCTGAAATCTGATTTGTAACAATCTGTGTTACTTTATCATTTGCAACAACTGTTTTATTTTTCTTCTGTAGTTCATCATTCTGTTCTGATAACTTTTTAATCTCTTTTCTCAACTCTCTATTTTCACTACTCAGTCGTTTAATCTCGTTTAATGTTTCAGACTGGGCAGATTCAATGAGATAATTCTTCAGCTCTTCAAATTTTTCATTAAATTCTGTGTCATTCTGCAAATCTCTTGCTCCTTTCATTATTCTTATTCTCTTAATAGATCTCTGTCCATTCACTAATTTCTACTTTATTATCAGGATAACCAGATAAGCTCCATTCATTGTCGTTATATACTACTTTCCACATAGCATTCTCTCCATGTGGATTACCTTTAATCTTGCCATAATATAATCCTGAACATGGTGGTAATTCTTCTTCTGTCTTTCTCCAAATTGGCTTTTCATAAACCTTATTTATATCATCTACTGCTTTTGCTAAATCTGTCGTAATTGTATTGAAATATCCTTTTTCTAAATCAATTACTTTTTCTAAATATTCTTTAGTAATATTGTTCATTTTAAGTATGTAAGTATGATTAATCTTAAAATCAATTCCAAGTCCAATAATTGCTCCCACGCAAAGTCCTAATAATCCAATTAATACTGTTAAATAAATATCCATATCTTACCTCTCTTTCTTATCATCCAAAGGAAACTTCGGTTTACTTTGTTCTATTCTCCAATTTCAACTATCTGTTTTGTATTAGTATCATAGGTGCATAACTTACCATTCTCTGAATAATATGGTGACATATAGCCATATCCAGCTTGGAATTCAGCTTCATTAAATACTATATAAACGACATGAGTTGTAGAATAATAATACAAATCATTTTCACCTTCTATCGAAATGAGTTTTGAATGATCATCATAATTTTTACTACCTTCATAAATACATCCAGTCATTCCAAAACACAATGTTAATCCTAATACAACTGCTAAAATTTTCTTCTTCATATGGTTTATTCTCCTTTGTTATATCCAGCTTCTTCAAGGAATTTATCAAATTCCTCTTTTGTCATATTGTTTGGATAATACATATCCACCACCATATCAAACGGCTTCAGATAATTATCCAATACATCTTCTGCGTCTTCTTTTGCTTCCTGCATTTTCATATTGATATAATCTTCTCGTGTCATATTCCATGCAGTAGGGCAATCTGTGACAGTCGAAAATCTACAATATAATCCATTCGGCTGCTTTGATACAAATCCTGCCATATTATTCTCCTAACTCTACTACAATATTTAATTCATGAAATCCATCATGTGCTTTAACTGGGAACGCAAGTTTACACTGACTGCTTAAATATTCACTAATAAGTTCTTTTGGAATAACTGATTGAATGTTTAGGAAATCTTTATTTGAAATATCTGTTTTCATCTTTTCAATGTCATCTCCATAAAATCCAAGAGCTTCGCCACATCCAAGACACCATAACCCAAACCCATTATCTGTGTCATATACGATTAGATAGGCATTTGTTTGATTTAGTGGTTTGTTTTCACAAAGAACTACATCTCCTGTTCTTAACTGATATAACATATTTTTATTGCCTCCATTTCCAAAAAGAAATCTATGTTTCTTGGTAAAAATACTACTATATATAGTGCCTATATTTTCTATAAACACTATATATAGTATTTCATTTACGCCTGATACACAAAACTTGGCATTGGCTGTAATTTAAACAGATTTTTCTCATGCATCGAATCAATTTTAGCTTTTACTTCCTCATTTGGCTCAATTCCATCTCTGATATATGCATCTAATTCAGCATAAGTAAATCCAAGGTTATCTTCATCAGTCTTTCCACAAAGACCATCAGTAGGTGTCTTATCAACTAATTCTGATGGAAGCCCTAATTCACGACCAATAGCTTTAACCTCTGTTACTGTAAGCTGAGATAATGGTGCAAACGAACCAAATCCGTCACCTCCGAAGGTCGCATAACCAACCCAATCCTCGGAAAGATTACAATTACAACTTGGAATGCCATTATTACACTGAGCATAGAAATACAATTCTGTCATTCTAACTCTTGCAGGAACATTTACTTTAGCCTGTTCTGTAACAACTACTCCATTTGATTTCATTTCAGAAATAATAGAATCAACGGTTGAACCGATATTAATAATTTTGTATTCGATTCCAAGATGATTTGCACATAGAATACTACAGTCAATATCTGACTGTTCATACTGTGGTAGCATAATAGCCTTTACTCTATCAGATCCTAGAGCAGCAACACATAAAGCTGCAACAACAGAAGAATCTTTACCACCAGATAAAGCAATACAACAGTTCTTATCTGGAAATTTTTCTTCAAACAGATTTCTAATCCACTCAATACAATCATTTGTTACTTTTTCTACGTTAAATTTACTCATGTTGACCTCCTGTGATTCTTTTATAAAAATCATCAAATATTTGTTCTTTCTTATAGAACTTTGTATATCGAATTTCCAATAATGGAATATTATTTCTAATACAATATTCTCTTTTTATTTTATCTTTTTTCTGCCTATCTTTTAAATTGGATATTTTAGTATCCTTATTTTCCCCGCAATAAGTGAAAGGATGATAATGTTGTTCACCGTTTAGTTCAATTGCCATTATTATTTCATTATTCTTGAATATAACAAAATCGAATGGCAAACTCCTATCATCTTTGCAATCATCAAATCTATATTGAGCTTTATAATTTATATGAATTTGTTTAAAATATTGTTCTAGTTCATATTCAGCGACAGATATAAGACAACCACATGACTTTCTGTGTCCAGATGTTAAAGATGTACAACTAACTATACAAGAATTTCCACATTCGCATTGACAATGCCAATATTGTCTTCCATTTTTTAAATATGCTTTCTTATATGGTGTTAATTTCCCAAATTTTTGACCTTGAATATCTTTTATTAAATATTCTCTTACAGCTTCCTTTTGATAACAGCCGCAACTTGTTGTATGACCTGATTTTAAATGTGTATCTGCAACATTAACTTTGTTACCACAATCACATAGGCATTCCCATACAACTTTTGTTGTTCCATTTGGTTGAATATTATTTTTATGTCTTTTTATTACAGTTAATCGTCCAAATTTTTGACCAATTTGTGTATTTGTACCTTTTTGTTTCGGTCTACAATTTTCACAATATTTATAATTATTGTTTTGAACCTTATAAGCGTTAAGTTCTCTAATACTTCCACAATTTATACACTCACATATGTAATAAGTTTTAAATTGACCACTAGGAGAAAGTCTACTATCTGCAATATCCTTTACTTTATAACACCCATATGTCTTTCCAACTCCGTCTTCTGCTACTCTTTTTCTAATTTATATATTCTCCTTCCTACATTCGATTCATCACATCATAGAACCGAATTAAATACTCATATACATTTCTAGGAACTAATTCTTTTACCTTTTCAAATTCACCTTTTTCACATAAATCTCTAACCAAACTTGAAGAAGTATGATTTTCTGGTATCTGAATTTCTGTGAAGTGATCTTTATATTCCATAAGATTCGCTTCTCTTAAAGCAGTCTCAAGATTCTGACCTTCTCTCACACATGCTACAAAATTATATTCCTCAACAAACGGTTTCCAATTATACCAAGTTGTAAGTGTTTCAATATTATCCATTCCTAAACAAATATAGTATTCGTTGAAGATATAATCTTTTTCATTCATATCTCTTATCTGAGCAATAGTATTGTATGTCCTCTGTGGAAAGAAGCTGGTTGTTTCAACTTCGGATGCCCACATATTATTTTCCTTACAATTTGACATTGAATTAATCAGCGATACTCGACAATATCCAGGTATCAAAGTCTTTTTCTTCGCAACATATGTATCATGTGCAGGAATAAACAATATAGCATCGGCATTAACCGCTTTTTTAGCAGTCAATGCCATATCAACATGGGCGTTGGTAATTGGATTAAAACTTCCTGGTATAAGTAAAATTTTATTCATGATCCATTCTCCAATTAATACATCTCTTTAGATAATCAACATAATCAGGGTTTTTACACATGCCTTTGCCTTCTACATCAGACACTTTTGCAACATCCATACCATTACATTTAGTGGTTTTCATTACAATATTTAAAGCAGGAACATCTGTGTCATTACTCAAATAAGTACCAATTCCAAATGCAACGTTTACTCTATCATGGAAGTGTCTGAATAACTTATCAGCTCTTTCAAAATCAAGACTGTCACTAAACAGAAGTGTCTTTGTCTTAGGGTTGATACCAAGTGCCTCATAATGATTAATCATCTTTTCACCCCATTCAATCGGATCGCCACTATCATGTCTTACACCACTGAATAATGTTGCATATGTCAACTGAAAATCTTTCAAGAAACAATCGGTTGTAATTGTATCTGTGAGCGCAATACCATTTAACACACCATACTCTCTAACCCATGCGTCTAGGGCATACCAGTTTGAATATGCTGGATTGTGCTTGTGATTGCCCTGACCAGAACACATAATCCATTCATGAGCCATAGTTCCAACAGGCGTGAGATTATATTTCTTTGCGAGATATACATTAGATGTGCCAACAAATTTAGATGGACTGTGTAATGTATCATTCAAATGTGAAAACTTCTCAACAGCTAACTCCTGTGCTTCAGCAGAAAGTCTTCTTCTAAGACCAAATTCAGAAAATGTACCAGCATACCAATGACCACTTCTGAGATTTTCATACTTTTCATCTAATCTCTTTTTGAAACTATTAAGTAATTCCTCATAGTTATATGCCATACGGAAATACACTTCGTTTACGATTGCAAGTGTAGGGATCTCATACATAGATGTATTAAGCCATGTACCAAATGTTTCGATAGAAAGACCGCAATCTGAATTTGTTGTAATCTCAAAATCGTCATATCTTGGCTGCCACAATCTCAGAAAATCAACATACGAACCTTTCATCCATTTGATATTATCAATATAAGTAAGTTCGTCTTCTGTGAATCTCAAACCACAATATAATTTAATCTGTCTGCGAATCTCTTCTACCATTTCTGGTGTAAAATGAACATCCTTATTACGACACTTAAAACTCCAAGTAGTTTTATAATCACTAAACTGATGATAAATAGCCTGCCCCATTGACAATTTGTAGGAATCTGTCTCCAATAAACTTGTAATAATCTGTTCCATATTATTTTCCTTCTTTCTTGATTTGATTAAATATTGTTCTAATATCATATTCTCTGTTTTCGTACTCATAAAACAGATTAATATACTTATCAATAAAAGCTACGTCATTTGGATGCATTGCAATTGGCTTACTTTTCTTAGATTTCCACCATTTTAATTCCTTCTCAAAATTAAACGATTTACCATAATATGCTCTACCTGCTCCAAGATAATCACAAAGCATTTCTTTTTTATACTTCATTGGCATTTCAATAGGATTCCCACCATTATCAAAATTGTCCTGCCAATATTCGTAATGGTGCTTGTTTCTTCCCTTATGGTGCATCCAAGCTGCTGACCAACCATTCTCTTTCTTACAAGCATCTATTGGACTTGAAGTACCTTGATAATACTTAACACTCTCCCAAAATTCTGTTGGAGAAAATTTAGATAAATCATGTATTAACCCTTGAAATGGAATCCCCACTTTACAGCAATAGTAGAACACCCAATGTTTATGCGTACAGACTTTCTTAAAATGTCTGAAAGTATTAATGATATAATTCTTATACTTCATTATTCTCTCCAATCTTTTTATACTCCGTGTATACTTTGTTCTCACAGTAGTACAAATTGTAATCACACTGTTCAATATACCACCATAACTTCTGATGTCCTTCTCTAAGATATTCTCTACAATAATCTGTTTCTTGATAGTGTTCATCTACCATCTGTCTAAAACTCAATTCATCAATAATATCTGAGTTATGACAATACACTGCTATTCTGTTAATTAAATCCTCTGTGAAACTTTTCGTGACTACGAATACGACTCTTACGATTTCATAACCAGTACGCTCAATAGACTTTAACTGTTCAAAATCGTGTAAATGATATACAACTCTGTTAAAGTAAGGATATGGTGCAGACTTCACATTTGGCATACTTGTATGTAATTCTGTCTTAACTTTTCCTAATGTAATATCAAAAAACTTTTTATACCACTCAATGTTATTCTCTAAATTCCATAATGGATCTCCACCACCAGATATTGATACCCAATTACATTGATTTTTCTTAATCTCCTCTTCCAAAGAGTTCAATCCATCAATCGTACTCTTTGGAATCTGAAGATTATTATTCTTTACAATGCAATATGGACATGAATAGTGGCATCCAAAATTGGTTATCACACTCATGTACTTATCCATATTCTACTCCTTCTCTGTAATTCTTCTTAAAATTTTCATATGCTTCATGTGCTTCTTTTTCTGTTGAAAATCTTCCTACATAGATATTTTTATGTTTTCCACAAAATGTAACTTGCCATTTTCCATCTTTTAATTTCGTTACACCAACATATCTTGACGATGTATGTAATTTCCTTCTAGCCAACATTTCTGAAAAATTAACTCTGTATGGAAGAAATTCACATGTATTCAAAGAATATTCTTTACTACCATGACCAACATATGACATGTCTTTATCCAATTCTAATTCACCAGCTAGGAATTTTTCTCTGTCATATCCTTTTATTTCTGGAATGTCTTTTACAAAATTTTTAAAGCATAACCATTCTTTGCATACTTTTATCCCTTTGTCTCCATATAGGCAATAATTATCACTGTTTTTGTCATAGCATCTCGAAAGCATGAATCTCCATAAATTTAATTCTTTTTTATATGACTTAATATTTATATTTCCCAAACAGCCAACGCCATAATAAATTGGATAATATGGATCTCTTATTTCACCAGCCGCTAAACAAGACCTTGATATATCTTTTTCAAATCCAGTAAGAATAAATTTTACTCTAAATCTATTTTTCGATACTATATCTACAATTTCAAAATCGCCATATTTATTTGAACTCCATACTGTTCCTATATCATATTTTCTATACATACTTATCTTCTATCTGTAAACTTTTCATAACTATTTTCGTTGCGTTGAATGTTTTAGGTGTAACTGCTGCTGTACAATCTAGGTTAATAGATACATTTGCTTCTGGGAATGCAGTCTTTATTAATACTGCATTTGAAATGACACAAACATCTAAACATAAACCAATTAATTCGATTGAATATTGTTTCTGGTCAATATTATTCTCAGAAATATACTCTTTGATTTTGTTTACCAGTTCAATTGAACCAAAGGTATGCTTTAGTATGTATGTAGCATTTGTATTTTTTAATACGTTATAAACTTCATCATTTAACTGCCAGCCATCTGTATTAGCAATACAATGTTCTACAGGTAAATGTTTGCCTTCATATGTATTCAAATAATCTTCATAATGTGTATCTTGAGTTACATAAATTTTATCTCCACGCTCCTTATACTCCTTAATTTTCTTTGCTACATTTGATACAATCGCATGTGCTTCCTTTGTTCCAAGCGAACCATCAATAAAATCATTCTGCATATCAATTACAATTAGCGTTTTACTCATTTTGTTACCTCTTTTCTTTATTTTTATATGTATTTATTCTCTAAAAACTCGCAAGAAATTCCGCTTTACTGTGAACTTAATATTCTGTTATTCTCTTAACCCACTCAAGATCCATTCAATAGTAGGTTCATTCCATCCATTGCCCATCAAACTACATCTTTTTGAGTATGATAACCAACGATTGTTAAGCTGAATTTTTGTAAAATTATCAGGCAATCCCTGTAATCTTTCATATTCAACTTCTGTAAGTTTTCGTGGTTTACCACTATCTAATACTTTCTTTTCATGATATCCACCATTTATACAAGTCAATGTGCAGCACTTAAAATCTGGATTATAAATTCTTCTATTCATTTCCATAGAATTGACTTTTAACTCTGCACATACACGTTTGCTCATATCCAAGATTTCAAAATCTTTCTTATAGAAATATTTCTCATCTACACTATTCTCCATAATATCTTTCAAAACTAATGGAGATTCATCAGATAATTTACCTAATGGTATGTTTGTCCAATAATATCTTTCACGACTCTGCGCAGAAAATTTTCCTGAATCAATCAGAATAGGTTCTACACCAATACATTCTGTCATTGTCTTCAGATCTTCATCACTACTTGGTATTACATTTTCAAACATGAAATATTTGGGCTGAATTGCCCTAAGACACTCAATTGCTTTAAAGAAAATTCCTGACTTACCATCAAGACCATTATTGACCTCTTTACTTTCAATTCGTACTCTTGAAAGTGACTGGCAACAAGTTCCTGCCAACAGTAAATCAAATCCTTTGAACTGTTCAAAATCCGCTTCATATAAATCGCCATGATGTACCACAAACGGAAAATGGTACTGAGAAACTGCTATGGCTTCTGGCAAAATTTCATATGTATGATATTCTCTTATAGGTATTCCGAGTTGCTGTAACGCATACAATCCTGTTTCAACGCCACCACATAAACTTAATACTCGTAGTCCTTGAGAATTATTTTTTTCATTATTCTCTGTCAAAATACACTATTTTACAGAGGTTACGTAACCATAATCACCCAGGAATTACTGTTAAATCCTTTCTTCTTAATTATTTTGTTGTAAAATCCTATGGACTTTGCACGTCTGCAAAAACCATAAGAAAAAAATATTTCTTGTTACTTTTATTTATTTTGGAAATACTTGAACGAATGTCCAAGTTAAGAAAATTTTCTATACTATATTATTCTTTAATTAACGCTTGTCCTCTTTTAATAAATCACCATACGATTTACTTGGTGTTACAATCAGGTTCATATAATCTACATTGCCACTATTTAATTCTTTTTGAATGGCATGATAAATATGATACATTACTGTTTCTTTATCTATTTTATCTTCATCTAAGAAAATATTAATTGTAAAACTATTTTGCTTTATAATTCTCACATCCTACATACTATATAATCAGCATATCTTCTAGTTTATAAATCTCATCTTTTAGAGATCTAATTCTGGTTCTAACCAATTTGTTAAATCCTTCTACAGCTTCCTCGTATGTATCAGCGAAGAATCTCGCATATATAGTTACACCATTCTTTTTCAAATCTTTACCATTTACTTTATATTCATAGAAATAATTATCTTCTTTAATTCTACCCTTTACAGGCTTACACATAAGATTTAATGCTCTTTCGTCTTCTTTGTATGCAAAAGCCCAAATATCTTTATTGTAATGAGACTTATCAATGTTTTGTAAATTATCAAAAACACTATTTCTATGGCAATAAATATTTTCACAATAAATCATTTTCTCACCTCTCTTCTCAAGAAAATTTGGCTGATCAGCCGTGAATAGAATTGCTTCTATATTAGATTATTCTCTACATGCTTTCTAATAAAACTGTTTCCAGTTCAATAGAACCCCAATTATTATTTGGTCTAATATAAGCGATTGATAAAACAGAACACTCATAACCAGGAGAATCAAATGCGTCTGTAACATCCAACTTAAAAGAAATGTTCTTCTTAGTTAATTCCTGCTTTAACTCGTCCACGACATCATAATAATTTTCTTCATCTTCTCTGTAACGATGATAATATTCATGTTCTTCATCAAAATATTTGTCCAAAATTTCTTCTATAATATCCATCCATTTCACCTCACTTATTCTCTGTACGGTTCAGGCAACGGCATCCAAGCTCTCATACCGCCAGTAATTCTTCCCCAAAACCATGTCCCATCATAGTATTGCCTTTGTACTTTTGTTACCATACCTCGATTTGTAGTAACAAGTACATTAATTACTTTCTTACCGTCATATCTTTTGTCGTCTTCTGGCATTTGTCCTTCGACACATTTAATCCATTCCAATTATTCTCTCACCTCACATCCATTTATCAATTTCACTGAACACATTACCTAACGAATCAACAATCATCAGATCTGTATCCTCATTCAACAACACTTGAATTTTCTCCATATTGATAACAACCAAATGTCTACCACTAAAATATGAAATATAATGAGCTGCTGGATAAACTTTTAATGAAGTGCCACCAATAATCAACATTTCAGCATCTCGAATAGCTCTGATTGCTCCATTTACAGCTTCGTTAGGAAGATTCTCTCCGTATAAAGTCACATCAGGTCTAATCAGCCCACCACATTCACACTTTGGAATAGCATCTTTAGTGTTAAACAAGAAATCAGAATGATATTTCATCTTACACTTACTACAATAATTCTTCTGAGTAGTTCCATGAATCTCAAAGACATTCTTACTTCCAGCTTTCTGATGAAGTCCATCAATATTCTGTGTTACAATAGCTTTCAACTTACCTATTTCTTCCATCTTAGCAAGCACCTTATGAGTAACGTTTGGTTCAACATTTCTTGTATCCATCTTCTGACGATAGAACTCATAAAATATCTTTGGATTATTATATAAACATTCTCTACTCAAAAGATATTCTGGTTCGTATTTATCAAACTGAACGTCATGCTGATTATATAATCCATCCTTGGAACGAAAATCAGGAATACCACTTTCAGTTGATACACCTGCTCCACCAAAGAATACAATATTATTTGATTCTTTTATATATTCTTTTAATTTTTCGTACATATTACCTCCTTTAATATTCTATCCAACCATCTGTAATACCAGTCATCCAATAAATAAGATCCTCTTTATCATTTTTTAATCTCCCATCTATTACACGAGTTAAGATTTCATTGAGCCAGTAGCCAACTTCTTTTCCACTTTTAATGAGCATTGTATCCATTACATCTTTTCCATTAACTGCTAAATCCTTTAGAGAAAAACATTCATCATCCTGTAAGACTTCTTCTAAAATATATTCGATGTTATCAATTTTCTGTAATCTTGTTTCCTGAGCCATGTCTGCTTGTGCTTTAATATCAGCTCTACGAACATTTAATAACCTTCTGAACTGTTCTTCTCCAATTTTATTAAGCCATCTCTTAACATATTTCTTTCCCACCTCAAAAGTAGCATCATGATAATAGACTAATTCAATGACCTTTTCTCTTGTATCATTGTCAAATCTAAGACGTTTCATAATCTCATTGGTCATATCAGCACTTACTCTTCCATGACCTTTAAAGTGTCTGATACCATCTTCTCCATCTTGATAACAGTGTGGCTTACCAAAATCGTGAAAGAATACTGCCAATCTTGTTACTAAATCATCGGATTCACAATATTCTATTGCATGTACGGTATGATTCCATACATCATACATGTGATATGGATTATTCTGTTGAAAACCAAACATATCTTTAATTTCAGGAATGAACAACGAGAATACTTCGTGATATAAGACCATTTGTACACAGAAATCACTCGATGCAGCAATTTTACAAAATTCACTATTGCTCCTTTCAATAGATATATTCTCCAAATTCTTATACATTTTAGAAATATGCCAATCTGTATCAGGTTCAAGGACAAATCCCAACTGTGAGGCAAACCGAATGGCACGTAAAATTCTTAATGCATCTTCTGAAAATCTGTCTTCTGCTCTGCCAACACATCTAATCTTGTGGTATTTAATATCTTCCATACCATTAAACGGATCTATAAGACCAACTTCATCATTGTAAGCCATTGCATTAATTGTAAAATCTCTACGCTTTAAATCTTCTTTAAGATTTCGTGTAAATGTTACGCTATCAGGTCTACGACTATCTGAGTAATTACCGTCAATTCTGTAAGTGGTACATTCATATCCTTCACCGTCAATTAAAATTGTGATAGTTCCATGCTGTAATCCAGTTTCAATAATTCTCTTGTCCTTGAATACTTCCATCATCTCATCTGGCGTGGCAGAAGTTGTAATGTCATAATCGTGAATTGGTCTGCCAAGAATACTATCTCTCACTGCACCACCACATAAAAATGCCTCATATCCATTACTATGCAGAATATTGATTAATTCTTTGCAGCCTTTTGGCATTGATATATGTAATGATTTTGTCTTTATATCTGTCATCTCCCTTCATTTTATAGAAATCTTCCTTGGTAATCTTACGAAAATAATAACCACATTTTCCTTTCGTTGTTTTGTTTTTATCAGAACGCCTAACTGTATTCTCGCTAATATGATAATATTTAGAACAGTCCAAAATATTTTCATATATTCCATCAATTTCATTATTGTTCCTATATGCAATAACAGGAGAAGACTTCCAATTATCTATTCCTGTTTTATTCAATTCATAATCAAAAGAATGATTTATATTATATTTCGCAGTACACCACTCTAAATTCATAATATCGTTATTTAATTTATTTCCATCTTTGTGATTGACTTGTGGTAGATTACCATGATTTTCAAGATAAGTCATTGCAACAACTCTATGAATTCCAATATATTTTTTGCCGTATCTATTGCTTAATGTGACAGTTTCATATCCATATTTATCTATTTTAGATTTTAATTTATAAGGTATAATCTTTCCTTTTACCAAATAGATTTCACCACTTTTACTCACCAAATAATCTTCATAATTTTTAATAAATTCACACCTAAGAAAAATTTCTATGCGGTTTTGAATTTTCTGTAATAATTCATCTGTTCTGTATAAACCAAACCCATCCTTCTTCTTAACTGGATGAATTTTTAATTTATCAAAAACACTTGGAGATATATTCAGAAACTGAATGATTTGTTGTTTGGTAAGATAATCTTCTTCTAAAATATTAATATTTGGTATTTTCGTATATAGTATTTTATATCACCTCTTTCAAATTCACCTCAATTTTTGTTATATCAATAAAATATCACTCATTCGTTATCATATCCAAAAATAACAGCTCATCTTTCTTTAATGTAATATCATAATCTTTCCACTTTTCCATCAACTCTCTTGTATCGAAACCATGTGGTACTACGATAGCATATCCATGAGGAGTCTTATGCAATTCATGATTATCCAATTCTGAATAAAAATAAATATCGTCAATAAAACCTTCTACTTTTTCTTCATTGTCCACATCAAAATCAAATAACCATTTACTTTCGTCACGATTTTGTACCTGCTGTGCAACGGATGCTAATGTACGATTAAGTTGTGTCATACTTGGCTTATCTCTCAGCAGGCGAATAATCAACTTTTCTCTGATTTTCTCTTCATTCCTTGAATTAACTGACCTATATAATCTTGTCTGTTCGCCAGGAAGTCCTTTAGTTGCAAAATCCTTAAAAACTTCAATCACTTTATCTTCGTTTTCTCTGTATTCAAGAATTGTTTTGGCACGTTCCTTAAAGCTTGGAATATCCTTATTATCCTTGTTTCGAGAACGAATTAAATATACATATAAGTTTGACATATTTTACTCCATAATTTCTCTTAAAACACTTTTGCATTTTTCTTTTAATTGTCTGTACTTTACATGATCTTGCTGCGTGTAATAAGCATAAATGTCAACAAGTTCAAGAAATAACTCATAGTGTCTTTTCTTAACCTGCTCATCCAAAACCATCTCTCTACAGTTTTCTATATGCCTAAAATTATCACAATCCTTACAATCACAATCATTACAATCTGGTTCATCTTGCCAACTTCCTAATCTTGGCAAATACCATAACAATAGATCTCTAAAAGATATAGAATGACAATCATCTCTACTGTAAAATGTAGGTATTTCATCATCATCTTCGTTTTCTAAGAAATTACAATCCTTCCAATAAATATCTCCATCTAATTCTCCACATATTTCCTTAATTCTTTTCTTCATAATACCTCCAAAATTCCGCAAGAAATGTGCGTTTCATTTTAATGTAAAATATATACCATATATAGTATATATTACTTATTTTCAATACTATATATGGTATATTCGTAACAATTACTCACTTAATTCTGCAAGTGCCTTATCCAGATCCTCATCAGACATATTTTCAAGTGCCGCATCCTGTCTCTTAGCCTTGATTTCAAGCAATCTCTGTCTCATCTCAGCATTTTTCTTAGCGTCTTCTCTCTTCTTTTTCTCATCCAGCTTCACGTCAACAATATACTTAACAATTTCAATCTTGTTAGAAATTTCCTCGTCTTCCTTTGACTTAGTATTCAGAAGACTCTCTTCCTCAGACTTCTTTACTTCCGCATTGAGTGTCTTAAACACTGAGTCCAGATTTGTGAGAGATAAATCCCACAAATCAATTACATTAATCATTCCTCTAAATGGAAACTGATAGTTTGCTCTTGTTGCATTGATAAATAATTCGTTGTTTGTCATAATAATCTCCTTTTCTAATTAAAACTTAATCTTCATTACACGCTCTGTTGCACCCTTAACCTTAACAACTAAATCTGCTCTCTTTGTCATAGAGAATCCAATTCCTGAAAGCTGATCATCAGTATCTTCTACATGGCACTTAGCACCTAAAGCCTCAAATACTCTCTTATGCTTTTCAAGATCACTCTTTAAGAACTCATTGTAGTATCCATTAGGACTTTCATTATTCACACAATCCTTCAAGAAGAAGAATAAATGTCTATGACCAATTCCATCCTGCTCATCAAAATAGTTTGGACTGTAACTAATTACTGATACAGGAACAAACTTATTTGTATTTACACCCCAAATCTCACGACTTGAGATAGATGAACTTCCAGACAGCTTTTCCTTAATTGAGAAGTTGCCATTCTCGTCAAGTGTAACTTCTGCCACCTGAACATTCTCGCCAGTTCTCATAGGATTACTATAATCAAATGAATAAATCTCTCCATTGAACTCAACTTCTGCTCTGAATCCATGCCTTACTGCACCTGAATACTGATGTACAAAGAATCTATATATTCCTGGTCTCATTCTTGATAAATTCTGCCATGTAATATTCTCTACTGCAACTTTTCCACGTGGATCAATAACATCGACATCTAACTGACCGCCCATAAAAGTAATTCTTGGTGCTTTGTAACTACCATAATAGATTTCTGTTCCATCTGGCTCAACACAATGGGCATCAAGGTCATAATTGTCATGTCCATCTTCGTTCCACTGAATTGAAAATCTGAGTACACCATCAACATTACCGCCAGCAGCTTTTACATTCTGCTTCATATCAGAGTCAGTAATATTTCCTGAATAAGCCCAAGATAATCCATTATTCCACTTGAACATTGTCTTAGCGTCTGGATTAACAGGTGCAATCATAGAAACAAAGTTCTTCTCATGTTTATTCTCTACAAAAGCTTCAATCTCCTTTGCAGTTGGAAGTACCTTATCAATGAAATTCTGTGCTGAAATCTCTTCAACCTTAGAAAACTTCTTAGGACTTACAGCAACATCCTTTTCCATCTGTCCAAAAATATCATCTGCACCAACCATTCTTCTTGCAGCACTCTTATTTGAGAACAGTACATTATTTACAGTAATATCATTCAGATTAGCAAATCTTCTCTGTAATGAATCCATATATCCAAGTTCTGTAATAGTCTTCTTTGCATCCTCAAGCATCTTCTTTGTAAAAATAGCCTTTGGACGCTTATAATTGCTTGGAGCGACAATCTGCTCATACTTCTTAACTGCTGTGTCAAGATCCATATCCTCACTTACATTGATAAGAAGTGTTCCAATGGAATGATTTCTAATTCTACCGATAGCCATACCTGCTGTTACCGACTTCTCCCAAGTATATAAATCCTTTTCAGTATCAGAAGTCAGTTTATCATATTCCTTCTTATACTTCTTGAACTCTGTGAGTACGCCTTTCCACTCTTCGCCCTTGTAAAGTGTATTTGAATTGATAAGTTCAAGAATTGTATCGAGTGCATCCATAGTAATTTCATCAAGAGAACGCTTAAATACATTTCTTGTATCTCTGAACTGTCCTTTAACTTCCTCATTAGAACGACTACTTCTATTTACGAACTTACTTGGAAGCTCTAAGAAGAAATGATCCCACTGATGAGACTTTCCATTAATTTCTTCAAAGTTAAAATCTGTGCCAATCTTAGGGAACTTGGTTGTATAAATATCTGTAACTGTATGAGCCTTTACAAAAGCGTCAAGTGCATCACATACTGGCTGATATGTTGTATCACCAAGATTCAGTTCCCAAATTGTATGAATCTGATTATCCTTGATAGTGACAGCAGAACCAATATTCTTAATAAACTGTCTACAACAACTACAATCATGCTCTCTACGTTCTCTGAAAATCTCATTTGTACCAGCAGGGAAGCTATCAAGATATGTATTCCATAATTCATCCTTATCTACATTTACCTCAAATAAATGCGTTGCCTCTTTCTGCATTTCATCGAAGTGCTTCTGTAAAGCCTTTTTAAATTTCATAAATCCATCCATGTTTTGTACCTCTTCTTTCTTTGTTTTTGTTAATTGTTTCTACTGTTATATTCTCCGTTTATAATTCAAAGGAAACGAAGTTTTCTTACTACTTCCAACCACTACAATCTCTACAACCTAACGCATATACATCACACTCTTTAACCGCACAAGTTTCACATTTATATGGTTCTCTATATGATGTAATTTTATCTTGTAGTTCATTAATTTCTTTCATAATAGTATCAATATCTTTTAACTTAATTCCAAAAAGAATCTTCTTCAATTCTTCATACATAAGTTTTTTCGATACATTTTTATCACTCTTATTTGGTTTATATTTAAAATCATATTTCCATTGGTCTATTTCTCCATATCTACAATTCTTAACAATTGGGGAATCCGCTATTGGATGGCAACTGTTCTTATTTGAACAATAATAATTACCTCTCACATAATCGTGTTCACATCCATATTTACAAATATCACATGATATACCCATATAAATCTCCTTTCCAATTTACCAAATTCCATTTACCGTCTTATCAATAGCTTCTCTCATTACACCACCTGTCATTTTATTCATTGTATCCGCAACAAGACCTTTAAACTCTGCTCTTATTCGTCTATTATGATGAGTACAAGGCGTTGAACAATAATTATTTCTTCTACATTTTTCACAGTTGCCATTTAATTTCCACTGTTCATTTTCCTGAATCTGTTCCATAACTTAGTCTCCTCTTCTATCCAAAATCTTCTGAATAGTTTTCTTATCTTTTTCAGATAAACTATCCCAATCTAACTTAAAACTTTCACAATTCTTATGGCAATTCCAACCATCATCACAATCATAAGAATAACGGTACGCACAATAATCACATGCCATTTATATTCACCTCCACCCTATGAAATCGAACTTTACTGCTAAAATGCAGCACTACTCTCACCCTGATTAATTTCTTTACACTTTTGCTCACACTCTTCCAGTGTCTTAAATAAAGAACTTTCTCCTCTATTTCTTACATTGATGTAATCATCGACAGCATCAATCTTATACTTAATTGTGATTGCATCATTCCAAATATTAGCAATAATTCTTCTGATTCTAACCTTATGTGGAGCAACCACTGTCTGCTTTCCTACAATTTTGCCTGAATCATCACACTGTTTACATGGAATTTCATAACTATTGTAAAAAATCTTTTTAGTTCCTTTACAAATCGGACAAATAATGGCTAAATTTTCTCTTGCATAGGTATAACATTCTTCCCCAATTTCAAACTTGTTGTCTATTGTTTTCATTTTCAAACACCTCCTATATAATAAATAATGTGCCACACGGGATTTGAACCCGTAACCCTTAGATTAAAAGTCTAATGCTCTACCAGTTGAGCTAGTAGCACATAACTAGGCTGGTGGGACTCGAACCCACAAATGTCGCAGTCAAAGTGCGATGTGTTGACCTTTTCACCACAACCCATTATTCGGGCAACTTAGTTGAGTCACCCTTTTATATGTTCTCTTTTCACTTTCAAATAGTGTTTAACATCTTGCCAAAAGATTAGTCATATGATCCTTATGCTTCCCAAAACTTACACTACCAGGCAATCTAATATATTTAGGTATACCAATCATATCTGTAGTCCATGACGTACCACCATTGTTCCATACAGTAGGTTTTCCTTCATATGTAAGTCCAGCATAATGAGCTGGTATCCACTCCTCTGATACACTGTTTTTGATAAGCACTTTTTCATCTATCTCAATGTTTTTCCAAAGCTTACCTTTCATTATGTCCTTTTTTGCAACTCTCTCTAATCCTGACAATTCACCTTCAATTGCTTCTATTGTAGTAATATTTGTTACGATGATTGGTGCTATCCCATTAGATGTTCTAACCCATATCAGATCACCATATGAAATTTTTCTCTTAAAATCATCCCAATTCGTATTATCTGGGACTCTCCAAGTATATTCTTTACTATTCCCATTTGTGTGAACACCATCAATGAGCGTATACACTACCAACTTATGTTCAACGCAGCAGTAACAATACTCCTCGTCCATCTCCTTCATGACAAGATACTGTATATAGCCATCTACTATCATATTATTCTCATTCAATATGATTGGTTTAACCTGACCTGCACATTTTTCATAAGAGTGCTTTGAGTCTTTACCAAGACAGTATGCATCCCTATATCTATCCATCTTCTCTGGTGATGGAATAGAATTACGGAAATTACGTGATACTTTGATATCTGAAATTTTAACTAACTTTAATTTCTCCATATGTATATTCTCCTTCCTATGCTGACTTCTTTTCTTCATACGTCTTGAAATCAGCTATCATATTTTCAAGGTTCTCTGTCTGATTAGTGCTATATGTAATATTGCGATTGGTGTAATCAACAAGCCAATTGTCCAAATCCTTGTCAAATTTAAATGAATAAGCAATCATCCCTAAGAATGCTAATTCATTATGATAATCAAAGAATGACGACTCTGAATTTACTCCATGTAATGTCTTAAAATCATCCATTAGAGTATAGTAGTCATCTATATCTTCCTCAGATACCCTTTCTGATACATTGTCCTTAATAAACTGTAATGGATCTATCTCGTCATCACTATCATCATTTGATGAATTTATATATGTTTCTTCGTTATTGACTGATGTATCTTCAGTAATATGTAAATATTCGTTCATTAACTTCACAAGTAAATCAATCTTACCTGTGATTGTTGCTTTTTTCTTTGTTTGCTGATCCTTAAAATCTGCCATAGAAACACCATCAATTTCTTTATCCTTAAGTTCAGTATTGTAAGCATTTAAGAAATCAACGAATCTTGAATCTTCGATATTATATGTAGTAAACTTATCAAATACAGCAATCCACATTGGCATTGTTGTCGGAGTAAGTAATGACTTCAAATCTTTATTGTCATCACCTAATGCTAATTCCAATCTATTAAAATGTGAATTAAGCTTTAAAAACTGCTGTTCTGTTGCATTTTCATCAACATATTTATAAATTGTGTCGAGTTTTGCTTTCCATGAATCACGAAAGAACATTAACATTATTGATTCTGCAACAACACGTTCCAATTTTCCCTTAATGACATTATTATCTGTGAATTTTCCGCAATTTTTAAAGAATGTATTCTTCTGTGAGATCTTTTTAATATATCCTGCTGTCTGTGCTGATACGTTAAGAAGCCCACCCTGCTCTTTATTCATACTCGCATGATTGTTATAATCACGAATATGATCTGCAATTTGTTCGTCTGTACAATCAAAGAACTTAGTTACATTAATATTAAAATTATTAAATCTCTTTTTCAGTTCATCTGGTAAATCCTTATAATATTTTCCAATCACATCGAACACTTTCATTTCATATTCAGGAAGTCCGTCTTCATCTAATTCACGATTACCATTTTCATCTAAAACATAATCTCTATACTGGATTAAATGTCTTTCTGCGCCTGCCGAACCAATTTTAATACGATTTTCCTTAAATGCTTCAGCGTATGAAAGTCTTTGTAAACCATCAATTAGATGAGAAATTGTTAATCCTTTCTTCTTTTGCTCACAAAGGATAATCTCAGGAATAGGAAGGTTACTAAGAATACGACAAAAATATCTGTTTGCTTCTTCCGTAGTCCACTGAAACGGTTCACGCTGCAAGATGTAATTACAATTCATATCTCCATTTTTCTTATCCTGTAATAGTGAATACATACTGTATTTGTCTGTTCTATAGTTTTCAGATTCGCTAATTTCAATAATTCTATCTTCCATTTCATCTACCTCCACATCGTAATTCCCATCATTTTTATTCTTTGCAAACAAGGAAAGACCTTTGTTCATCTTAATTGACTTCATTGCACTATTATATTCTCTATCTGTGATATTTAATTTTTGTCTTATCTCATCAGCAGGAATATCCTCCATCCGAAGAAGCAAAATATTTTTTTGTGTCTTTGGTAAAGATTCAAGGAACTCCTCAACTTTATCGCTATCGTCAAAATCAAATTCACTTTCTGCCTCCACATTAAAATCTGAAGCTATTTTTTCTTTCAAATCCACCTCACTATCATCTCTTGTAGGTGCATCAAATGAGGTGTTTGGAACAACTACAGGTTTTCCTTTATCATCGTCCGTTATATTGCCATATTGATCAAATTTTATTATCTTACCATCTTTATCTCGAAGTAAGTTTCTTCGCTTACCTCTTTGATAATTATCTCTGTACCAATCAATAACTGACTTCTTGATATTATTGGTCAGATAAGTTTCAAACTTTGCATTTTTAGATGTATCATAATCTATTACACTTTCCATCAATACGTTCATGGCATCGTCATAAAGTTCATCATGTTCAAAGTTCGGAATATTATACCCCTGAAACGCAATATAGCTTATTTTCTTTAACTGCTGCATATCGTTTGCACAATATTCCTCAATCCACTCCATCTGTTGTGGGGAAAGATTATTCAATTCTTTTTGCATTTTCTCATTATTCACTACCTGCACCTACCTTATATATAATATGTAATTAAAAATCAAACAGTTCACTAAGTTCTCTTGGTTCATATGAACGTTGATCCATCCCAGCCACAGCATTATTTATCTCATCAGTGACCGTTTCTGATATCTTCTTTCCAAGAATAATTTCCAAAACTTGTATCTCATTCTTGATTGATCTTCTAATTATTCTCCGTTCATGCTCCATCTTATAGGCTTTGTAACCTTGTGCAGCATTTAAGTTATTAAACTCTATGTAATGTGCAATATCGCTCAGTTCTCTATCAACTTTACTCAATTGCTCAATTAGTTCTACCTTTCTATGTAATGCATCAGCAGCTAACCCATTCAAGTCAGCTATCTTATCTAGCCACTTCTGTATGTTTCCAACATCCAACACTTTTTCTGTATTCTTCCTCAACTCCTTAGTTGTTATCTGTCTAACACTATCAGGAGCGTCATCATCCAACTTCACTACCTTATATCCTCGTGCCTTATAGGACTTAGATATTGAACTTTTGTACACATTTTCTGCCTTATCACGACAATATATTTCTGCGATTGCAAGATTAGTCGTTATCGTGAATCTACCAAGACTATCCTTGGCTATGTACCCCTTGCCATTTCCAATAGCATATCTCGCCACATCAATCCCTCCTTTTTATTTTCAGCGCAAAAATAGCGCAATTTAATAGTGTGCCATGAGGGGTTCGAACCCTCGACACCTGGATTAAAAGTCCAGTGCTCTACCTACTGAGCTAATAGCACATAACTGGGCTAACAGGACTCGAACCTGTAATCGTGGGATCAAACCCCACTGCCTTACCATTTGGCGATAACCCATTATTTATTCTCTTTTTATTTCTGTTTGTGAAATATAGCTGAACTGCCACGAAAATTTTTCAACAAATAACATGTTGAATTTATTAGGATATTATGTAATAATAAAATATGGTGTGGTATTATTCTGCTACATCAACCTATGTGCGTAGCCAAGATGTCGGTACTGCCAATACCGTCTATTCACTTGGCTACGTTTTTTCTTACTCTATAATAGAACATCTGTTCGGGCGTGTCAATATCTATCGAACATTTGTTCTATGTTTTATTTATACCTTATGGTGTGTCCGTTTTTCGGGTCATCTTACAATGCGAAGGAAAACGTATATTATGAATCATTATTTCCTGTATCCCTTCTAATGATAATAAGCCAAAGAAATCATTATCCTGATAGTTGATTGTTTCTGATTGGCTGACCAAAGAGCAACCTTCTGTTTTACTGATCTGCCTTGGTTTTGTATGGATAAAGGTTATACCATTAAATGAGTCCACCCATATCTTGCCAGGTGCGTTATCGATCATCTTTTTTGCTTCTTCCTTACTTATATACATTACACCCTCGCCTCCTCTAATCTGTATTCTGTTCCAAAAAATAAGCCATTAAAACATGTTTGATCAATAATTTTCTTATCGCTTTCTTTTGTTACAGTACCAATTTTTTTAATTACTTCTGTCTTGGAAATAGTAATTATCTGCTCTCCCATTGTCATAGAGTATACTTGTAAACCGTTTTCTCCGTTGGCTTCAATACATCCATGAACAGGTAGCTTAGTCCGTTTTATTTTACTAGTCAAAGGCATCACAGTAATAATAGTGGAACATTTTGTTCCAACTGGATTCGAGATAATCACATATGGACGTACCTTTGACTGAACTGATCCATTCTCTATATATTTTATCTTTGCAACAACTATATCGTATCTCTGTAAATCCATATGTCTACCTCCTCTCTTGAAAATTTTATGTATGGACTACCTTTGATAGTTCTGATTATACAATATATGTATTGAATAATCAATATATATATTGATAAAAAATTGCACAAAAATATTGAATAAACTATATACACCTTGTATAATCAATATATATATTGAACGGAGGTCTATATTATGGATTATATTCGATGTACTACTACAAAACAACTTCTTGCTGCAATGAAATACGCTATGACACTTAATCAGATACAACAAAAAACCGTTGCTACTAATCTTGGGAAAAGCAATCAATCAATAAGTCAGTTCTTTATAACTGCAAACCCACAATGCAATACTATATTTGATATGCTTGCGGCTATGAATTTGTCAATGGAAGTTCGATTTGTACCCAAAGACGATACTCAGTAAGTATCGTCTTTACATAATTTTACACCTTTTTATTCAGCCTGTATCATGGTAAATTATGGCAAATTACATACTTTCTAATATTGTTTTCATGCCTACAGATCCATTGGCATATGTTTTCATAGTAGTCCTAACAGATGAATGCCCTAACTGTTGTTGCGAAAATACTAGACTTCCCTTGCTTGCAACTATTGAAGCATAATAGTGTCTCAACATATGCGCTGAAACTCCATTCCCATACGTTTTAAAGATCTTCTTAATATTATCTTCAGTTGTACGAGTTCCGTTTTTATTTACAAAAACCGCATTATTATCAACTATATTATTTAATGTATTCCTATAATTTAACCATTCAATTAAAGCCTTCTTTGCAGTACCTGTGAGATAAACTATTCTACTCTCCTGTTCCCTATATTTTCCTTTTCCTAAAATGGTAAAATATGGCATATCTTCATCTAAGTGCAAATCAGATATGTCTAATCCAGCAAGTTCTGCTTCTCTTATTCCTGATCCTTTGAGGACATTAAATATAGCTATATTTCTATTTCTAACTGAAACATCTTTTTTCCACATAATCTTTCTTTCCATTTCTCTGAGTTGGTCACTAGAAGGAAGCTTTTCGATTAAATTATTATTCGATATAATTCCCTTATAGGTGACATCATCGAAAAATCTATCTGATATATTAGTTCCTTTCACTCGACTTATATAGTTCCAAAAACTACGAATAACATTTTTTCTTGTTTCCAATGTTGTAAGAGCTATCCCCTCCTGCTCTTTTGTTCTTAAATATAATGTAATATCTTCAGCCATAATATTTTCAAAATCTGAAGGTTGTATTTCTGATATATCATTTCTAAAAACTAAGCCTTTTTCAATAAACCAATTGATCAAATCTACAATAATCCCCAAATAATTTATTGCCCCAGCTTTACTCTCAATCTTTATGGTAAAGTATTTTCTCATATAAAGAGGTAATTGTAATTCATCCAGTTTTCTATTTAATATCTCTTCATTTTTTTTCTGAACTTCTGTTTTATAACACATGATAATCAACCTCCAACCTCAATTTTTATTATTTCCCAATGAATAACTTGTACAAATAGCATTGTACATATTTAATGATGCCTGTTCACTCGCCTTAAATCTTTCATCAAGATACTCATGATATTCTTTTTCTATTTTATGTAGCCTTTTATTCTCTTCCCTTAAATACCTATTCTCCTGCACTATATCGGCAAGAGATAATACAATTTCTTCTATCGTATATCTATCCATATTAAACTACCTCACTTTCTCTTTCATAGTTATCCGTATAATAATTCTCTCTTTTTATCTTAGCTAACTCAAATATTTCATCGTAAGAATCACAATATCTAACCTCTTCGTTTTTTGTAACAAATCCGCATCGCAAACAATATAAATCTTTTACATGTCCTTTCTCACGTTGCTGCTTGCGTTGTATACCAGTAACTAACATATTTTCTTTCATGCAATGCAAGCATATAAACTTTGATTGTCGTTTTGGGTTTCCATTTTTATATCTACTCATTTTTCATCACCATCCTCTAAAATTGTTAGTACATTACACTGAGCTACAATCCCATACCCTTCCTGAATTACTTCCCAATTCTGCAAATCTTTTGGAATATCATATAACATACCTTTCCACAGTTCCTTTCTTAATGGATCTGTTGTATTTCTTGTTTCTGCTGTTTCAATCATAATTGGTACATTTTCGTTTTTAGTTATAAAATCTCTAATTATTGTCATAATAATCACCTCATTTTCTGCAATAAAAAAGAAGCAGTTAATTCCTGCTTCTAATGTTTACTATTATTTACATAATTGTTGTTTATGTTTATTTTTATTGACGTTATAACGCCCAATTTCTTATATATTCCATCTCCACATTATATATTTTCCCACATGTATTACACCGCTTATCTACTGACACCCTGCATGTATGATCATCTATATAGACAATACATTTATCTAATATAGGGGCTTTTGTATTATTACTATTGCAATATGGGCATTTATATGTATGTTTCATTGTTTTCTCCTTATCATCCAAATATTTTCCCTTAAATTTTATATCAAGGGGAAATCGTCATTTCTTTTTCCGCACTTCTTCATGACTACCTGCTATATCTAAATAATAATCAGTGCATTCCGTAACTTCAAAATCATTAGTTCCCGGATTGTCCCATTCACTTTTTTGAAGCCATCCACGTCCTTTACAGCTATTTAGATCATCATTTTCAGATAACCATATTATATCTCCAACTTCAAATGTTCTATCCGAACTGGCTTTTGTAACTGTATATAATTTCAACTTTTCCATCTATATCACCTCTTCCAATCTACCCATATAAAATTGACTCTAAATCATCAATCACAATTTCCATCTGTCTTTTTACTTCTTCTTCTCTAATTTCTGTAAGAGATAGTTTATAATCTTTAATTTTCTCTTCAATTTGATCACAACACCATGTAGGATTATTTCGTTTTCTGTCCATTTACATCACTTCCTCTAATCTTCCAAGTAAATCATTCTTTCTTTTTATCCTTGTAAAAAGTAAATATAAAACCATTTTGGATATCCATCTTGCCAAAATTCACAATAATGCCTATATCTGCTTACTTTATTCTCTTTGTATAATTCTGCGAGCAGCTTACCAATTTCAGGAACTTTCGGTGCTCCATACGGATACCATTCTACTGTTTTGGGATTAAATGCATGTATGTATGCATTTACAAAATCATCTGCTACAACATCAATAAACTCATCCTTGTGTTGCGACATATAATTAAGTATCCATTGCTTTTTGTGTTCTTTTATGACATTTCACCTCCAAAGGAAAGTTAAATTCCTTTGCCATTATATCTGATATTCAGACGCACACTTGTCGCATACACTAAGATTATCTTCTTCAATATAAGCCCCACATAATTTACAATGATGCGGAAGATTTTTGTTTTTAATTTCTGTAGTATCTTCCACAAATTCTGAACAGCCACAATATTTACAGCCACAAGCTTCCATATTCTCATATGAATCAAAATGTCTATAATAAGAATGTCCACAAATACATTTTCTGTTATCTCCATAATTTGGATTATACATCCTTTGAACAACCTTATATTCATATTCTAAATATGGAGAATTTTGACTACTTATTAACTTTGCCTCATGCTCTATTCCAAACACATCCCTAATTTTTGTCATTATTGTATTCTCCTTCCATAGTAAACTTAGAGTTCATTTGTCTTTTTTAACTGCATCACTAACTCTAACTCTGCAATTTCCGTTTTCAGTTTCTTCATGTATAATAATGCGTTAATAGCATTGTCTTCATAAGTTGATTGTTTAATGTTTTTCATATTAATTCTGAAATATTCTTGTTGATTTTCCAAATCTCGCTTCTTTGCAGCTAATCGCTGTTCCAATACGTCATTCATATTATTCACTCCTTCCATTCAAAAGAAAACTTGGTTCATTGGGTATAAATTTTATACCCTTTCGACATCCACAATCTTAAATTACCAATTAATACTGTAACAGATATTTTTCCATTTGGAATGTCGCAATCATTTTCTGTTACAGTTAATATTTCTGTATGAGCTGGAACAAAACCATGTATTCCATTAAAATCTGGATGCTCTACTGCAACCCTATTTTTAATTCCGCTAAGAAGTCCCATATCATATACTCCTTCTTTGGTCTGAGGAAATTTCCCTTTATAATAAGTATCGCAATATACCTTTTGCCATTTATTCAATATTCTTTCTCTCCAATCTCCATATGAAACTATTATTTAAATTATATCAAATCAATGTATATTTACTATTTTTCTAAAATATTTCCCTGCCATACTCTTTTCTCCATCACAGTCATTTCTTCGAACAATACATTCAATCAAAGCAGAATCTAAATCCATATACGTTCCAATATCTTTATATGCTTTATATGTATTATGTTCATTCTGTAAATAGATATATCCTGTAAAACAGCTTTGTTTACGATTTTTATCATATGATTCAATTATTTGATAAGCATTTATACAATGAATGGCAATTATATCTTTTTCTTTAAAATTATTTTTAAAAAATTCTATTGTTTCCTCATTAGTTAATTTTCTAACATCGTGATCTGTAATAGAATCCAGACTCATAAAAGCATGTGCTTTTTGACCATATGGTAAAAATCTATAATCATTAAAATTGTTTGTTTGTACAACCATTCCTATTTGATTTTTATATTCAACTATATCTCCATATTTCATATACATCACCATCCAATCTAATCGCTAATTAACCGATTCTCAATTTTTCTCAATAAATCTACCCTTACTCATCTATACTTAAAATTCCATTTTTAGTAATTGACTCCAAATCACAAATATCTACATTTTTGTACAATATCATTTTATCAACTTCACTTTCCATTCTACACAATATCATTCAACAACTCAATCACTTCATCAAGCTTTTCACTCGCTTCTTCCATACTATCAATTGCATCTTCAGAACACATTCCTCTATAGCTGCTTTGTAATCCTTCTGGCATATTATCGAATGCATCCTGTTCTTCGTTTAATATAGAAGATAACTCACTTGAAACTTTCTTCAAATCGGTTTTAATCAAATCAATTTCAGTTTTGAGTTGCCTTATCTTTTCTCTTCTCTGTTTATTCATTACCTATCACCCCATAATGCATGGACTACATCATAATCACTTGGCATACATGTACATGTCAAAGCTCCAAAATTCAACTTATTAAATTCTTCTTTTGTAATTTCAATTCCCATATCGCCATCAACAGTAGTATTGTAATCAAGTTTTCCTTGACATTCTGGACGGAAATACCATACTCTATAGAACTCTTTACCAGTCTTACTATTTTTACCACTAAACAAGCAGGTAATTGTTCTGCCTGAACTAATTTCAGTTGTAACAGTTTTTCCGAAATATGGATTGTATTGACTGTATACATTTTTTCCATATTTCAAATTTTCCTGTTTATCATGTTCACTCATTTCGAACAACTGCTGTGTACCTCTTCCATAAGAAGTGTCGTACACTTTACTGCTATTCACACCAACTGTAGAATATAATTTAACTCCGTTTCTGTCAGTTGTCTCAACTCTTTTTACTCTTTCTCCGTTGATATAATCATTGCACAATCTATCCATATAGTGCACGTTCCCATTTTCATCTACTCTACGAGTTGTCTTCTTCATATCATAATTATCATACGCTGCCTTTGCAGCACTTCCTGCATAAATTCCTAAAAACGCTAATAGTCCTCCGAACATATTCATCAACCACCTTTCTTATTTTATATTACTATCTTCTCCACTTTTCCATTTCATCTACAGACTTCTTATTTAAGTTATTATACATGTCTTGTCTCTTACGAGATTCTTCCTTTTTATTAAGATGATAAGGAATGCCAAATACAATAATAAAAGCTACTAAATATCCAATTAACTGTGCCATAATGATTACCTTCTTTCTTTAATGTTTGACAAAAGCCACCAGATTATATCCGATGGCTTGCTCTACTTTTATATTCTCTATTTCTCTTCAATAATTACTAATTCAACTCTATGTGCCTTCTGATCTTTATCCAAAGCATACAAACATGGACTTTCATTTCCCTGTAATACTTCGTTGAGATTATATGCCCAACCCCAAGGGGTTTCTATCATAGTCTGACCAAAATTATTCTCAAATAACTTCCAATCACAATCATCAGGTAACTTAACTTTTAACTCATCACTACAGACTCCGTTAACATGTGGTTTTCCATATGTATACACATTTCTTTTTTCAGCCCTAAGAACTCCATAATTCCTATATATTGTAAATTCGTTCATATTCTCGTCCTCCTAATTATATTTTCCATTCATCATCTTTATCATATTTACCAGCAACCATTTGCCGTTGGATATATTCAGGGCTTTTTCCTGCGTCCATGCTTATCTTTGCTATAGATACTTTATCAATCGGATAGTTATCTACCTTATGATTCAAATTTGCCTTATATATTGCATATATTATTACAAAAATTATAATTACTACTAATTCCATCTCATTACCTCCCTTCCATAGCATGTAATTATTATATCTTATTTAAGCTACCTTTTCCAGTGTTTGCCAATCTTCAGATATTATTTCTATATCTTCATCCTCTCTATTACCAATCTGGTTGTAAAACATATAATAACTAATCACATCCACTTCCTGACCATCCTCATCGTATAGTGTAAAATATATATCTTCTACTCTATCTGATATAGTTGTATCAGTGCTGTTTGCCGAATCATTCTGTATATATCCGTTTCGTTCCAGATATATTTTACCTTCTTCAAAGGTCATATTATGTAATTTATTCATATTTATCATAATTCTACCTCCATAATAATAAAACCTGTGAGTAATTTTTTACCCACAGGTTGTTTATGTTATGCCTTACTTATTTCTCTGTATATTTCCGACTGCATATCAACTACACCCTTAACATACTGCCCAAGTTCCTGATCCGTACAAGGCTCTAGCATATTTCTTGCCTTTCTTCTAATTAGCCGATATGCAAGTTCCTCATTTCTAGTTTCTGTTATATTAATTTCCATATTACTACCTCCAAATGTGCCGTTCGTTGATTATCTCATAATTATTATGTTGATGTTTAACTACAATTCCATTGCATTTCATAATATCTATGAGAAGATCTATATCATCTCCATGCTCTTCAGTCATAAGATACCCAAACTTATCAAACATTTCTTCCTCAGATAATTTGGTTATAATTTCTTCTGAATATTTTACTACCTTTCCCCTTATTAAAGACTCAATAATATATCTATGAATTGTTCCAAATTCATCAGTATAATCAAAATATCCAGTTCTTAACTCTTTATCTCCAAATCTTTCTATTGATTGTTTGTTCAAAAAGTCTTGTGCTGCAACTTGATTATCAAAATAAAAGCTTTCTCCAATGTCATTTAGATAAACGCTTAAAATATCTTCATGTTCACCCAATAGAAACCCTTTTACAAATCTCTCTAATTTCTTATCTATAATAATATTTTTCATATCATCACCATCCTTTTGAAATTTCCGTTTCTTGCGATTATTTAATCATAATACAAAGAATTTTTGCGTTTTTATTACCATACCAATCGTCAAAATCTGCATATATATCACAATTTGCCATTAAAGTATTATTATATTCACTCTGATCCATCAACTCATATAGACCAACTTCCATATCTTCCGTGTAATCTCCTTCAGGAGAACAATTGCTAAGTTCCACACAATTATCTCCATGAAAATGATTCGGATAATAATACCCCTTACTTAAAGGCTTATAGACCTCTAAATCTACATATTCTCCCTTATATAATTCTTTCACTTCCGCAACAGTCATATTCTAATTCCTCCTTATATATAAAATATTTTATTAATTTTCTCTGTAAGTTTTTCATTTTCCGAATCCAAATGAGCATATATCTTTAAAATAGTATTTACATTTGAATGTCCCATAAGTTTTGCAGCTTGTTTTATTGACACGTCAGAATAATACAAAGTAGTAGCATAATTATGTCTAAATATATGTGCTGTTAATTTTGAATTTGCATTTATATTATTATCTATTTTTGCAACTATATATTTCCACATTTTTGTATATTCACTATCTTTAAGATATTCTCCATCTATATTAAAAAAGAGCTTATCATCAATTGTTTCCATATATGATGTAAGCTCTTTTAATAAAAATTCAGGTATAGGTACTTTTCTATTGCTTGAATGTGTTTTAGGATTTCCGCATATTGGGTTTCCATTGATAAAATGCAATGATTTATCTATAACCAATTCATTATTTATAATATCATTTTTCGTCAAAGCTAATGCTTCTCCTTTTCTTAATCCACATCCATATAATATATGAACAAATACCTTACTCATTGAATCACAATCAATATTTCGAACTGCTATTTTTTCTTCTTTTGTTAATGCTCTTTTTTCATTGGATTCATAGTATGGAGCTTGAATAAAAGTATATAAATTCTTATCAACAACCCCCTCTTCTTTCGCTATTTTAAATATTTGTTTAAGTGTCAATAAAATATGTTTACATGTAGCTGGATTAGAAATTCTTTTATTGATAATTTGCTGAAGATTGGAAATAGAAATATTATTCATTTCCATTTCACCAATTTCAGGAATAAGATGATTTTCAATTATATTTCTATACAGCCTCTGTGTATTATAAGATTTCATACTTTTAAATATATCAAGCCATTCTATTGAATACTCCTTAAATAACATATCATCCCTTCCTTCCATAGCCTCAGTAAATCATCGTTTCATGTTATTTATTTTGTTCCATCCAACTTTTAAGTTTATCACTATCTTTCAAGTCTCCAACAATCCGCTTATAAATTCGTACAAAATCGGAATTTCCAAAAGCTGTTGGCAGGTCATTATCTTCAAGATAAGCGTTGAATGTTTCAACATCCGCTTCTGATAAAAGACCTTTTAATCCGCTACGACACCTTACAACATTGTGAAGGCAAAAATTATCTACGTGACCATATTGGCATAAATCTCTTGCCATCATCATGTCACTATAAAGCTGCATGAAATAATCATTGTTTTTCTTTTCGCCTGATTGAACATACAATGCATTACAGATAATTACTAAATCATCTGCGGTTAACTCAACCATTACTTCCCGTTTTTCTTTTGAAATAGTTTGAATATTCATATAATTAATCTCCTATCTTTACAGTAAATCCTCATTTCATTCACTTTTATTATTTAAAGCATCTATAAGACCTTTCCCATTCTCTATACTAGATAATTTTAATTCTACATCAGCTATCGTACTAGCAGAAACCATTTTAACAAACTCAAATGATACTTGCCCATTATTATTCTCTGCTACTACTTCAAGTCCATGAATTAATGCTTCTAATCCAGCTTTCATACCACCTAAGAAAGCTAACTGAATATTATTATCAATTTTTTCCATGTCTGCCTCCATTCTTCTAAAGAAACTCTTGCTTACTGTGCTTTCATTACACCACAATGTTCTCTTACTTCATTAATAATCTGCTCTACTTTCTCATACATTTCTTTATCTGTTGTTATTCCACGAATATGTTTCATATCCACCCTTGATTTAATTGAGGTATCTAAGGTATAATCTATACTCCATTTCCCCCAATCATAGCCTACATAAAATACATATCCGACTACATAAGGTTCGCATAACTGAAAGCTTAAATTAACTGGAAAATGTTCTGTTGGCATTCCACAGTTATGTATATCACAAAATGTTCCCATTTTTCTTATTCTGTTAGCGACTCTATTATAATCTTTCATATATCATCACTCCTTAATCTACTTGAATAATCAATCTGATCTGTTTTCCACCTATACAATCAATAACAATTCCGTTGTCTCCTGTGACATACATATCAGGATAACGACCAACTCTTTCAATTTCAGGTGCATCACCAGTTTCCATTTTGTCACTGAAAAAATCATATAAATCATCCTCAACAAACTCTTTTGTGATTACTTTTTCAATTTCAAATCCGTTCTGCCAAAATCCTGTATCTTCTGATAACCAATCAGCAATTTCTTCAAGAGCATATTCTTTATCTTCTTTTCTTTTGTATAATTCTTCTAAATCATCAGGAATAATAAGTTCTGTTGGAAGTTCATTTAATACTTCCATATCTCCGTCTGTGTCCCATTTAATATTTATTGCCTTTAACATAATTATTCCTCCATTTCTGTAGCTTCTGCATCACTGTCATAACACTGATCTGGCGCATCTTCTCTACCTTCCTTAATAGCATCAATTAACCTTTCTTCTGCTTCTTCTTTGCTATTTGCCTCTACTTCGTAAAATCCTTCATAGCACTCATAATATCTAACATTAAATTTCGCCATAATAAATCAACCATCCTTTCGTTTGAAATGCTATTTCTTTACATTGTCATTTTATGAATCTTATCCCAATCAATCTGCTTAAACAGTTTGCTTCTAAAATTTTCCAGCTCATCTGCCTTTTCACACTGCTCACAATAATCATCCACATCATCGAAATAATCATCTTCCGTCTCCATCCACCAATCTTCCCATTCGGACTCTTCTTCGTTCCAGATCTGAATACCGCCTGTATTGCAATAATCTGGTTTAATTCTGTTCTGTAACTGAAATGCGTCATAAGCAGCCAATAAATCCATAATCTTTTTGCCTTCTTCTACTGTATTAACTGGAATATAAAATGCTCCACCATCTGCCCCTACCTGTGGAATCCACCATACTCTTAATTTACTCATATTATTCAACCTCACTTTCCAACTCTGATCTTATCCAACTGCTTTTTTAATTTTCCATCATTAATCTCAACTTCATATCCAGACAAATAAGAAACAATGTCACTTGCTCTCTTATTGCTCCGTGTAATACACACAGGAATCCCATCAACTGAAATAACTGTTTTATATGTACTGTTATATTGCTTTACTCTTGTCTGCGTAATTTTCATTTTCATCACTCCTTTATCATCATGTTTCTAAAGTATGCAAATACCATTATCATTGCTTTATATTTCCGTGGATGCTTCATAATATCCTCAATTTCTTTCTCAAGACCTGCTGTATCTATATCTAATTCGCTTTTTGTAAGAAAGAATCCATTCAATCCACGAAGTTCCTCATTGCCATAAGTTTCCCTAATTTCTCTTCTTATCATTTTTGCTGTGTCTGTCGCAGCTTGCTCCAATAATTTTCGATCTACCATATTAATCACTCCAATCTTCTAATAATTCATATACTTCGTCTTTATTGTCATACATATACTGACTAAACGTTTCGTAATCTCCATCTTTATCAGGAAATTCTTCAATAAATCTTCCCCACATTGCATCTGACACCACATTTTCATTGAATAATTTTCCCTTATATTCAAGTTCTGCATCTGCCCATTCTCCGTGTGAAATATATCCAATATCTTTAATTCCGCAATAGTTTGGATATTCTTTCATCGGGAAGCTTGCTACACCATCTTTTACTACAAAATCTCTTTCTATTGTGCTTGTCATCTTCTCACCTCTTCAATTTAGATAAATACAAAACATTACTATTCCTTTCCATTTTGTGTTATAATACTAATATAGGAGTGAGGACTTACACGGCTGCGTCACCAGCCGATGCCTCTTGTGTTAGCAATTCTCTTCTATGTATTCCCATGCTTCTTCCTCAGTTGGAAAAGCATTTGGACAACCTGGTACATAGAAGTCGCCATACATTTTGTAAGGTTTAATCACTCTAACACCTCCTCATATGTATTTATAGAAAAAGCAGAGATAATTAAATCTCTGCTTTAACTATCACTATTAAGTTATTCTCCACTGTCTCTTAACTAACCGCCATCATAACTGATAATATATTTAAACATCTTAATCACTCTCCTTTACAATTTTTCAAATAATCAGCTTTATTTTTTCTATATTCTGCTTCAATTTCGTCCAATCTTTTCTGTTCTTCATCGCACTCTTCTTGTGATTCAAATACATCATAGTAATGTGTATCTCCATCCCAACGACATCGCACAATTTTATCTTTCTCTTTATCCGTTAATTGATATACTCTGTACATTTTAATCATCCTCACCATCTATAAAATACATATCATATTCGATACCTGCTTCTTTCAGTTTCCATCCAATCCAATCTCCATAAGACCAACATTCTTCTTCAACTTTTGAATTATTCCAAAAATCATCAAAGGCTTTTTCTGCTACTTCTTTTGCCTTATCAAAATCTTCATCATTTACCAATAAAACTAAATTCATCCACGGATTCATATCAGAATAAAGATTAATACATCTGCGTTCTACTACCATCTTAATCACTCTCCCTTTAGATTAGGACATAAACCAAGTCCACCATCAATTTCAGGTATTCTTCTAAATGCTCCTCTGTGTGGACATTCTTCTCTTTCACACTCTGGGCAATAACATTTCTGGTACTCTTCATAACTCATTTTCCAATTTGTTTCTGCAAATCTTTCTCTTGTCATCATATCAATCACTCCTTTAAACAATCCTTGTCAACTACTGCAAATAACTTAATCTCTTCACCGACTTCACTTTCATCAAGATCAAGATTGTCAAGCAGCTCTGCAAATGACTCGTCAGTAAAATCTTCCTTATATAAATACACATCATGTACTGTTGGAATACACCACAAATGCAATCTGATAAACTCAATCAATTCAATCCATTCACACTCATTACATATCCGTCTTGCACACCTTACTAATGATTGGACAAAATCTTGAGTCATTAATCCGTTACCTTCGAGCTTCTTAATCTGTTCGTCAGTAATCTCCTTTACGTTGCTCATACCTTTATCCATAATGTAAGAAATAACTGCATTCCCCATTCGTGAATCGAACTCTTCCTCAATAATCTTTCCTATTTTTGTTTCGTAATATGTCATAATCATTCCTCGCTTTCCCATCCAAAATTTTCAATAACTTTTTCTTTAATATCTTCACTGGACATCCATGCACCACAACAATTACAAACACGAATTGTCTTTTGGACTCTATTTCCATTCTTTTTCCCTTTTATTGTAACTTTATAATTTGGTATTTTTATATCTGATGCTTCACAAAAATAACATCTAGTCATTTTTAACACCTCCATTTCTAATCAAACAGTTCTTTCATTCGGTTTTATGCTACAAAGAATGTACCATCCTCTAAGAATTTCCATTCATTTGCTTCACATGCTTCTTCCATTGTTTCATCATCCACTTCATAGAAAAATTCATAACCATATTTTTCATAATCAGCACATAATCTTTCAATAATTGTAATCACATATTTTTCAAGCTTCTGAAGCAATTCTTTATTTACATTTTTGTAATTTGCATACCATAAATCATTTTCCCATTCTTCTGCTAGATCAATTCTATCTACACAACAATAGTTATAATGATTATTCATAGGAAGTTTAATATCCGTTCCACATTCACTTGAATACCTACTGATTGTTCTTAATTCCTTTTCCGTAAAATATTCAATCAAATCATTAAATTCATCTCCACAGAAATGACTTTTCGGAAGATTTAACACATTGCTTACATTTAACTCTCCATAAATATTCAATCCGTCTCCCTGGCAGTAATTTAAAGAATACTGTAATTTCAGTTCGCTATCTGGAAAGATATTCCGTAAATCCTGCTCATAAATTTCAGTAAATTCCGATGGTCTAAAATCGTCATCTAAATACCACTGTTTTGCTTTATCTTTTGCATCTTCTGACAATTCAGAAAAGTTATATATTTTGTATTCTCTTGTAACAACTTCCATATCAATCAACCTCACTTTCTTGCACCAAATCTCTTTTCCATAATGTGATTTACACTATCTTGTGCATACATTTCTCTTGCACATTCCATAAATTTCTGAATACCATATCCGTAATCTTCCATTGAATCATTTAAAATCCGTTCAATTAAATCTTTGTCCATTTCTTCTGTATAAATTGAAGGACTTCCCTGACCATCTGCATTACTAAATCCAACAACCTTTCCTGAACTCATTCGTAAAATATCAAGTTTATAAAATCCATACATTCTATTGATGATAATATTATGTATTTTCCCTCTGTACTTTACATTTACATCACCGCAAAGAACTCTTCCATCTTCTGCAATGTTTACACTTCCAACAAGAGTTCTATATTCATCGTAGTTCCCATTCTGACTGTAAATATAAGCAGCTACTGCTTCAATATTTGCAAGTGTACCCGTTAATTTTTGAAATTTTTCATATTCATTTTGGGTATATTTAATCAATGGTTCATCTCCATATTGAACTGCCACAATATCATGGAGAGAATCATTCCATGACGTAAACCATTTTTCTTTCAATTCTTCTCTTGTTATTCTCATTTCTCGTTCTCCTTCCAATAAATAAGACAGACACATTTATTTGCGTCTGCCTTATTTATTCTCTGTTTGTTGCATTAAAAAAGCAGATAACATTCTCTGCTATCTGCTCTCCTCGAATATTATAAAACTGCATTTTCTTATCATTTCATAATTACTACATCCTTTATAATTATCACACATCCAATTATAAATCTCTGTATCAGACATATTATGAAATTTTAGAATACGTTTTCTACATTCATCCAAAATATATTCTTCCATATTTTTATTCCTCTATTTCTTCAACATCGCTTTCGTCATAGTGAGTATCTGCGATTGGACGACACCTATCAGATCTTAATTCATCTTCTGCAATTCTAAGTGCCTCTGTTTCATTTTCTGCCTCAACTTCATATTCTTCATATGTTGTAAATGTCACATTATACTTCTTCATAATCATTCCTCCATTCTTCAATCCACGATTCTAAACCGATTGATTTAATTGTTCTCATTTCATCCTCTGATAACTTAAATTTCCGTTCTATACAATAATTTCTTACTGTTTCAAACTCTTCTTTCATATATTTCTGGTCATCTTCAATAGATTCAGATAAATCTTTAATGATCCTATCTAATTCGTTCATACATGTCAACCCTCTTTCTTAGTAAATTACAATTTCATTTTGATTACCACTCTGGCTCTTTATCAATCAAGCCCAAGTAAAATGCATCTTTTTCTCTGTTCCAAAAATGTTCTCGCAAATCAGCAAGTGTTTTAGTTCCATTTTTCAACGCTTCATAATCTGCAAGTACCATATCATCTGTGTAATTTGCATATTCATTTCTTGCAATACCAAGTCTGAATGTCTCACCTTTTCGTATCCAACCAGACCTGCTTGTATTTTTAGCTATCGGATAAGCACCAATTGTATATCCGTGTAAGTCTGGATATTTTTCTGTATTTTCGCTATGCCAATCTTCAAGCTGTATTTTCGTTCCATCTAGTAAAACAGCACTATCAATTATTTTCTGCATAATTCTCAACCTCCCCACTTTCTAATCTCAATACCAAATCAAGCACTTTATCTCTATACTTAATCATCTGTACTGCTTTTCTAAGAGTTTCCTTTTCTCCAAATTCGTCAGGGATAATATCAATTCCATACTCTACAAGCTGTTTTTCTGCCTCATACATTAAGCCTTTTGCATTCGCTTCTGGAATATAATCTTTACCTCTTGAATCTGCTATACCAGCTTTTACATATTCTGGATAACATAAATCAATGAATCGTGGTAATTCATTATCTAAGTCCATCATATATGTTAAGTCAGGATCAAGGATACGTTTAGGTTTACCATCTCCACCTCGCTTTTCCATCATTTCCGCAACATGTTCTGTCTCATAAAATTCATTCTCTGCAAGAACTTTTCTTTGAATTTCTTCTGCATTTGCCTTAATGGTTTCATATAATGCTTTTGCATTAAAATAATTGCTTTTCATTTTGCCAAGTAATACTTTGTCATACTGAATCTGTGGTAACATATTAATCACTCTCCTTCCTAAATCAACAACATTCTCTTATATTCTGGATTTTTCTTATGCCTATCTCCAACTTTAATAAAAATTGGCTTTCCATTGTCAATGGTCACAGCTCCATAAGGATCTGTCATAAGTGGATTTTTCTTCCAGCCTTCAGGTATTTTAGATACAACTTCCATACCTCTCTTCTTTGCAACTTCCATTACATGTTCAAGTTTCTTTTCCGTTGCACTCTTACCTGTAGCATGTTCAAATAACTCAATACAAGCTTCAATGATTTTCTTTCTGTTTTCTTCTGTATCTTCGAGTAACCAATCAAAGTTGATCACATTTCGCTTTCCATCAAATTTTTCTGTGACATTATATCCACCATAACAGCCATTTTCCGAATCATGTACATAAGTATGGCAACCAACATAGGTTTCCATCACTTTATCAGTCCAACCATTTTTATGCCATGCATAAGGTAATGAATTTTTACCTCCTGGATTTTTACAATGCACAATCTCTATTGTCATTGTTTCCTGTTTTGCGTTTTTATCAAGTACATGTACCCATGTGCTACCAAAATCTCTTTTTTCTATTTCATACTCCATCATACTAATCAACCTGCCTTTCTAATTTCTCCAACTTCTTGTTACTGTGTCATATAAAGCTCCGTTTGCATCCTGGTATTCATCGTCTTCTGAATATGTGAATACATAACATTTATGACCGTTGATATTTTTTATTTTTCTTTCACCATATAAGATTGCATATCTTTCTCTGAAACTTGCACTATCACACATTTCTCTCATCTCTTCATCTCTCTTTGGATTTCCACAAGCTGCCTGAACACATCCATATAGCCAACCATTCAGATAATCAATGTTGTAACAATACTGCTTCCATGAATCTGAATCATCAGTGAATACATAGAAACTTTCTCCGTCATCACCACGCTCAATCCGTGGCTTGCCAAAGTTTGCAATAAATGACATCAGGTTGTCTTTAATAATTTCCATTTCATTTTTTGTAAAATCGTACATAATTCGTTTCCTCACTTTCTTGTAATAAAATAGGCAGCTAGTAGATTATTCTCCTAACTGCCTTTGCGGTTACTTGTTATTCCGTTCTTCTCTTTTCTTTCCTATTTCTTTAATATGCTCACACATTTCATCCGAAACGCCATACTGTTTTAACCGTTTTGCCAAGCGTTTATAATACGGTAAGTCATTCCACCGTGATTTATTTTTAGCCATTTCTCTTCACTCCTTTCCATAAAATCTTAGTTTACTTTGACTTTATGCTACAATTTTAATATGTCCTTCTTTAATAAGTGACACTAAATCCTCAGTATAATAATCACGACTACTTGCAACACTATCATCAGGCTCAACTGGTATCAGAACAATTTTGTAGTTCTGTTTAATTTCTCGATTCCATCTTTCTTCTACCTTGCATAATGTGTCTTTAAATTCATTTCCGTTTAAGAAAAATCCAAATCCACATGTTGTATTCAATGGAACAATAAACCTGGCATTTTCAATCCCATCAGTCATAATTGCTTGGCATAAATCATCTGAAGTAATCCATTCTCCATTTTCGATTTTCTCTTTCAACTCCTTCATAGAGATTTTAATCCAATCATTAAGATAAATTTTGTTGCGATTCCAAGTAAAGAACTTTCCCTTTTCATCTTCTCTGATTGTACGATCATATGATTTCCGTGTTTTTGTATCTTCAACTGACACTTCATTATGAAAATCATCATTCCATACAAATACTCTAATTATTTCATTTCCACACTTATATTTATAAGTCATATCTGTTATCCTCCATTTCCTAGTAAATGCGAATTTCAAACGGTTACTTTTTCCCATTTTCCCTCTGCATTCCAAAAAATCCATCCATCATCTGTCTCAATACAAATATTGCCCTCATAATCACCTACATTTCCATGATATTTTGATAAATCAATATTGTTTTTCTTCAACCATTCATTTGCGGTCATATGCTTCACCTCCGAAAGAAACACGCATTTAGTTTGTGTTCACTTCTTCAAAATAATCTGGTGTACATGAATATTCGACACCTACAATTCCTTTTGTACCCATATTTGTTTCAACTGTATATGTTCCGTCATGATGCTTAATTGCCCCATATACTTTACCAGTCGTCCAAACCGTAGCAAAATCATCATTGCCGGTTAAATCTTCTTCATAATCCTTTATACATCTTAACCATCTTTTATATTTCATTTCTCTTACCTCCAATTCATAAGCAACACACATTTTAATTTCAAATACTCATTGTTCCATCAAAATAATCGTTCAAACCTTCGAAATAATCTTCGTTCGACTGTTCCTGATGAACAAATCCCTGTTCACACTGTTCTTCATAAGCTGCCTTCTGTGTCTCTTTATAAATAATTTCATCAATTCTATTCATTTTCTCTTACCTCCAATTCTAAGGGAACACGTATTTACTGTTCTATAATCAGCTTTCCGTAATATGTGTAATCTAATAAAACAGCATCGACATTTTTCTTTGCCTTATACTTTTCAAATAACTCCTTTGCTATAACATCCAGTCTATCAGAATTACCTTTGTAATCCATTAATATTGATTTAAGCATATTCCATTCTTTGTTGCTTACTACAATAATCATTGCTCTTTCCATTTTTTCATCTCCTTATGAAATATCCATTTACTATAACTTCAACGCAACTCTATTTACAACCGACTGTACTATTGATCGTACATTCTCAGCAGTTACATTGATTTCATATTTACAGCTATTAATTACAGCTATTAAAATTTTGGCTTTTCTCAAATTATTACTAGTTAAATTCTTCATAATTTTTCCATTCTTCTATACTGTTTTTAATAACTTATTATGTTTTTCTTTTGCTTCCATGACATTAAAAGAGTATTTACATTTTTCCGATACGCCATATTTATTTATTACTTCACTAATATAGCCATTATTACAAGGGTATGTGGTTACAACATATCCGTGTTTTATTGTTCTAATTGCCATGATATTTTCCTCCTTATATGATTTTTTTAGGTGTGCATATCATCCACAAACCACATATGAGTGCAATACCTGTTAATATGTAAATTGGAATTGTTTTTTCCATTGATGTATTCATCAATATGTAACTTACTATCAGAATAACCCCTGATATTTTTTGACCTATTAATTTTTTTGTATGCCTTCTGTACATCTGGCATACTTCATTATATGTATACAATTTATTATTTCTCATTTTCCTATTCCTCCTTATAATGTGTTATTCTCTATAAATACATTATTAATGACACACCCTGTTTTTAGAATGTGCCATTTATAACATACTTATATGTTTTATTCCTCTGCCTGATTTTCTTCTAATTTTTCCTCTATATCATCCTCTTCTAAAACTTCCGCTATTGCTTGTCCTAGTAAATAGCAACGGATTGTAACGTCCATTGCTTCAGATCCTTGTTTTAAAATATCCGTTCCATCCTGTCCAAAGTTTTCCAACGCTTCAGCCAGCAGATCCCAGTTATGAGACAACGCCTCTTCTGACTTCCAAGAATTGCAATAATAACTTCCGCTTGCATTTCCTGTTACATTGTCATTTATCCATAAATCATCATTAAGTTTTTCTTCCAGTTCTTCCAGGCTGCTAAAATCTAGCAGTTTAATTTCATTATTTATATATTCTCTTACATCCTCTTTTACTGCTTCTAAATAATTATATTTTTCGCTCATAGTGTTGTACCTCCTTAATTTTTCCACTAAAAAAGCAACCCATATATATTTTTTATGAGTTGCTTATAAATATTATTGAGTTTATTTGATTATGTATATTATTTATACTCTATCCATTCATTCTTTTTATCTTGTCTAAATTATTTATCTTTTCTATTTGTTTACTTTTCCTTTATTGTATTGTTAAATAATATTCATTCCATCCCTTGCCATATCCTACATGACTTGATTGTATAATGATTACCAAATTATAAATGTGATATTCTTGAATACAAGCGTTGTTTCTATCTAATTCTTTATACAGATATTTATCATAAAGATATTTGACAAAAATATCATACTGTTTTTCTGATATTCTTTTACTTTTGCAAAAATTAAATGATGGTAAAAACGTATCTTTAAACCATTCCATTTTTATTCCTCCTTATATTTGTTATATATTATATTATTTTTTATTTGCTGTCTACTAGCTTTTATTTGCTATCTACTAAATATCTACAACCATATATTATATAATCATAAATATTTATTATAGAATAGTCATTATAAAGCTATTCATACAGACAAAATAAAAGAGTTATCAATAATACAAATTAATGTAGTTAACTTGATAACCCTTTTATTTATATACTTGTTACAAACAGGGAAAACAATTGTTATATATCATATTGTTTACTACTCACTAATAAGGTACTAGCCGTTCATTTTTGCCCAACTCAGATATAAACTTTTGCAATATATTGTATAGATGTATTTTTGTCTGTATTGTATAGCCTCATAAAATTATTATGTATCAGACTTCACAAGTGATTCACAGTCTCGTTATCTTACCCTTGTTTTTCAAGTTTGCCTCTAGTCTGGATTTACTCCGCTTTACTGCTAGTTGTTTGGTCGTGATCCTCTACACGTCAAGTTTATTTTTATCCTGATGGTACTTGCTACCTTTACAGCCGTACTATAAGCTATTTATTTCAAATTTCCTATAGCGGATAGTTTTTATTATACAGTGTCTACCTCTTCACTTGTCTGTTGTACTCATAATTTTGGCAACATCAACATTTAACCTTCTTTTTAGTCGGTGTTAACTACGACTTTTATATATTATAAAAAATATATAGAGCCTTCTATATATCAATTTAATTGTTTGCCGTGTTCTGATGTTATCTTATGTGGGTGTATCTTATACTCTCCCAGGTGGATGGCATTGCCACGCCTGTTTTTTGATAATGGAGGCAGTCAGGCATCCTCCGAGCCTCTATAAAATACTTTGATAATGTTTCTATCTGTATAGTTCACTTATGACCTTCTTTGATTTTATGCACTTATTACCAAACTGGTAGCCCTCAGATCAAAGCTGGTAGACCTCAAAATATACTTTGTTATCATTGTATTTATTTATCATTGTGCAAATGGCAAGTTGTAATTGAATACCACGGCTTCACCGCTTGCCTCTGAATTATGCTATTTCAAGTACCCCTGATTTTCTCATATCGTGAAACCATGAAATAAAGTCTGTATATTCTACTTTATCAATATTGAGCAGATAATATAAAAACCAATCTTTTTTGGTCATTGTTTGCTCTGTCTCATAACAGGTATATAATGTGTTAATATCATTCATAGTCTTACACCTTCTTTTTATGTAGTTTCGACCGCCTGTTCTGGCGGTTTCGTCTTAATTTTCAAAGACTCATCAGGAAACCTTTAAAATATGTATAATGCGGATGATCTAGCGGTTATTGCATATAATGTGCCCGTTTTGTCACCCTTTAATAACTTGCCATTCAAGCCATATATACCGATGGCATAGCCGACTTGATTTAAATAACCTTCTTTTTTCATAAGTTCTTTATACATATCATTGTTACCTTTTGTAAGATCAACGGCTAACCCATTGTTTACAAGGTTTTTTAACTGCTTAAGTGTGTATTTTCTCATGGTGATTACCTCCTGAATTTATTCTCTTTTAAATGTGCTATCTTTCAATTACTGTAAAGCCTGCATTTTCTGCTTTTTTGATCTCTGTTGTTGTCATTTTAGTTGTAGCAATATAGAGATTATGTAATTTAATTGTTTACTGTACGCATATTGAACAACCTCCTTTTATGTGTATTTTTAGGCAAAGTTAATAAGGGTATAACATAGGTATAGCTTGCCCATATAGGACTTGCCCCTAACGATAGAACTTATTAACTTTCTTTATCTTATGTATTCATTATACCATACGTATGATATAATGCAACTTGATAACATATACAAAATGACGATAAAAGAACGGTTGTTCGTGTAATACGTATGATATTTGTATAATCTGCACAATTTAAGGCTATGTAATACGTATGATATAGTAGTTTTTATGTGCATGTTGTATAATTGATTTTTGATCTAAAAAATGATAAAATTTTAATTACTTGAATTTTGGAGGTGATTTTGTGAATAGTGCACAAAAGAAACAAGAATATAAATATACAGACGCTAGAATTAAAGCAAATAAAAAATATGCTAACAGTCGATGGAGACCTAATATCTTTATAGATGTAGATAAAAGGGAAACTATAGAAACATGGTTAAATAATCACGGTTATAAAAGTTTAAATGAATATGTGATTGATTGTTTAAAAAGGGATGAAATTATATAGACATGTTTAAATATGAAAATAACAAGCAAGTTAAAAATGAGTTTAAAAAAATGGCAATAGATTGTAATATGACTATGGCAGAGGTTGCAAAAAAGTGTGACATGATACCACAACAGTTGAATAACAGATTTAATAATAATCGTTTAGCCTTGTCAGATCTAGCTATGTGGTGCGATGCTTTAGAATGTGATCTTGTAATTGATTTTGTAAAGCGTAAATAATTTTAATAAAATACCCCTAGTAACTAGAATAAATAATAAAATGGATTATATTAATATATAATTATGTGGTCGCATTATATAATATATAAATGTATGTTAGAATAGGGATAGTATGATATAACGTGATATTTATTTTTATGGGATTGCAGATTGTGAAAATATATTTTTTTATTTGAGTAATCAAAATTTAAATATTAAGACGAACAAATGCACACTAGCTAGTACACGTTAATATATATATATATATATATATATCAATGCAAAACAGTATCTAATAGTATAGTATTAGGTACTGTTTTTTTTATTGTTTTTACCAGGTTTTTCAAGTTTGATATGGTGGGGTGTGTTTACATCTTAGCAGCCAACCACCAGACGATTTTTCAGTGTATCTGTTCCACTCACACGAAATTCTCCATTTTCAGTTCGATACTTAGTTCGACAACTCCCTTAATTTTCAATCAAAAATCCGAATTACTCATATCCCATCTTCATCACTCTTCCACTCAAAATCTATAAAATTCCTTATAAATCAACCATTTTGTCGAACCTACCTGAATTCTTTCTCAAACCACCAATCATCTCAACCACATCAACTTTTAAAATATCCTTAAAATAAGTATCATTTCCTTATATTAATACCACTTTGCCGAAAATAAATAATCGAACATCATATCTTACCTCACACATCCATTCACACTATCCCCTCTCCCAAACGACCTATATCATCAAATCTAACCCTAAAATTCAATTCAACCCTTCACCCTACCAATTTACCGACCAAGCCATCAAAATTAAAATTCACCTTTAAAATCGTTAATTTACTCCACAGATCCCATATAACAAACTCATTGTACAGCAATAAAAATAGTCCCTATGATTAGGGACGGTATTTTCGCAGCGTAGCAAGAAAAATAATTTTGGGTAGATAAACAATTCTGTCTATTAAAAATAACCAAACAGAGAATATATAACCAAGAAACCACTAATATTCGCAAGAAAGGAAAATACAAATGAGCAATTTAAAACTAATTACAACAGAAACATTTAATAACCTACCATGTAACTTCTACAGAAACATGAATGATGACATACTTCTTACAAGAGAACAGATTGGTCAGGCATTGGAATACGCTGATCCAATGGTTGCAATTGGAAAAATTCATAACAGACATTCAGACAGACTTAATAAATTCTCATTTACCAATTTGGTAAACGGTCATCAAATTTATTATTATACCGAAAAAGGTGTGATGGAAATATGCAGATGGTCTAAAAGTAAATGTGCAAATGAATTTATGGATTGGGTATGGGATGTTATTAAAAAATACAGGCATAATGAATTAACACCAGATTCATCAATAGTATCAACATTAACTTCAATAACTAATACTCTCACTGCTCTCACGCAAACAATAACATTAATGCAACAGGAAATAAATACTATTAAAGAGACAAAACATACACCAAATATTCCAAAGAAGAAATATTCATATTGGACTTCAAAGATGTTTCCTAAGTATCAGTTACTTACTGATTACTTTCAGATATCTAATACTGAACTATACAAGAATTTATATACTGAATTAGAAAATACATATCCAGATATAGATCTTAACCAGGAAATAGCCGATTATTGTTACATTAATAACTTAGATACCTGCTATACATTAGACGTAATAGAACACAATCCAACTATTAGAAAGTTATTTGAATCAATAGTAGATAATCTGTTACAAAAATACAATCTGATCAACTATAACTTAACTACAGCAAAGCCAACAATATTTGATAGTTGATTAATATTACTCTGACCTTAATGTTTCTTATATATAATCATTAGACTTACAGCACGATTTTTGATGTAAATTTGAATGATAGCCTATCAGACGACCAATTTATCATTTAATAATCAAAATCAAAAATAGGTGTCATTTTCGTTAATTTAATCCCACAGATACAGAAAGGAATATTTCATGAATAAAAACGTATACGCAATTGCACTCATCAAGAAAGAATTATTACACATTGAGCAGAAAGTTACTTGTACAGGATATCAAGTCAAACCTATCTATCAAAATAATGTATATCTATATCCAAATGAATATTTTATCCTTGCCCATGCTGCAACAGAAAAAGAAGCTCGTGCACTTGTAACAAAACAACTTAAAAATAGTTCAAATTATAAACATCACTACGAATTTGACAATGCTAATAAATTATATTTTATTGTGCCTGAAACAGAGAATAATAAAGATATGATCACCTATTACCCAATATCTACAATTATATTAGATGAAGTATTAAGTATGTTATGCAGGAAGGAATAATTATGAATAATTTTGATCAGGAAATACCAAAGTACAGAAAAAACACAGGAAGTAACATATCCAAAGTTAAAAAGAAATCAAAACACAAACATCAATATGAAGAATGTATTATCAGATATAAATTTTCTTTTATGGGAAAGGATAATCTTACTACACAATTACTTAGCTACTGTTCTATTTGCGGCAAGATAGGTGATAGATTCAGTGAAGAAAAAAGTATTGTAGATGACAAAACTATTTATAAACAATTACCTAATGGATGGAAATATACAACTCACATGTCTGGTAAAGAAATATATGAACAGTACCATGATAGATTGCCAGTCTTCAATACTGAATTTAGTGATAAATATGTGAATCTTAATCAGAGAGAAAATGAGTAATGACAAGAGAATATATAGACAAATATTAAGACAGTAATTTGAATAAGCAATCAATAACAATCGAACCGATTTTTAAAGAGTAATTTATGAACGTAGTGAATAAATTACGAATAGTCTGTCTTATTAAATAAGTTATATATCTTCTTTCAGTTCGGCAAAGTAGGTTTCACCCCCTACCAATTTTAAAAATTAAACAAACAAGTGGGGGTTCAGACCTACTTTACTGAACGCTCGTAAATTTATTTCTCACTTAATCTCAAATGGAGAATAAATAAATATCACATATAAAGGAGGAATTTTTATTGCAACAGAAAACAGAATACTTTACTCGTTTTCCAAATGACTATATTCAAGGAAACATCAAAACTAAATATGGGGTTAGTCGAAAATTCTATATTACATACATTCTTATTGATAAATATAGATCATATGAGGATTATAGTTGGATTACGCTTAGAAAGGTTTTAAATTTTTACGGATATAAAACACATAAACGTAGACCAAAAGCAGTTCAAGAAATTCTTGATGTATTGGAATATATGATTAACAACAAAATGATTGAAGTTCAACAGGATCTTGACACGCTTGGATATGATACTGGCATTGAAATTAAAATCATTCCTGAAAATTTTGATGTTGTTGATAAGTTCTCAAAAATCACATCTTCTCAGCTTGATTTTATTATGATGAGTGAATCAAGTATCAATAAAGAGAATATACTAATGGCTTTTCTCTATATTAATTCATATATCTTCATTCGTCCTAAAAATAAAGATAATGAAGAATCTACGTATAATCCTGAAACTAAACCAGAAGCTTTTTGGCGAAGTATAGAATCTATGTCAAAAGAACTCGCTATGTCAAAGGACACAATCAATCAATGTATTCAATATCTCACCTCTTCTATAGGTGACAAAGAACCACTTTTAATCAAAAAAGAAGTTGGCAGTGTTCAGCCTGATCCAAAGAAACCACCGCAGAATGTACCAAATATATATGTACTTAATAAAGAAGGATATGAGCAAGAAATTGAATGGGCTATTACTAAGATGTTGGAAATCTATAATGTAGACTCATTTGGAGAAATGAAAAGTGGAAATAAAGCATGATTAAAACAGAGAATAAACATACGACACAAATAAACGCAACACTACAAAGGAGCGATGCGAATGAACAAAAATAATTTTAAAATCAGAAGGAGAACAAAAACACATGACAAATTACATAGGAAATTACGACCATCATAACACATTTGGAGGAAATATTTATGCTTCAGATTTTGATATGAGTTACGTTGGTACAAGAAATATTGCTGGCAGAATAATGTCAGATTGGAAATTTGATAGAGATTGTCGAAATAATATAAAAGATAAGAAAACAAAGGAGAACACACAGAATGCTTAGATATGAGAATTTTTCAAACATAGGGATAGAGACAAGCTTACATAACGGCTACTCAATAGTTGGATTTGCACTTTGGGATAAGGCTTTAGGTCAGTACACAGCGAATTTTTATATTAAAGATGACCAGGTTAATCATCTCGATCTCATGGAAGACCACTCTTCTATCATTATTAAAACAGATGCACAGAATATAAGGAATGATCTTAATAAGTATATTAACGAGAATTTTGAAGCTGGTAAATTTAATTATTATATCAAAAGGATTAAGTATGAGTTGAACTGTTTTGACTATGGTGATGATCTGTTAGGTGGCATTGATGAATAGATTGAGTAGAGCTGATATGAGATATTTTCAGAAAGCTCATCAAGCCGCCGAAATATCTGATTATAAAAGGACTCATGTAGGGTGTGTTGCAGTATATCAAGGAAATATTATTGGGATAGCTTGCAACACGAATAAAACACATCCTATGCAGAAATATTACAATAGATATAGATATCATCCACAGACTTCTTATTTTTATCCTAAACTTCATGCAGAGATCAATCGCATCTTTTCTATCCGACATCTGGATATAAATTTTTCAAAGGTAAAGTTATATGTATATAGGATTCGTTGTGATCAGGAACATTGAATTGCTCGCCCATGTCCTAGTTGTATGGCTGCAATTAAGGATCTAGGAATAAGACATATATACTATACAACAAATGATGGATATGTATATGAAGAAATAGAGAATAATAGATTGGAGGAAATTATATGAGTAAATGTTGTGAATATTGTGGTGTAACTGGGAACGACCATATCTCTGGCTGTCCTAATTATAAAACGCCATTCTCGGCATACAAATGTGAGTTATGCGGAGAAGGAATTTATGATGGTGAAAAATATATAGGTAGATATTTAACTGTTGGTGGTAATAGGTATGTGCATTATGAATGTGCAATGGAAGATCCTAAATGGTTAATGAAATTTTTGGGCGTAGATATCGAGACTATGAGGGGTTGTGAATATTAGAATTTTGGGAAAATCGAATAGAGAATATAGGAATCGAATATGTTTGAATGAAGAAAATTCTAATTATTAGGAGGTAATTTTATATGAATAATAATTTTAACACTGTTGAAGAAATGAAAGAATTGATTATAGATGAACTTTCGAAATGTGAATTTGATAACAATTTCAGATGTGAAGAATGTTCTGAATTGGAACAATGTTATTACAAAGCATCTACAAAATCATCTCACGAGTTTGCAGAGAGCTTAGATTATGGTGGATATGATTCTGAAGATGAATTTTGGGAGAACTTAGATTAAGGTGGTGATGATATACTGAATGAGTGAATATGGAATTAAAATAAAAAATATTAGTGCTGGTATGTTGTATGATGTTAATCTTGGAACACGAGATTATTTTACATATACTGATGCTATGTTTAACAACAGTTTATTTAGTTTTTTCTTGCAAAAGAACGGATTAAATATTTATAAAGGAAAACCTGGTAAAAAAAATGAAAGTACACGAGATATAATTTGTCTTGATTATGAATTTGGAAGTCGCTCTTATGATAATGAGCATACTCGATTAGAAAAGTTATTTAATGATACTGATGGTGATTCTAAGGAACGTATTAAACAGGCATTACAAAAAGTTGAAGATAGAAAAGATCTGTATGATGAAAAATCACGAGATGAAATTCGAGAGTATTTTTATGAGAATGGTGTTAATGTTACATATAAACGTAAACGCAGAGACGGAACAATTAAAGAAGAAACAATTCATTATGAGATGCTTTTTCGTACAAGTGCCAAAGCTAAACTTGGACAAGTTATTTTCATAAATAGTAAATTATATGACATTGCATATGATTGGCTAACAATTGGACTTGGAAAAAAATGAGTCATGACAATGCGAAAATCGTTGAAATGTCAGCCTATGCTCCACTTACCACATCTACCATTATTGGTACACTTCATATACCTGTTGAGGATATTCTAATTCTCAAAGATCAGGATTCCTTTTTTGAAACAATGACAAAAGTTGTTAAAGCAGAAGAATACGAAGTAGAAGTCAAAAAGAAAAATAAAGAAACTAACAAAAACGAAAAGGTAATTGAAAAACGTAAAAAATGTGTTGTATCCGAAGAAAAACGTCAAGTTAAAAATACAATTTGGGATGGTATGGCACTAATCGAAGCTGATTATAATTATCTTCGTCTCCCATCGTATATTAACGGAATGGCATTACTCAGAAATCACCTTTTTAAAGCATGTGCTTTTAAGAGTTATCTTCAAAAATTCTTTAAAGATTGGTGTGATAAAAATGGATATAATTACAATACATACCAGGTTCAAGATATGTTTGGTAAATGGCATTATTTAAAAGATATTAAGATGATAACCACTGATAATGCGATTAAATGGAAGAAATTTCAAGACTTAATGGGTAATAATATTACTGAAGCATATGACTATTGGTGCGAAAGAATTCATTCTGATGGTGATATGTGGGGCATTGTAAAAACTGACCACCCTAGTAAATTAGGACAATATCAACAGTTGAGTTATCAGATGATTAATACTCTTCCATGTACGAAGGATAATGTAAAAGATATTGCTCGGATTAGCATTGATTATGTTGAATTACTTAAACGTGACAATGATGAATTTGAAAAGTTTCTTAGAAAGAATGCAAATGATGTAAATCATTATGAGATGCTTGCCGATTTATATGCTCAAAATCATGAGTTTGGAAATAGTACATTTTTTAGAGAAGAAAAAAAGAAAATCATCTTTGATTATGTATACAGAATGAGAAAAGGGAAAATTATGGTCAATGGTGATAATTTGACTGTATGTGGTAATCCTTATGCACTTCTGCTCTATTCTGTTGGTGAAGATTTTGAAAAAGATCCAACACTTTCTCAAGAATCTAATTGTATTCAGTGTTATACTAAACGTTTTGATAATAATGAATATCTTGCAGCGTTTAGAAATCCACATAATTCCCCAAATAATATATGTTATTTACATAATGTCTATTCAGAAAAAATGGATAAATATTTTGCATTTAGTAAAAATATCATAGCAGTCAATTGCATTCATACGGATATTCAAGATAGAGCAAATGGGATGGATGAAGACTCGGATTTTATGCTTGTCACAAATCAATCAACAATGGTCAAATGTGCAGAAAGATGTTATAGAGATTTTTATACTATCGTAAATGCATTACAAGAGTCTGGCATTACCTATAATAATACAAAAAAAGATTATGCCGCTATGGATAACAAGTTTTCAAAGTCACGTATGGGAATCGGATATTCAAGTAATTTGGCTCAGTTGGCAATGACTTATTATTGGACAGAATTACAAAAAGATAGTCCTGATGAGAAAAAACTTAAAGAACTTTATGACAATTTTATTATCTTATCTGTTCTTGCACAGGTTATTATTGATGGATGTAAAAGGGAATATGAAATTGATGGTAATAAAGAAATTGATAGAATTAGCAAACTTCCTTGCATGAGCATTAAAAGAATCGTTGGGTATACGGATTTAGGTAAACCAAAGTATAAAAAGTACGATTTCCCTGAGTTTATGAAATATACCAGAGAAATTAAATATACAAAAGATGGCAAAGAACTTCCACAAGATGAAATTGACGAATCAAAGAATAAACTTAAAAGTCGTATCAATAGAGAATTGTTATGTCCTATGAACTGGCTTGAAGATTGGATTAATAAAATTCAGAACGCTTCTACCGTTGAAACAATTCCAACTTCTGTATTTTTTATTAAGATGAATGGAGAAGCCAATCGAAGACAAATGACAAAGATGATGAAGATTATAGAAGACTATGACTTAAGCGTAAAATCTGCAAAGATTAATATTTTAGATAATGCAGAGTATATATCCTTCTTATCTGAAAAAAATTCTGAAATCATATCTGAGCTTTCTAAAATGAAAATAAAAAATGTCGTCACTATTAATCGTCTAATTGAAATTGCACTAGGATTGAGTAGTGAGACTGGTGCTTCAAAAAATCGCACATATAATCCCGAAAAGCATACTAGAAAAATATTAAATTTGCTATATAGAGTTGATAAAAATAAGTTTTTAATGAATTTTTATTGTAAATAATGCGCAAAAAACTGCACGATTATTTTGTAGTTTTCTTCCGAAGCCCTTTATTTTCAAGGGTTTCCAAAAGTGCTTAACGTCCGTTATATGGAGGGAAGAAAGCGCAGAGTTGTGTTAGTAAACTCCCACGCCATTGCCAATGCGTGTAATAAGTAAGGGCTTGCAAGTTTAAAAAGTATACTAGGGGCAGACGTATCATTATCTGCCCCGAATATAAAACAATGAAATCAGCTTTTCTTAGCTGATCAAACAGAGAATATATAATTGTCGAGAGACATTATAATATTTCGTCTAACACATAGCTATAAATCATTGCTGTGACGCTATGTGAAAAACTTGTATGTGGTGCGCCAAACCAGTTAAGTACAGCAAGCGAAACTGTACCATATACATTCTGTGGAAGATATATAGGAATCAAACCTATGGGGAACGATTCGAGGCGTTTTCAAGCAGAATTAAACATATCATTATTTCTTTGGCAGCAGTTGTACTTTCTTTCTGAAGGCATGACTACTGCTATCTTTGGGAATTAGTTCAGTTTGGTAGAACGCATGATTTGGGATCATGAGGTCGTAAGTTCGAGTCTTACATTTCCAATTTGCGGTAAGGTGTAAAGGTGCATGTTGGGTTCATACCCCAAAGGGTCTGTTCGAGTCAGAGTCACGCTACTCTTCCACTTTTCTTCACTTGTGGATGAAACTAAAACAGAAAGGTGGTTTTTACAATCGCAAGAAAAGCGAAACTAAAAGATGATGGAATCTTATTTTGTGGTAATAATGCAAAAGATGTTACTGGATCAATGATTTATATAAGATTTGCAAATAAACAAATTTTACTTGAATGTGGCTTATTACAGGATAATTCATATTTGGCAGCTTATAAAGCAAATTCAGAAAAATTCAAATTCAAGCCTGATGAACTGGATTACGTGTTTGTTGGACATTCGCACATTGATCATATCGGACTATTGCCCCGTCTTATCAAAGAAGGATTTCATGGAAAAATAATTATGGCATATCCATCTTCGGTTATGTCGAAATATTTATTACTTAATTGTGCTTTTATTGTAAATGATGAGGCACGAGTTTTATCAAAAAGATATAATAGAGAATACGAACCACTATATACTGAAGAAGACGTGTATAAAACACTGGACTATATTCATGTATATAATGAGTATAATCATGTTTACAAATTAGATGATGTGGTTAGTTTTCAATGGTTTAAAAATTCTCATTGTGTAGGAGCTACACAGTTACAGCTTATTTTAAATGATGGAATAAAAACAAAGAAAATTCTATATACTTCTGACATTGGAGCGTTAAATACTAAAAATCATTATGTTGAAAATACAGAAATCCCAGCTACCTTTTCTGATATATCAATCATGGAGTCAACTTACGGTTTAAATACTAGAACTATAAAGAAAACTCGTGAATTCGATGTTGAACATTTGCGAGTTGCTATAGAAACTGTACTAGAAAGACAAGGTTCTATTATTCTTCCAGCGTTTTCATTTTCACGATCTCAGGAATTATTGACAACACTATATCTCCTATTTGGAGAAAATGAAGATTTTCAAACAGATATAGTCGTTGATTCGATGCTAACTTGTGATATATGCCAAGCTTACGAAGATATTCTTGATTCAGATTTTCATGAGTTATGGGCAAAAGTGTATAATTGGAAAAATGTAAAATATGTGCGTGAAAAGGTAGAATCGAAGGCATGGGTAAATGACTCTATACCTAAAATTGTAATCTCAAGTAGTGGTTTTTGCACGAATGGGAGGATATTATCTTATCTTGATAAGTATTTACGTGATGTCAATTCTATGATTTGTTTCTCTGGATTTGTAGGAACAGATGATTCTTATTTGTCATATAGAATAAAAAATGGCAAAGCCCATAAAACAATCAATATAAATAAAGTTTCTGTACCTAATAGAGCAGATTGCATAACGATGAGCACGTTCAGTTCCCATGCTAATTTTGATGACTTATTAAAATTTGGCAGTAACTTGAATACAAATCAGCTTATCTTGGTACATGGATCTACAGAAGCAAAAAATTGTTTGAAAGAGCATTTACGAGAAGAAACATCTAAGAATGATAAGTGTTATAAGGTAAAATGTTCTGAGAAAGATATGATTATACCATTATAGGAGGTGTCAATTATAGAAGAATTACTATTTGAAATTAACAAAGATGATGGCATATATAACGAAATTATAAAGAATCATCTCAATGATAGAAGAATTATTATCAATCAGGAAATAACTGATGACTTATTAGAGAATGTATGTCTTATGATTCTCAAATGGAATTCAGAAGATAAAAATCTTCCAGTAGATAAGCGTAAGAAAATATTTATATACATTAACAGTGATGGTGGAGACTGCGTACTTGGTACTCAAATATTGAGTCAGATAACATATTCAAAAACACCTGTGGTTACAGTTGGTTTTGCAAAGTGTGCATCTATGGCTAGTTATATTCTTGCTGCTGGACATATTCGCTACTGTTTTCCAAATACAATCGTCCTCTACCATGATGGACAGACAGGCTATGTATCTAGCGGAAACAAGGGTAAGGATATCCAGAAGTTTTACGATAAGCTTGATGAACGTATGACAAAGTTTATGATAGAACACACTGATATGACTGCTGATTTTATTGAAGAAATCAAGGACAGAGAATATTATATGTTTTCTGAAGAAGCAAAAGAACGCCATATAGTTGATAAGATAATTGGCATAGATTGTGATATAGATGAAATAATTTAAGGAGAGCAGTGTGCTCTCCTATTTTAGTTGATAAGGAGATAAAAGGAAAATGGCAAATAGTAAGTTAAAGTTTACAAGAACAACAACAGATAAATTAACAATTAAGGCAGGTACACTTTCAGAGGATTGCTCTACTATTACATATGAAGACGAGAATGGTAGTGAACAGGATATAAAAATATCTGACCTTCTTACAGCATTCAAGAATCAGGTGATTGATTTTACGGTTGCGCTCAAGACCGATGAGAATCTTGATGTAATCACTGAAGATGAGTAGGGAGTTGGTGATTGATTGTTTAATTTTGAAGAAGAATTAGCAAAATACGGATTAAATCAAGAGAAATATGAGCAACTTTTACAGGATTGCTCAAATAAGGTTCAACATATTTCAGATGATGATTGGTCGGAAATTTGCGCAAGGTATGGACTTGAATTTAATCCTGATACGATTCGTAAAGGGTCTCAGCCACCACTTATAGGATCTGCTTTTGTATCTGAATATTATAAGTGGAAAAATAGCATGGATAATTCTGATGGCAAGGATGATTCTTATTTTAAGGAGTTACAGATCCAGAAGGATGAACTGTATAAAGAGCGTAAACGTTTGTCTGATCAACGCAGAGAATATAACAGAGAGCTTATATTTGATGCTCGTTCAGAGCATTTAATGGATAGACTTGTTGATGTTGCCAATAGATTAAATGAAGAAAAGCCATTGATATTCAATGAAAGATGGTTTAAACCAAATATTCATAAAGAGGCGATCATGTTTTGGTCTGATTGGCACTATGGAATGGTTACGGATAATATTTGGAACAAATACAATACTGATATTTGCAAGAGGCGTATAAAAGCTTTTGTGGAAATGTCAAAAGAATTTATTCGTTTAAATAATGTTGATGTACTTAATATTGTGATGCTTGGAGATGCATCACATGGAGCAATTCATACGACTTGTAGAATTGCATCTGAAGAAAAAGCTTGCGATCAGTTGATGCATGTTGCTGAAATTATGGCTGAAGCAATCAATGATTTATCTAACGAAGTAAATCATGTGGTTTTGCATTCTTGTTATGGTAATCATATGAGAACTATACAAAATAAAAGTGAATCCATTCATTCAGATAATATGGAAAAAATCATCCCTTGGTGGATTGAACAGCGTTTACAAAACAATTCAAAGGTAGAGATCTTATATTCTGAATATAAGGAATTCACAAAATTGAATGTACTTGGAAAAAATATCTGTTGCGTACACGGTGACTTGGAAAAGAACTTCAAAGATATCGGAGTTACACTTAATACGATCTTCTCTCGTAAATTTGGTGAAACAATTGATTATACGGTATCAGGTGACAAACATCATCTTGAAGAGTTTGAGCGATTTGATATTGAAAGCATATTGATTAGGTCATTATGTGGTGCAGACGACTATTCAAATGATAGTAGATTGTATTCTCGTCCAGGGCAAACATTAATGATATTTAATGATGTGTATGGCAGAGAAGCAACATATAATATTCCATTAGATTTTATTAGTTAAAAACACTAATTTTACGACAAAGTAGACTATGTACGGAGATGCATAGTTTTTAATATTGAGACAAGTGACTGTGAGCATAGGACTACTCTTCTACTTTTGGGTAGTCCGACTTGCATGGCATCGTAGAGTCACTGCTGCGATGTAAATAGACCTGAACCCAACAGGCAATTAATAAATGGGAATAACTTCGGTTTTTGGGCTGATGAAGCCACATATGAGGGAGTGGACTCATCGAGCTGCTACCCTCTTTTGTTATTCGGCAAATTTATAGAAGTGCCGAAATTAGTTGAAAACTATTATTAATTGAGAAAAAAGGAGAAATAAAATTATGACAAAAGACGTAATGATTAGAGAAGTTACAGATAGAGCTACAGATATTTTCAATATAGATGTTGATGAGAATCATCCAAAGAAGAAATTTACTCAGAAGGAAATTACCTCTGTATTAAGAGCATTTGCAGATTGTGTTATTGACAATGTTACTGAAGACAAGACAGAGAAGATTCCTCTTCCTGGTGTTGGTAATTTCACCGCAAAGCATGTCGCAGAGAAGTCTGGTACTGTTCAGCTTGGGGATAATAAGGGTTCTACATGGCATAAAGATGCAGAAGATCAGCTTGTATTTAAGGTTTCTACGGCAGTTAAGACTCTGGGTTAATTGAGGTGAGCTTATGAAGAAACATACAAAATATGAAGATATGGATATCATCAATGTCGATGAATATGAGGACATTGTAGATGTTTTTCTTGATAGATTATTTAGTACAGAAAAAACCGTAGGAATTATTGTAAATAAGGAATTTGCTGAGTATATCACAAGTATCTTGTTAAAAATTCCTGAGACAAGTGTTAAAAAAATTGATTTCATTGATTGGTACAAGACAGATGAATATCTTGTATATGTTGACAATGACGGTTATGTTACTGCTATCCCTGTTGATGATGAAATTATTCTTAATAATGTCGATATAGCTTATATTAATATGGATGGAGATATAAAGCAGGATGTAATAGATTACTGTGTCAATGAAGACAAGGAAGTTATATTATTTGGATTAACTGATGATTGTGATTGTGACGGTGATTGTGAGAATTGTATAGGTCATGATTATAATGTATACAAGCTTGATGATGATTATATGCATGGATTCACAGCAAGTAAGGTTAACGATGGTTCTTATGTGAGTTATTCATATTATACAACTGAGGATCTGAGTGATAAGGATATTGAGAAGATTCTGAAAGCGTTTAATATTTAGTCAAAGTATTCAGATGTGAATAGTTTGATGCGCTTTTAATGGGTAAATTATTCATTTTAGAGTAGTTTGAAATAATCAGACAATTATGACTTGTAAGTGCCTTTAAGTAGGATAATTTGCCATTTTTGTCTTATTTTTGGAGTGTGTAGTTGTCGCTGCGCACTCTTTTATTATGGGCAGGTAGCCTAGTGGCGAAGGCAAAGAGCTGTAAACTCTTTACGCTAGAAACATCGGTGGTTCGAATCCATCTCTGCCCATTAAGAGGATACGGATAGCACCTCTTTCCCTAGTGGGGGACAATAAATATACCATGAATGCTCGGCAATAGGTGATATGTTGCCGCTATCCTTATTTAATGAAGAAATATATAAAATATATATCGAATAAATATTTGAAAGAAGTGGTTTAGTGTTTACTACTATCTCACTTCTTTTTTGTTTGAAAGGAAGTGAGATTTAATGGGTAGAAAAATACAGCATAACAATATTGTTACTGATGAGTTATTGGCTCAGTGTAATAAAGAAAATATAGAATTAGGAAATGATTTTTTGGACTATCTTCGTTCAGTTGATAGATCTCCAAATACAATCAATGCTTATAGACGTGACCTTTACATTTTCTGGGTTTATTTACTTCAGCATTGTGACAATAAATTTTTTATTGATTTGTCTAAGAGAGATATTGCTCGTTATCAGAGCTTTTGTCTTACTGAATATAAGTGGTCGCCAGCTAGAATGCGTAGAGTAAAATCTACTCTCTCATCGCTTTCAAATTATGTTGAAGCTATATTGGATGATGAGTATGAGAATTTTAAACCAATTATACGCAAAATTGAAAATCCTGCAAATGAGAAAGTATTTACCAAAACTGTATTATCTGATGAACAGGTACAGAATATGCTTGATTATTGGGTTGAGAAAGGTAAATATGACAAGGCTTGTATTTTAGCATTAGCTGCATTTAGTGGTAGACGTAAGAGTGAATTGCCACGATTTAAAGTATCCTATTTTGATGATGAAAATATTATATATGGTTCTTTATATAAAACACCTGAAAAGATCCAAACAAAGGGAAGAGGCTCTAGGGGCAAAATGTTGACGGTATATACACTTGCAAAGCCATTTAAGCCATATTTTGATTTGTGGATGAATTATAGGAAAGAACACGGAATTGAATCTGAATGGTTATTTCCAAAGAAAGTAAATGGAGAATATATAGATGAACCTATGGATTCAGGGACACTTGATAGTTGGGCTGATACATTCAGTAAACATTTAGGAGAAGACTTCTATTTTCACAGCCTTCGTCATTTCTTTACAACTTCTTGTTCTCGAAGCGGTCTTCCTGATGATGTAATTCAAATGCTAGTCGGTTGGAGTTCGCTAGATATGGTATCAGTGTACAAGGATATTGATGCAGATGAGCAATTTGCAAAATATTTTGCTGATGGAGAAATAAAACAGGTAGAACAAAAATCACTTTCTGATTTGTAAGCAATCCCGATGAAACTTTCATCTAATACTTCGTCTAATTCCCTCTTGCATCACACAATTTTATGTGTTACAATACAAGTCAAAAGAAACAAGCAAATCCCGTTAAACGGTTTGAGCCAATAATCAAAAATGGCTAAATATAAAAATAAAATACTTAACACATTAATGACCGTGCTTTGGCGAGTGGCGGTCATTTTTGTGTATCAATTTATCTATAAGTCTTACTAAGTATGTAGCAATGATACTACCTACTGTTCCGACAATTAATGCAACAAAAAATATCTATTATGTCATCCTCCTTTCTCATTATTTCCCTGAAAGGATTTATATAAACAGGATCATCACTGTTCCTGGGATAACTCAAAACCGCCTAACCATCTCAATCTAGCCAAAATCAAAATGTTGGGAATTTGCTTGTCTTTTCTATTATATCTCATATGACAGTTTCTGTCAAAACAATCCAAAATAAAAAACCTTTAAATGGGCAACCAAACAGAGAATAATATAAGTGAGTAACAGCCACTCGTAAGGCTGTATATAAAAGCACGAGATAAAAATATTGAGTTAGTTGCTACTCTAAAAGTACCTTCGCTACTGATCATTGGCGTTGTAAACTCGGAAGCGAATCAGAGTATAAAAGAAAGCTATGCATTCACTGCTAAAATATAAGTGTGATAATAAATATCTTGGCATTTACTATTCATGTAGCATTGTAAGTCCTACTTCTTTCCTATCGACATCTAGGATTATCGGTGGCTCTCAGTCTTAGAAATGAGAAGATGTTCGTGCTTCTCTGCGTTAATGAGAACCATTATTGTACTACAGCATCCTTCGAGGGCTGTGGTCTAAATAAAAAAATATTGAAAACTTCTCCATTAAGTTTAAAGGGATTATAGTCGCTCGCTAGGATCATAATGCCGATTTTAGATATGGAATTATAGTGACATCGGGCAAGAGATGTAAAATCTTGTTCAGTAGACTTAATTGTAAGTCTGAAAATATGGAGTATCAATACATAAGCGCAATGTAGTTTGGTTGATACGAGTTATCACTTACTCTTCTTGTGCGTTGGTTAGCAAGAAAAACAAGTGCATGGAAGCATGAATTAGGTTGCTGATAAGCGACTATATTTTAAATAACTGGATGTGTACAGTCCAAAATCAGTTAGTTAGTGCTTTATACTGATCCAGTGGGTGAGACACCCACATTAGGTCTGTTCGTCTAGCGGTCTAGGACACCGCCCTTTCACGGCGGCAACAGGAGTTCAAATCTCCTACAGATCATTATAATTGCTTTAGTTTATTGAGAAAGACATAAGATAAGCAGGTATGGTGGAATAGGCAGACACAGAGGACTTAAAATCCTCTGGTAATAATACCGTGTGAGTTCAAGTCTCACTACCTGTACTAAAATAATAAAATCTAATTTGTAGAAAGGAAAAGTATGACATATAAAATTTTAATTAAAAATACACAGGCAAAGCTAAAGAATCTTTGGGAGATATATGGAACTACTTCTACTACAGGTTCTACAGTTACATTTACTGAGTATTCTACCGAAGATGTAAATAAATTACAGAATACAATTGCTGAACTTGATAAGACAATTGGATTTGAGAATATTCGTGTGATTGCTGATGTGACATACAATGTTGGAATAACCGCGGATGAAATTAAGGTAGATACTACAGAATCTAATCCATCTGAACCATAATATAATTTTCGTGCGGTAAACCTGATGTAAAAGCCTATTTTTTTGGATGCATACGAAACTTAGGTTTGCAAGTTCACCACTTACTACCGCCCTATACAGTTATAATCAGTTTGGCGACTGATTGATAAAGAAAGAGTCATTTCTTTGGAGATGGCTCTTTTTGTTATGTAGTATTGGCAGAGTTGGTATTGCACCTGATTGCTAATCAGAGGTCATCGTTTATTCGGTGCATAGGTTCGAGTCCTATATACTACGCTAATGCCGTGTGTCCGATTGGTCGAGGGTGCTGTCTTGAAAACAGTCTGGATGTAAAAGTCTTTGGGGTTCGAATCCCTAACACGGCGTTCTAAATTGCACTTTCATTGGAAATTTAATATTGGAAATTATGAGAAGTCATTTTGTATGAAGTGGCTTCTTTTTATGTTGTTTGAAAAAATGAATTGATAAAAACAGCTTAATCATAGCTGTTATTTTTATGCTCATTTTTAAGGGAGATCGGTTACTGCTACTCTCTTATTTAGTTGAAAATGAAGGAGGTGTGGCTTCGTGCCAAAAGATACAAAAAATGAAAAGATAATTGAAAGCATGAATGCTACTCCAATTATTGATACGAATGTAAATATAAAAATACCAAGATCCCCTATTGCATTCGATGAAAAGAAACATAAATTCAAGTGTTCTTGTTGTGGTCGTGGTTATTCAAAACAAGAATCTTATTTTCAAAAGAGTAATGATGTATTATTTCAAGCTAATGGTGGCTATTTACCTTGGTGTAAGGAATGTACTGATCGTTATGTAGAACAAATGACTGCATTATATTCGAACAATGAAGAACATGCAATAGAGGATTTTTGTCAAAGAGCTGGTTGGAATTACGATATCTCAGCTCTTGCTGCTTCCAGTGAAACATATAGTGGACATCGTGACAGGTCACGTATTTCACATTATGCAGCAAAGAAAAATCTGAATTGCGGAGGACGTAAGACATTTATTGATTCGATAAAATACAACTATGAACAAAAAGAAAAGGAAGTAATATCATCAAAAGATCAAATAAAAGCTGACGATATAAATGTCTCTGGTTCTGCTGTTGATAGGTGGGGGGTTGGTTTTACACCACAAGATTATAAAAATCTTGATGAACATTGGAGAATGCTTAAGAAAAATAATCCTAATGCTGACTCGAATCAGGAAATATTTATTCGAGATTTATGCAATATTAATATGTTAAAAATACATGCGTTACAGAATGGCGATTCCAAAGAATATGCCACACTTGTTGAACAATATGCAAAAACTTTTAAACAAGCTGGATTAAGAACTATTGAAGAAAAAGATGAAAGCAATAGTGAAACGTTTGGAGTGACATTGGCAACAATATCCCAATATACACCTGAAGAATTTTATAAGGATAAGCAATTATTTTCCGACTGGGATGAACTTGGTGATTATTATGACCGCCATATTTGTAGACCAATGAAAAATTTAATGTTTGATGAGAATATAAGGGATAAGGAATTTTATGTTCCTGATGGTGAAGACAATGAAGATGATGACTAACTATCCAGCAGACGAAAATCAATTGTCTCTATACCAAAAATTCCCATCTACACACTTTCTTAGCAACCAAAATAATGTAATCAATACAATAGCATGGTGTTCTTTCTGGCGTAGAAATTTACATCTGTTTTGTCGAGATTATTTAAAGCTTTCGCTTTATCCGTATCAGCAAATCGCTATATATGAAATGGGAATATCAAATTTTATATGTATGATAGCGAGTCGAAACGATGCTAAGTCTTTTATTATTGCTTTATATGCATGTTGTCGTTGCATTTTATATCCAGGGACTTTATTTGTAATAGGTTCTGCTACAAAAGGTCAAAGTAAATTAATGGTGAGTGCAAAAATACAAGACGAATTGATGCAATGGTCGAAGCCGTTATCTAACGAGATTGAAAAAGTTAGTACGAGTATGAATGATACATATGTAAAGTTCCGTAATACTTCTAAAATTATCGTATATACAGCAAACGATAATGCACGAGGAAATCGTAGTCATGCAAGTTGTAGAGAAGAATTCAGACAAATTAACAAGAAAATAGAAGATTCTGTTATTTCTCCATTTCAGACTGTAAGAAATAGACCTTACATGAGAAAAAGTATTGGAAATATACTTTATGGAGATATACCAATCTTGCAAGAAAACCCAGTTGACATTTTTATTTCTAGCAGTTGGATCGATGATGGAAACTGGATGTGGGATATTGTAGATCAGGCATTTAATGGAATGTTAAAAAATGACGGGTCAATACTTTTAACATTTGATGAAAGCATCACATTAAAACACCATTTAAAAACGATGCAACAAATGAAAAGAGAGAAAAAGAAACAAGATCCTATTACATGGAAAACTGAATTTTTAAATCTTCGAGTTAAAGGTTCTCTATCATCTTATTTTACTTATTCCATGTTAATGAATCGTCAAATTCTAAAACATGTTTTTTATCCACGTAATATATTAGATGTAAAAACAAACAAAAGGAACAAGTATTCTATTCCAAAGCAGGATAATGAAATAAGAGCAATTTCTTGTGATATAGCATTTGTTGCAGGTGATCAAAATGATAATTCTGTTTATAGTTGTATTCGTGGCATTCCAGAATCTATAACTTATGAATCAGAAAATAATACTGTGGAAGTTAAGCAAGGATATAGACGACAATATCCATATATTGAATCGAATCAAATTGGTGATACAACATTACAGGCAGTAAGAATTCGCCAATTATACGATGACTTTAACGCTGATTATATAGTATTGGACGTAAGGAATGGTGGTCTTCAGATTCTTTATTCGTTACAAAAGGTTTTATATGATGAAGAAAGAGGAGTTGAATACTCTCCTATTAAGTGTATGAATAACGATGAGTATGCAAAAGTATGTCAAGATCCAAATGCGAAAGCTTGTATATTTGCTATTAATGCAACACAGCAGCTTAATAGTGATATTGCTATTGGATTCAGGAAAAATCTTAATGAAAATAAGATTGATTTTCTTGTTAATTACAATACCGCAAAAGAAGAAATCCTTGCTGAAAATACGGATTATATCAATGAGGTTGATTTGGATAGACAAATGGAATACGAAAACCCATTTCTTGAAACCCAAGCAATGATAAGTGAATGTGCAGAATTAAATTATGAAAAAATGCCACAAACAGGTATTATTAAAATTCATGAACAAGGTAAAAACCGAAAAGATAGATACACTTCTTGTTCATATGGGTCATATTTCTTCGATTTACTCGAAAACGATTTAATTGGTGCAAGTTCAAGTGATTACGATTATTGCACACTCATTAACTAATGAAAATTGAAATACTTTAGAAAGGAGGCACTCAATTGCCAGAAGAACAAATAAAGCGTAAACGAGGTCGCCCTCCAAAATCGCAAATATCAGAAACAAATTCAACTCAAACATCTCAGTCTACTCAAACTGCTACCCCATCCAAAACCTATGAATATAATAGTTATTTTGGATCAATAGCTTCTACAGATATTTTTGGTTGTAATCTTTACGATGAATTTACACCCGAAGAAATTCGTTCTATTGTAAAAGATCCGATTGCAAACCACTCTCTCACTAGGCGACTTGCAATGTTTGTCTATAATAGCGAAGGTGTCGTAACTAATTCTATTGATTACATGGTATCACTTCCATGCCTAGATAGAGTTATTTATGGAAAAAAACGTTTATTTGGAAAAACCAAATTAAATAAAAATAAAGATATTATGCTGTCTACACTTGAAAATATTAATGATAAACAGTTTATTAGAGATGCGTTATTTACAGATATGAATGAGGGTAATTGTTTTTATTATTTTGAAGTTACAAAAAAAACAAACGATCATACTAGAGCGTTATCTGATTATGATGTTGAAAATATAGTAGAGCTTTGTGATATGGGTATGAATGCATCTATTATTCCTCTTCCATACGAATATTGTAAAATTGTTGGTAGAAAAAACAACAGAAATGTTGTTGCGTTTAATTTAAGATATTTTGATGAGAAATGTGTAACTCAAGATGAGAAAGACCGAAAATTGAAACAATATCCTGCCGAAATTCGTAATGGTTATTCGCAATGGGAGAAAGGTAGTTTTACAGGTGATAATTGGCTTATATTGGATAATAAACATACGATTGCACATAAAATAAAATGTAAAATTAGTGAACCTTGGGGAAGACCTCTTGCTATTGCAGCAATTGCTGATATACTCTATCAGAATGAATTTGTAGACACAAAACGTAACGTTTTGAAGGAATTAAACAATAAGATAATTTTTCAAACATTACCTGAAGGAAAAGACAAAGGTAGTTGTGCCTTAACAAAAAACCAGCAGCAAGATCAGCATAATAAAGTTAAACAAGCTGTGATGACCAAGAATAATCGTGGTGGCACATCATTCTTTACTGTATCGGCAGGTACAAAAATAGATACACTCAATGTAGACGCTACTGATATTTTTGACAATAAAAATGAATCAGATCTTACTGATAAAATTGCTTTGGATTTAGGTTTCGCAGCCCAACTATTAGGTGCATCTTCTACTGGTACATTTGCCAGTGGTCAGCATAATTTGGAAATGGTAAATGCTCAAGTATATACATGGATTCAGGAAATACAACATGAACTGAATTATGTAATAAATGAAAATATAATCAAAGATAGACGCAATTGTGTCGAAGTATATTATCTCCCAACTTCCTTGGTTAATAGACAGCAATTTTTTGAAATGATGAAAGGTTTATATTTACAGGCAAGTGGTTCTATGACCATGTTAATAGCAAGCACAGGTATCAATCCAGATATTTATTTTAATATTCTCGATGAAGAATATGACAATAAGATTTTCGATAAATATGTGCCTCATCTTACTAGCAACACTATTTCTAAAGATGACCAAGTTGGAGGAAGACCAAAAACTGATAATCCAACTGAAAATACTGTGAAATCACAGAATAATGATGGTAATAATTTACCTAGTCCAAGTGACAATAAATAATAATTAAATAACAGTAATAATTAGAAGTCTGCTTAATAATAGGTTTCTTTTATTATATATAACTCAATAAGGAGGATAAGTATATGTTAGGAAATATCCTCGAAATTTCTAATAAATCAAGTAAAAATGGTCGTGTGCCAATCAAGGTTGCGCTTCATAAAATCCATGATGACCCACAAGAAACAAATGCAAATGGTTTACATTGGAAAAAAGAATATGCATTAAATGCTCTCGATTCTGCCAAAGGAATGCCTTTTTGCGCTGAGTTAGATGAAGAGAAAGAAGTTCCTTTTGGTCATGGATTAACAGGTGAAGAGATAACTCCTGATGGCATTAAAGAGCCAGTTTTTGAAAATTCTGATGTAGTTGGTGTATGTGAAAGTGCTACTATTGAGACTATCAAAGACAAAAATGGAAATGATATCGAAGCAGTATGTGCAAATGGATTCTTATATTCTCAACGCTATCCGAAATTTATCAAATGGCTAAGAAAAAATTATACATTAGGGAATGTAGATACTTCTATTGAAATTATGGGTATAAAGGAAAATGATAATAAGATCGTTTATGAAGAAGAAACACCTACTGATGATTTCAGAACGCCTAAGACTTATGTATATTCTGGGAGTGCATTTCTTAATATTACCCCTGCTGATGACAGTGCCATTTTGCTTGAGATATCAGAAAAGAAACAAAATAAGGAGGACAAAAAAATAATGGATTTTACAATTGAAGACATGAAGAATGCTATTCATTCTACTATTTCTGAATTAAATGATAAGTCACAGGCTTATGAAACACAGATCACAGAATTAAATAGTGTTATTGAAGCAAAAGATTCTGAACTTGCTGAAAAGGATGCTAAAATTTCAGAACTCAATGCTTCAGTTGAACAGATTCAGGCTACTCTTGATCAGTTAAAGAAAGACCATGAAACATATTGGGCTGAAAGAGAGATTCTTGAACAGGAACTTGCAAAAGCAAAGGTGGCTGAGAAACTTGGAGAGTTAGATGCTACTCTTGGTGAATTCAATGAGGATGAAAAAGCTGTGGCAAAGGAAGATATTGATAAACTCACTTCTGAAATTAATGCAGCTACAAAGAAAGAAGATTTAGATAATGTTACTTCTGAAATCAATTCTATCAAATCAAAAATTTGTATGAATATAGTTGAATCTCAGAAGAAAGCCGAAGCTGATGCAAAAATTGCAGAACAGAATTCAGTAAAGGATAATGCTGTAGAGGATATTTTCTCAGAGGTTTGTGCTGAGTCTCATGCAGATGACGAAGATACAAATATTTTTTAAAAAAAACAATAATTAAAACATTCAAACTCAGGGTTATACTCTGAGTCATTTTTATTTTAAGGAGGAATTATAAAATGGTTAAATTTAGAAATTTTGATCAGATTGAGCACAAGTATGCATTTGAAGATGCTATCGCTGGTGCTGATACATTTAATGGTGCTTTCGGTGCAGTAACTTCTGGCACTTTTGCAGTCGCTGAAGATGGCACAAAGGTAATTATGCAGGCAGAGGATGGAGATAATGCAGGTCTTCCTAAATATCCTATTGCAAAAGGTGAGCATGTTCGTGTTCTTGACCTTACAAAGCTTGCAGGTGAGGAACTTGAAGTTTATGATTACCCACTCCCTGATGAAGTAGCTGTTGGTAACAAACTTACAGCAACAGCAGATGGTTCTCTTGAAGTAAATGCTTCGGTATCTAAAGAACTCAATCTTGAGGTCAAGAGTGTAATTGGTAATAAGCAGGGTGTTGTTGTTTTAGTTAATGGTGCAACAGCCTAATAATCAAAAGATATTTTAAGGAGGATTTTAACTATGTCATATACTTTTGAACTTAACAATGAAAGAAAAGACGCTAACTTTGTTAGTGGTAAAGTAAAGGCTAACTCTCCTGTCGTAGAGATTTTTTCTGCTATGGCACAGGGTAAGGATTTAGCACCTTATGGAAAGAAGGCAGATGTAGCTGCCAAGTATATTATGGAGCTTAATTCAAAGGCTTCTAATGGCGATATCAGTGCAATGTCTGAGTTAAACGAAATTAGACGTTTTGCAATAGAGCCAGTTCTTATGAAGGAGATCAAGTTACTTTCTATCTATGGTAACTACAAGGCTATTGGATTCAATGATTCTTGTGAAGTTGAAATCCCAGAGTTTGCGAATCTTGGTTCAAAGATTCAGGCTGCTGGACAGGATGTAACATTCCCAGTTATTAGAAAGAAGAGAGTTCCTATTGCTACTGTCAATATCTCTGGTGGTTATGCTGTAGATTATAGAAAGGCTGCTATTGGTGATATGACAGATGAAAATGAACTTCAGGATCAGGTAAGAGTCCAGATTAGAAATAATGCTGCTAAGTATGTTGTTGAGACAATTTATACAGCTATTAAGAATGCAAAGGGTGTTAAATACCTCGCTGATGATGCAAGTCTTACAAAGACAAATGCCGATAAGGTAATTGCTAATGTAAGACGTTTTGGAAAACCAACTATTACAGGTGACTATGCACTGATTTCTAAGTTTAATGATTTTGCTGGATTCTCTGGCACTACTCCTGCTGTTACAGGTATTTCACAGAAAGTAATGGATGAGATACATAGCACAGGTCTTATGGGTATGTATAATGGCGCAATACTCTCAGAACTCCCAAACCCTTATGATCTTACAACTATGAATAAGGCTGGGGACAACTTTGATACTATGCTTCCTGCTGGACTTGGTTATGTAATTCCTGCTGGTGGTCAGTCTCCTATTTATACTATTACTCGTGGAGGTCTTACATCATTTACTGGTACAGATGTGACAACAGGTCAGATTATGTCCAGATTTGACCTCTCAGTTGGTGCTCTTGTAGCTCCAAATAGAGAGTATGAAATAGGACTCCTTCACGATCAGAGCCTTGATTCATTAAAGTAAGATATTTATATGCAGAGGTGAGTTAAATATTCACCTCTGTGTTTTAGTTATATGGAGAAAATTTATGGACAATAATTTTTATTGTTATTCAAGAAAATTATCTCATTTTATTAGAGCTTTCGATATTTCATATGTCAGCATAGGTGTTCATCCAGCGACAAATGTAAAATATTATATCTTTCCAAAATCTGAAAGATTGGATAAAATTATTGCTCTATATAATGAGGTTAAGCACAAATATTAGTTGAAAATATATTTATAGTTGATAAGGAGGATTTGGTAAATGCCATATAAAAAGAAAAATATAGAAAATAATACAGAAAATATTGAAGTTGATAATACAGCATCTGAGGTAAAGAATGATACTGAATCAAACGTAAATGATAATGTTAAGACAGTTGAAAAGATTGTTGAACGGATAATTGAAAAACCCGTAAAAGAGGATAACCGTCTTGATAAGAAAATAAATGTAAGAAGCATTGCTCCTTGGATAACGGGTGCTCCAAGAGTAACTACTAACGGAGATATAAGTGTCCCACCAAAGGGAACAGTATTACTTTCTCGTGAAGAAGTTATCGCCCAGGCGCAGAATGGAAACAGACTAATAAATGGTACTGATTCTGTTGGCTCTCATGCAACATGGTATATAGATGATGCCTTTACTCGTTCAGAACTAAGTTTTGATATACCAGATGAGAATAAATCTCAGACTTTCTTGACAAAAGACATAGTAGAAGACATTTTTGATATTAAATCACAGAAAGACTTTGAAACTGAGATTGAGAACAGGGTTGTAACTCGTGCTGAGAAAGCATATTTGATTGAATGTATTAAAGAGTTCAACTTCAATGATTATCGTAAGATAGATTTTTGTGTTAAATATACAGGTATTGAGCCATAAGGGGTGAAATTATGGGAAAATGTACTACGGCTAAAGATGTAATAGATTTCTTTGAGTCGTCTTTTGCTGATAAGCAGATTATTCCATTTGATCTTGAACTTATATGGTTGCGAAAAGCTGTCAGTAGATATTCATTAGAGTTAGACCCACTACTATTTGACAGTACATTGGAACAATTTGATTGTATTTTAAATGATACCGTTATTTCTACTCTTGCTGCTTTTATGAAAGAATATTATCAGGAAAGACAAGTATCAAAAGTCAATAAAAGAGTTAGTATTGTGGGCAAGGATTTATCTATTGATGGAAGCAATGGAACAAAGACATCTGAAAAGTCGCATCTTGATTATGTTGCTGAAAATTCCAGAGATCTCGTTGAAAATCAGAAACCAACGGCGTTCATTTGAGGAGGTTTTATCATGGCAAAAGAATGGTATTTACTCTCCTCTTCCACTAAACCTAATAGTATTGGTGGATATGAAAATGAAGCTTTTGAAGATTATAAGGATGATGCTTTTAACGAAGCATTAGAAACTGATATTGCTACTACAGTCATATTATATAATCATGATTTATCAGAATCTCAAAAAATTCGATGTATTATACAAGGGAATACTGGGGATACGCAGTTGAAATCTATGGAACGTATAGGTTTGTTTGCGCCTAAGACTGTTAAAGCAGGAATGTATATCTTTTTTGAGGATAGATATTGGTTGATAGATGGATACCCTGGAACACAAGGAATCTACGAGAAAGCAACTATGTGTTTATGTCAATATAATCTTAAATGGCAAAATAGTAACGGCAATATAATAGAACGATGGTGCAATATTCAGTCTGCTTCAAAATATGATGTTGGCGAAACTGGTAATAATGTTTTATTCCTAACATCTAATAATTATACAATTAAAATTACATATGATGAAGAAACTTTGGAACTTGAAGAAAAACGTGTTTTTATAGACAAGAGAAAAACTAATCCTAAAAAAGTATTCAAGCTAACTCGTAACGATGATGTTTTATATGATTACGGCGATGATGCACATGGAAGTATCCTAAGTTTTATTGCGGATAAAGATGAATTAAATAGCAAAACTGACAATCAAGAGCTTCGTATATGTGATTATATATCTCCTACTCCTATCCTTCCAACAGAGGAAATTGTCGTTTCAGTTCTTGGTAGTAATACTATTAGGATTGGAAAATCTAAAGTATGGTCTGTGAGTTTTAAGGATAAAGAAGGAAATATTATAGATTTTGATAATTGGATATGGAATATAAAATCTGATTTTGACATTTCTGATTTTATTATTGATAAATTGCAAGAAACGATCAAAATAACTTTGCCAGATGAAGAATCAGTAATTGACGAGTCTTTTATTTTGCAAATATTGAACAATGATAATGAAATATTAGCTGAACAAGAAATTACTATTGTGGAAGGATGGTGATATTATGTCTAATTTATATGTTGCAAGTAAATATAAAAGTGATATTATCAATCTTCTATATAAGAGTGATAACTTTATTAAGCTTATAGCTCCTACCCCAAGTGAATGTCCTAATCTTGATATAATTGATGTTCTTAATGGTGGAAAATGGATTATAGACGGAAAGGAATGGAAGGAACAAGGTTATGTTTTTGATTATGATTTTGTAAATGATACGATTACAGAAACAAAAACATTTGTGTTTGTTGAAACTGATATTGATACAATCAGAGATAACATCTTCACAGATTTTAATTTATATGTATTTATTTTTACATCAAAAGATCTTGTAAGATTAAACGAAACAACCTCTCCTACCGCAAAAGAAGTTAAAGATATGGGGTTCTTCGCTTCTACAACACATGGGAATAGAATTGATGCTTTGTGCGATTGTGTAGATAGGATTCTTAATGGTTCTAGTCGAATCAAAGGAATTGGTGATATAAAACCTGCTCCAAGGAATCATATGACAATATACATTCCTAACAATAATTATTATGGGAAATGCTTAAAATACAGTATCACTAATTATAACCCAGGTGGTGATGTCTGTGGAGATTGATAAAAATCTTTTACAAAAGAATCTAATATTCGACCTTCCAGTTCAATATGATGATTATATTACTTTATATCCAATAAGAATGACCAACATCTTAGAATTTCAAATATTCCAACTTGCTATAACCGCAAGGAAAGATTCTATATTTCCTAGAAAAGATGTTATTAAAATGGGTTATTGGGATTTTATCAAAGAAGCAGCATTAAATCCTGAAAACTTTGCCAGTAAGGATTTACCATTGGTTTCTATTTATCATTCATATATTCTAACCATGCTCCCAATAATATGTGGAGAGGATTCTGATATACAATATAATCAATCTACATTAGATGTGTATATTAATAATGAACTCCTGACAAATGAAATATTTGATGATTTGCGCAGGATAATTATCATTCAGAATGATATTGATTTTGATATTGATGAATTTATGAATATCGACACATTACGAGCTTTGGAAAAAGCAAGAGATTTTGAAGCAAAGAAGAATAAGGAAGTCTTTAATATTGAAGACTATATTGATTCTCTAGTAGTTTCTTTAAAATCTACAAATGATTATGTCATGAATTTAACGGTTAGAAAATTTTGGAGATACATAAAGCGTATTAATAAATATGACCAATATGAAGCTTGTTTAAATGGACAGATGAGTGGAATGGTCACATTTAAAGAGCCTATCGAGCATTGGATGACAAGTATAGAAATAAAAGACAAATATGAAAATTTAAAAACAGACGAAAACGAATTAAGAGAGAAAATCGGATAACGATTACTCTCTTATTTTTATAAAATTATTTAAGGAGGATAATACAATGGGTAAGAAATCAAAAGACTTTTTAGTATCAACTGCCGATGTTGCATTTATTTATAATGGAATGCTGGCATTTACAGGTACTACTTCTCTTAACACATCTATATCTGTTTCTATGGAGGATCAGGAAATTACAGGTGGTAAGGGAAATAAGACTCTTTACAAGTATAAGTATGGTAGAAAGGTTGAACCTTCAATTGAAATGGCTGAATGGAATCTTCAGTTCCTTGCAGCAAATGTTGGTACAACTATTTTCGAAGGATTAAAGGACGCTTTTGCTGTTGCTGAATGTGTAACTCTTACAAAAGGTATTGGTACATTAAAGCATAAGGCAGTAGGTGATGTATTTGTAGAAAAGGGAGATGGTTCTACAGTTAAGGTTACTGCTACTGGTACAGGTACTACTATTACAGTTGGAGAAGCAGATGATACTGTTAATGTTACATATCAGTATAATACTACTGTTAAGAGACTTACTATTGATGCTGAGTCAACACCGCTTGTAGGTGAACTTATTCTTACAGCAGACAAGCATAATAATAAGAAGGGTAAGGTTGGTGAAGTACAGATTGATGTTCCATCATTCCAGCTTTCAGGTACATTTGATATTTCTCTTGAATCAAGTGGAAATACTACAACGAAGCTTGATGGTTCAGCTCTTGCAGTAGATGGTGCTACATGCGAAGACGGTAGTGTTTATGCTTATATTACAGAAGTACCTTCAGAGGCTTCTAGTATCGCTGTAGCCGACATAGCTGTTACACCTGCTGTTCTTTCTCTTAAGAAGAGTGCAACTGCTCCTCTGAGCGTTATTGGTATTAAGGGTGGTCTTTACAGCAATGTTGAGATAGAGCCAGCAGAATGCAAATTTGATTCTGAGACAAAGGCTACTGCAACTGTAGACGCTAGTGGTGTTGTTAAAGCTGTAGCCGCTGGTTCTTCAATTATTACTGTTAAATATGGTGATGCAACCGATGTTGTTAAGGTAACTGTAACTGAGTAAAAATAAAAAAGGGAGGGATTAATGTCTCTCCCTTGTATTATATAGGTGATGATAATGTGTAAACATTGTTACGAAAAACTTATTTCTCGTACAGGACGAGTAATGTTAGTTTGTAAATTGTTAGAAAATAATAGATCAGAAATAGATAGCCTTTGCGCATGTCAAAGATATTGTTCTGATAAGGATAAATACATCCCATATAATCAAAATAAAGGATGTAAAAAATATGAGTGAGAAAATATTAGTGTATTGTTAGGGTAAATAATATACTAATATTTTTGTATTTTATTTACCCTATTTTTTACGCTTTTAGATAAAGGTGGTGAAACCAATTTTAAAAATAGATAAGGAATACAGTTGTGTTTGGACTGATGAATTAAATTACTTAACACAACATGGTATTAAATATACTTTTGTAAAAAATGTTGATGGTATAACTGTTTGGAAATTCAAGAAAAATTTTCAGTTATTTTCTGCGTTGGCAGATTTTTATAAAAATGTATATTCTAGTTAAACAGTTATTATATAGAGGATATTATGAGTAATATTTCAAATAAATTGAAAAATTGTAAAGGGGTTTATCTTGACTACGCAGCTACTACCCCATTAACCCCACAGGTTGAAGATTATATTGTATCACTATTGGATACATATCAGAATCCATCTTCAATGTATCAATCAGGTGTTGAAGCTAAGAAGATTATTACTACTGCAAGAAATAATGTTGCAAAATTTATAAATACAAAACCAGAAGATATTATCTTTACATCAGGCGGTTCAGCCAATAATACGCTATTTATAAAAGGCTATACTCAGAAAAACGAGTGCAAAGTATTATACTCTCCTACTTCACATAAATCAGTATTGAAGTGTGTAGAGTCATTAAAATACAAGTGTCCACTCAAAGTTAATTACACAGGAAAAATAGATATCCAAGATCTCAAGGAATGTTTATCTATGGATACCATGAAGAAACTTGTAGTCATAGAATATGCTAATTCTGAGATAGGAACTATTCAAGACGTAAAACAAATTATTGAGATATGCCACTTTTATAATGCTATCGTCTACGTGGATTGTACAGGATCAATCAGTCAAATTCCTGTTGATGTAAAGATGTTGAATGCCGATGGTCTGGGATTTTCTGCTCATAAGCTAGGTGCATTAAAGGGCACTGGTGTTTTATATAAAAAACCATCAATTGAATTAGAACCACTTATATATGGTTCACAGGAACAAGGTTTATTTGGTGGCACTGAAAATGTAATAGGCATTGCAGCACTTGGTACAGCAGTCGAGGATTATAATTACTTTTCTATCACGTCTGAGAATAGAGATTATGTTCATGATTACATTATTAATAATATAGTGGATTCTCATATTATAGGTGCAGACATTGATAGTCGCTTACCACATAATTTATATGTTTGTTTTGATGGTATTGAAGGTGAATCATTGATGATATTGTTGGATATGGCAGATATACAAGTATCAACTGGCTCTGCATGTACGTCAGGTGACTTAACTCCATCTTCTACTCTTACAGCAATTGGATTGGATGAAAAACTAATACATAGTGGTATTCGAATGACATTTAGTGGATATGAGACAAAGGATGAATTGGATTATTTGTGCTCTAATCTACAACGATGTGTGGGGATATTAAGACAACTGAATAAGTAACTTTTTAGAAGAACGGTTTGCCGTTCTTTTTTTGTTTGGAAAGGAGAATTGATTATGAAGGATATATTGAGTAGCCTCGATTGGACTACAATTCTTGGTGTTATATGGACAGCAATTATACTTCCTGTTGGCACTAAGATTCTTACATCGGTGAATAGATGGCTTGAAGCAAGAAAGTTAGATAAATATGGTCAGATTCTTTACGATGAAGTTAAGAAAGCTGTCAAGGCAGTCTATGAATCTGTTGTCAAGGATATCAAAGGTACAGATGAATGGACAGAAGATAAAATGAATGAAGTTAGAGAGCTTGCTAAGACTAAGATACTTCAAGCACTTCCAACAATTGTATATAAGGTATTAAATGAAGCGAATGAGGATTTTGGTGATTATCTTGATTCTCTTATAGATACAGCACTTTATGATACAAAGCACGAGGAGGTGTAACTATGGCTAGTATGAATGGCATAGATATATCAGCGTGGCAAGAAAATATTGATCTTAGTAAAGTCCCTTGCGATTTTGTTATCGTGAAAGCAACTGAAGGCACAGGATATACAAGTAATTGTTGTGTAAAACAGTGTGACAAGACTCTCAAACTCAACAAGTGTCTTGGACTTTATCATTATGCTAATGGTGGAAATGTTAAGGCTGAAGCAGATCGTTTTCTATCAGTTGCGAAGAAATATGTAGGTAAGGCTATATTTGTTCTTGATTGGGAATCAGGTGGCAACTCTCAGTTTGGTAAAAATGACTATGCTTGGTGTAAAGAATGGTGTAATTATGTATATAAGAAGACCAAAGTTAAGCCGTTCATTTATATACAGAAGTCAGCAATGAACTCTGTTAAAAATGTGGGTGCTCCACTATGGATTGCTCAGTATCCAGACCATAATAGAACTGGATATCAGGTCACACCTTGGAATGAAGGAGCTTACTCATGTGCGATTAGGCAGTATAGTTCTGTTGGTAGACTTAATGGGTATAATGGTGATCTTGACCTTAACAAAGCATATTTTGATAAAGCTCAATGGAAGAAATATGCTTCTAAGGCTGGCGTAATATCAAGTATTTCAAGTATTGTCAGACCAATCACTAAGCCTGTAGCTTCAAAACCAGCTACCTCTTCTACTTCTTCTATTATAAAAAAGGGACAGACCGAAGCGAACAAGTTTGCTGGATGTAATATTATTGTTGATGGTATCCGTGGAGTTGAAACCAAAAAGGCTGCTGTCAAAGTTGTACAGACAGGACTTAACAAGGATTATGGTGCTGGTCTTACTGTGGATGGAATTTGGGGTTCTGCTACTGATGCCGCATTTGGTTCACATTATGTTAAAGTATCAGAATGTCAATGGATGGTTACAGCACTTGAAATATTATGTTTACTTAAAGGTAAAAATCCAAAGGGTGTTGAATATCCTGGTGTGTTTGGTCAAGGATTAAAGAAAGCTTGTGGAACATCGAAAGCGGTTAAGAAAACTTTCAAGGACTTATGTTCTTAGAAAGGTGGCTTGAATGAAATATATAGAAGCTGTATTTAATCAAAATTATATAAGTGTTATCCTAGCAGTGTTTTTACTATTATTTGCAATTAAAGAAATAATTGATCTCATTTCTTATTTCAAGGAGAAGGGACGAATTAAAACTGGTTCTGAGCAGGACAAAGAAAATGTTGAGAATAGACTTATGACTTTAGAAAAACACGATAATTGGCAATACAAAGAAATATCTAAGATATCTCAGGGAATAGATGATATAAAAAAAAGAATGGATTTAAACGAAGAAGAGACTAGACAGAGAATAGTTGTTCAATTTGGAGCAGAAATTTACAATTTACATAATAAATTTATGTCTCAGGGATATGTAACAAGAGCTGGACTAGAAACTTTCAATTTATTAGCTGATATTTATCTTAAGGCTAACGGAAACCATTCAATAAAAGGGAAAATTATTCCTGAAGTAATGGAGCTAGAGATTAAAGATGAATAGACGAGGTACAAATGCATGGATGTAGAACTTTATACCTGCTACTCTCTCCCACTTCGTAATTATTTGCGAGATAACGGAATGAGTTATAAATTAGCAGCATTAAATCCAAACAGTAAAAAACTGTTTTGGGTTTATATAAAAACTAAAGAACTTGATGAATTATTAGATAGGTGGTCTGCAAATAAGTAGACCACCTTTTCTAATGGAGAATAATTATGTAGAAATATATGGAGGTAGTATGGATAAAAATATTAATTTGTCTAATTTAGATACAAAAAATGGAAAAATAGATTGGGTTACAAGTGCGTTAAATAGAAGGGTTGTAAATTTTGAATACAATAAGAAAACTGGAAGTTTTATAATAAAATCATATTCACATTCTACGAGGAAATGCCAAATATTGTATAATGATAAAATTTTTAGCATTCCAACTTCTTCTATTATTAATTGCAAATTAAGAAATCTATTTGTTCTTCAAACTAATGAACACAGTAAACCTATTAAGCAATTAAAAGATAATACAAATCATATTTATTATTTATATTGTCATAAAAATATTTATAATGACAAAATGTATTTTGGAATAACAAAAAATATTCCTGAAAAACGTTGGAATAAAGGAAAGGGATATTCGAATAACGAATACTTTACCAGAGCAATTAATAAATATGGTTGGGACAATGGATTTTCGCACGAAATTATATTATCTGGATTAACAGAAAAAGAAGCCTCAGAAAAGGAAAAGTTTTATATTCGAGAATATAAAACTAACGATCGTAATTATGGATATAATTTAGCAGTTGGTGGAATAGATGAAATGTGTGGCTCTGAAAATCCAAATGCTAGAGAAATATATCAATTTTCGTTAAGTGGAGAATTTATAAAAAAATGGAATTGTATTAAGGATGCAGGAAATTCTATTGGAATAAATAATACTGGGAATATTCAAAGAGCATTAAATTCAAAAACTCATATGGCATATAACTATCTTTGGACTGATTATTTTTCAAATAAAATCTCACCATATAAATTACCAAATAAGATTTTTCAATATGAATTAAATGGAAATCTAATAGAGATATATGCAAATTCATCATTTTTACCATCTGAATATAATAAAAACAGAGTAAACGATTGTTGCACTCATAAAAGTTTTTCTTACAAAAATCATATTTGGCTGTATGAAAATGATATTGAAAACTTGGATTTTTACATAAGACTTAATAAATATGCAAAACATTCTCACCGACCTGTTATACAATATGATTTAAATAATAATCCATTAGCAACTTTTGTATCAATATATGAGGCAGAAGAAAAAACTGGAATTAATTACCAATTAATTTATAAGAATTGTGTTGGAGAATTAAATACAACACAATATAAATACAAGTGGAAATATATAAAGTGCGAAAAATTAAAACCAGAAGTGTTAAGTTTGCCAATTAAGGATGATTAAATATTTCTACCACAGTAAAAATTACTCATATTATAATATACTACATAAATAAAATATATTTGTACATATTAGCATTATGAGAAATAAAGTGTGGTATTATCGAAACCAAAGAGGATTAACATTACAACAACTGTCAAAACTAACAGGTTTGTCTGTTGCCGCTATCAGCAAAATTGAAAATGACAACACTAATGATATACTTCTCAAAAATGCCATTGTCCTATCTCGTGCTCTCAAAGTTGATATGTATGAATTATTTTGCATATCAAAGTAAGGAGGGGATCACATGGATAGGCAATATTACAATGTTATATGCGAAGAGATTTCAATTCTAGGAGGAAAGGTCATTCATATCGACAAGAATGTTGGTAGTTTGGATGAAGTACATGAAGTTGTTAGTGAAAATGTTGGCAAATATCCTAATGGTAAATGGGAATTATACCCTATGATAATAACAATGTAAAAATTAAATAAATATGTTTTGGAAAGAGCAGTTTCTTTGGAGACTGCTCTTTTTATATTGGAGGAACAATGGGAAATATTTTAAAACTTACTTCTCCTCTTCCACCCTCAGTTAATCATTATCTTTCTTATAGAGTTGTTACAAAAAATAAAAAACTTGTAGCAATGAGTTACAAAACATCAGAGGCAATTAAATATCAAAAGAATTTTATTAAATATGTTAAGGAAGAGGTAAATAAACAAGGTTATAATTTAAAGCCAGTTGCAACACAGCATTTTTATATAGATGCGATTTTTTATTTTGATAGGATAGATAAAGACCCGAACAATTATTTCAAGTGTATGCTAGATGCAATTACAGAAACAGGTTTAGTTTGGGTAGATGACAATATTACATGCGAAAGGGTTCAGAGAATTTATTATGATTCAGAGAATCCTAGAATTGAATTGACTATCTATCCTGTTGACTACATTGGAGTTTTTGACAATGCTTCACAGTTTGATGAATTTAAGTCTCACTGCATCGGATGTAAAAAATACAAACGAAATTGTAGTCTTCTAAAGAAAGCTATAGAAGGTCGAATTCAAAAAGAAATACATAATGGAGAATGTGATAAATTCTCATCGAATATATAAAAGGGGAATGATTAAATGCAATATCTATTTATCTGTCCTAAATGCAAAAGAAAAGAGAATATTGAAATGAGAATGATTGATTATACTGATTTAGACCATTATTGCAATAATTGTGGGGCTGAAATGCAGAGAGATATTAGTTCATTCACAGCTCATTCAATAGATAAAACAGGTACATTTTACAGAAAATTTAATTAATGGAGGATATTATAATGTTTACATATATTAAAATGAAGATTAAGGAACACAGAATCAAATTAGCACTCTACTCTTCTATAGAAAAAATGATGAGTGAAAGAAAAGATATTGTTGCGACTGTCACAAATTTATATCTTTCTTTAAAAGATACTCCAATTGATGAGTTACAGGACAAATTCATCTCAGCTCTTGCAGAAGTTATTCATAATGATACTCATAAAGAACCAATAGATGATGCAAAAGAAAACGATATAATGTATAAGGAAATACATGCAGATGGCGAATAAAATAAGCAATATAGATGGTCTTGGCAAAGTTTTGATGCCATATATTGAAAAAGCTATGAAAATGACTAGGGATGTTATATTTGAAATTATCTCACAAAAGGTAATAGATTATTATAATGAACCAGTCTTTTCACCACCTGGCAGGACTGAACCTGATTATTATGACAGAACAGGTAAGTTGATGGAATCTCTCAGTGCTTCTGCTGTCAGTAGAGATGGAAATGAACTTGTTTTTACTGTTGGTTTTGACGATGATTACCTACAATTCAGGTATCCGTCAGGATTTACAACTAGATATTATGGGAAATCATACAACAACGTTACAGGTCATGATGTTTTGAATTATTTTAATGATAGCTCTCATGGTGGTACGGTTGATGGTGAACATGATTATTGGGATGAAGCTTTAGAAGAAATAAATACTAAATATGGTAGTATAACTAACTTATTTAAACAAAATTGTAAGAAAATAGGTATGCTTATTAAATAACTTAATTTTGGAATTGCAAGTGTCACAGCTTGCTTTTCTATTTTACAACGCTCCTTTCGTGGGCGTTATTTTTATGTACAAAAATAATCACTTAGGAAGGAGAATATAAAAATGGCTTTAAATGATTTTCAAATTGGATTAATTGCTGGATTAGACGAAACAAAATCTAAACAGCAACTTAGTCAGGATATTGAAGCTTTGAAAAATCAACTTGGTGAAATAAAAATTCAAGCCAAGTTGGATGATAAAACTATTGCTGATCTCACAAGGCAATTAAATTCTGCTCAGATTAATTTGCAAAATGTTAGTATTAGTCAGACTGCTATTATAAAAATGGTTTCTCAGATTAATTCTGCATTAAGTGGAATTAATATAAATATTGGCAATTTGAATAATGGTGGAATTGTTCAGAACGCTCAAAGAACTGGACAGCAGATTGGACAACAGATTCAAAGTGGAATAAGTTCTGTTATCCAAAAAGGCAACTTTGATAAGATTTTTAAAGATTCTGGCAGTGGAATTAATAATGTGTCTAAAGAAGCTGAAGCTTACTTTCAAAAATTATCAAATATTGTTTCGGTTCAAGAGAAGCTTGGAGAGAATAATAATTTAACTGGTTTTGTAGTTTCGCTCAAAAATGCAGATGGTGTTGTAGAACAACTTAATTATCGTCTACAGACGTTGAAAGATGATAAGGGAAATATTTTAGATAGATTCTTTCAATATTCTGGTGGTTCTATTAATAACAATGGCGTAATAAAACAATTTGATACTATTGCTACCAAAGCAGACAATTTGTTCATTAAGCTTGAGAAACTTAAAAATAATTATTCTGATTTGAATGCTTCTCGTCCAATTAAAGATGCAAGTAATATTTCTGCTCTTGAGGCTCAATATAACAAAGTAAGTCAAATTATCGAAGGATTACGAAATGCAGATAATTCAACAATGTCTTCTATGGAGGCAAACGTAAAGAAGGAAATCGCTGCACTAGAAAGTATGATTTCTCAATTTAGAAATGCTGAAAATGTTGCTAGTACAATGAAGAGTGTTGACATATCTTCCGCTTTGAATATTGCAAAAAATAATTTGGCTAAATTTAAAACAGAAGCAAGCAATTTTTCTCAAATGGAGAATACGGTAAAGTCGTTAGATACCGCTATTTCACAAATTGGGGATAAAGCATCGTTAGATAAATTTACCGATCAGCTTCGTGTTGCAAAATCTGAATTACAAGCTGTAAAAAAAGAAGCAAGTCAATATGTGACTGAACAGCGAAGACTCTCAATGGCAAACACCATTGAAGCTTGGAATCAGAAAAATTCCAAGGCAACAAAGGAAGTAAAAGTAACAAATGAACAGTATATTGTCTCTCTTCGTGATCTTAATACCCAGATGACCAAAATGGAGTTTGGTAACATTCAAACGGGGTTTAAAAATACTGAAACTGCTATGCGTGGTCTAGGAAGACTTGGAGCGAGTTTTAAGGATCAAATGAAACAGGCGGCTGAAAGTTTTACTCAGTGGGTTTCTGTTAGTTCTGGTATTATGACACTTGTTTATCAATTCAAACAATCCGTTTCGGAATTGAAGGACATTGATGACATCATAACAGAAATTAGTAAGACTTCTGATATGACTACTCCACAGTTGAAAGAATTAGCATCAAGTTCATTTGATAAAGCAAGTAACCTTGGGCGTACTGCTAGTGATTATTTAAGCGGCGTTGAAGAAATGGCTCGTTCTGGATATTATGGAGATCAAGGCGAGTCTATGGCACAACAGTCGTTATTAGCTCAAGCTGCTGGTGATATGACTGCTGAATTGGCAAATAAATATATACTTGCTACAAATGCTGCATATAAGCTTAGTGGAAACGCTGAAAAACTTAATGAAATTCTCGATGGACAAAATATGGTATCTAACAGAAACAGTGTAGCAATGGAAGATATGGCTGAAGGTATGTCGAAAGCTGGTACTGTTGCATCTAGTTACCGTGTAAGCGTTGAAGACTTAACTGCTATGATTGGTACAATGGAGGCTGTAACTAAATCAGGTGGTGAAGAGGTCGGAAATGCACTCAAGTCTATTTTGATTAATCTTCAAAATGTTTCTTCAAGTAAAATAACAGGCACTCTTGACAAAGCAAATGCGTCAATGACCGAATTAGTCGATGGAACAGAAAAATTGAGAAATCCTATTGCTATTTTGCGTGATTTAGCAAAAACCTTTAATAGTCTTGATGAAGATGATCCATTACGTGCAGAAATACTCACGAATGTCGGTGGAAAATATCAAGCTTCAAAACTTGCAGCACTCTTACAGAATGTTGATATGATGGACAAAATGCTCAAGGATTATTCGGAAGGTTCTGGATCTGCTATGGAAGAAGCACAAAAAAGTGTCGATTCTCTTAGTGGCAGATTAAATACTCTTTCTAATACTTGGAGTTCTACTGTAAATAATATTGTAGGTTCAGATGAACTAAAAACTGCTGTTTCATTTTTAAATGAAATATTAACAGGAGTAAATAAATTGACTTCTGCTCTAGGTACAATTGGTACACTTGGTCTTGGTGGAGGTATTGTAGCTGGAATTAAAAATGTCGGTAGGGATAAAATGTATTCCCTCAGTTTTTGAATATGCCGACAACATACATAATTTACTCTGGATACAGAGGTTTAAAGTATGTTATCCGTGAGATACACGGTGATAAACACCCTATAACGTCTGAATAGACTTGTGTGACATAAACACATAACTGGGAATTACGTCAACCTCACACTACTCTCCTATTTTGGTAACAAATTAGGCTATAGTGACAATGTGTGAACTCGTATGGTCAGGTCGGAAGCTTCCTTATATAAGGAATAACCGCCACAGTAATGCTATGGGTGAGAT
>NZ_JBCPDQ010000003.1:103877-266460 GCF_040915325.1 Coprococcus sp. RTP21281st1_F1_RTP21281_210402
GGATAAAGAAGGAACTGCTCTACTCAATTCCTTCTTCATTTTGCTCAGTTAAATCAACTTTTAATAAAGCATCTTTGTACTGGGCTTTTGCATGAATTTCTTTATATTTTGTAATTTTATTAACTATGTATTGGATTAGTTTTTTGACTTCGATTATTACCTTATAACAAAGCCATGATACAAACCCAAGTAGAGTGCATAGAATAAAAAGAGCGATTACACCATATAAAGAATCATACTCAACAATACTTTTTATTATGTCCATCATAGTCACCTCCAATGACATATGATTATTTTTTATTATAGGTAGCGAGCCCGGTTATTAGGGAAGCGACTATAATGAACTAATAATTATGTATTGTATTATAATTATATAATATATAGGCAATAAAGGATAGTAGAAAAAATAATTTGATGCATATTTCTTCCAAAAAATCAAAAATACTATATTATTATTTGATTAAGGGAGAATAAATGTATAGACGACATTTAAGCCAACTGGATGTAAAGTATAAAAGAAGGGTAGCCATTGTAACTACCCTCCCCGATTTAAAAGGAGAAAAATAAATATGGAATACAAAAATAGAATTATTTAGATTGATGTTTGTCTTTTGCAACCATGCGAGTAATGTATTGAACTTTCTTTTCAGATAATTCTGGGTGTTTGCAAATCAGTATTGTGACAACTAATTTTAAACCCAAATATCCCAAATAGCATATACCTGCATAGCCTAAGACTCTAATTACGTTCGTTAAAATGTCGAACAATTCTACCCTCCCTTCTTTGTAGTAATATATAAAAGTTGGGAAATGTATTTGCCCAGAAAGGGCTAGATATTTACTTTTCCAAAGAACTTGTGCCAACTACAATTATGGCACTTCGTATGGTATAATACCGAGCATTCTGTCTTGCGATGATCTGAGATACGATGGCTCAGATACAGTTTGCTTAATATCAGCTTACCATATTTATCCAAATATATAAATCCAGAACATACATTCTATACCATATGTATTTTTCGCATTTTTGTAAAAAAAGAATCTCCTGTTTATTTACAATTACTTCAAAATGTGATATTTTTGAAAAAGCAACAAATCAAAAATTTTAATTTTGGAGGTAATTAAATGCAGAACACTACAAAACCTAAAACATTATCATGGATAAACAGTCAATATAAGAAGGGCAATATCAGTTTCAGTCATAAGTTACAGCGACCAATTAATCAGTGGTCTACTCAAATGAAGAGTCTTCTGATTCACAGTCTATTAATGGGAATTCCTGTTAATCCTATTTATCTTGTAGAAGAAAATAATGTAATGGCTACTCTTGATGGATCTCAGAGAGTTTCTACTTGTATTCAGTATATCAATGATGAATTTGCCCTTAATAAATATACTCCTAATGTAGTTATTAGATATAAGGAAAATGGTGAAGAGATTGAAAAGGAATTTGAAATAGCTAAGAAAAGATTTAGTAAACTTGATGACATTGTAAAGGAAGCCCTCCTAGTTGACACATTAGATTTTTGTATATTATCTGATTATACAGACGATGATGTGAAAATGATGTTTGAGCGTCAGAATAGTGGAAAGAAACTTGGAGCAAAATTATTAAGAGTATGCAAATGTTCTGATGAATTCAGCGATATGGTCTACTCTCTCTCAGTTAATCCTCTAATGGATAAACTTATGAGTCCTAATCAGAGAAAGAATGGTACTGACAGAGATGTTATAATCCAGACTATTATGCTCATCGCAACAAATCAGGAGCATCAGTTTACTTCATTCCGTGCTAATGATATAGATAATTTTGTTATAGAATATGCAGATCAGTATCTTAATGTGAAAGATACTCTTGAGGAAGCTATGAATAAATTGGATGCTTCATTTGAAGATTTAGATATTCCTGTAACTTCCCTTCCGCAGATTTTATATGCTTGTTATAAGATTGTTAAGAACAAGAAATCATTCGGGGCATTGGTGGATAAGATAACAGAATTTTTAAATACTTATGACGACAATGAGGAGTATAAGCTCTTTGTCCAGCAAGGAACGACAAGTGCTGAAAATGTGGATGGTAGATTCCAATATTGGAGAGCCATTGTTAATGAGTTGAATTAAGTAATTATGTACAAAATTTTATCTTCTTTTTGGTGACATTTTTTATGTGTTACAATATATAATATAAGTAAGAAATCAAATGATTTCGTTAATGCAAGGTTGCCAACACCGCAAGTTGGGATTTAATGCTAGGTATGCTTCAACCGTAACTGAAGGATTTAATGCTAGGTGTTTCGCCACCGAAAGAGCGAAAATTTAATGCAGGGACGGAGATAAAATCTTCGTCCCATTTATCATACATAAGGAGAAATATGCTGAAATTCTATGATATAAATGAGGATTATGTAAGATACTTGCAAACAATAGATGAACAAGTACCCAATATTCATTATAGTACAAATAATAAATTTGTTTGTGGAGTTGTGCTTAATATTAATGGAGTTGATTATTATGCACCAATATCTCACACAACAAAGAAATATCAAACAAGTTTATTGATATATAATGAATCTGTTCCAATATCTTCTATTAGATTTTCATTTATGATTCCAGCATATGACGAAGTATTAACAGAATTAAAGTTTTCTGAAATTTCAAAACGTGATAAAAAGTATGCAGATCTGCTTAAAGTCGAGTATGATTATTGTAAAAATAATAAAACTGATATATACGAAAAAGCAAATGCTGTATATAAAATTGGATGTAATAAGAATCATAGATTAAATTATACATGTTGTGATTTCAAAAAACTTGAAAGTGAATATATGAAATTTAAAGACACCAATTAAGGTGTCTTTTATTATGCTATTTTGTAGCATTATCATTCGCATTGACGAACTCTCTTGCTTTCAATTTAACATAATATCTTTCTATATCTGCTACCAAACATTGTATAAAGTCTTTCATGTCATCAATACCATAATCTCTATGTTTCTTAAAATAATGAACTTCATCATTACCTAACCACGTAGCCGCTTTTGCGATATCTTGAATATCTTCATCTAATTTATCAATGCACTTTCCTAGTTGCATTTTAATAATTTTATCTTTATTATCTGGATCTACCTTAATAAGATAATCTTTGATTAAGAATTCAATTGCTTTTCTATAACCTAACCCAGCTAACCCAATTGTGTCTTCATTTTCTTCTGCATAGCAAGCTTGTCTATATGTTTCTACAAACATAGGTGACAATTGTTTTATATTTCAGTGAATTCTGGTAATATGTGTTTTCCTGGATATGTACATGATGGGAATATGGGCGTAAAATCATATGGCATCATGTCGTTTGTTATATAGTAGTTATGTGGTATGTAATATTTTGCGATATATAGTTTGCTGCAACTTGGGCAATGGAATATTATATAAGCGGTCGGTGGTATATAACTATTGTTATCCCCAATAAGATATCCATCAATAAATGTAGGGCTTGTAGCTATGCCGCAATGAGGACATATTCTCACTTCTTCTACTGATTTTAATTCAATAGTTGTTTCTTTTTCTAAGTTTAAGTTTGGGTGGTAATGTAATTTGTAATTTTTCGTCATATGGTACTCTCCTCTCCTGCTGATTTTGTGAATTGTAAAATATATAGTTGATTATACAATATTACTGGAAATATATCTATAAAACATATGTTCTGATAGAATTGTGTCAATTATTGGTATATACTTATAAAAGAGGAGGGGTAATATGGTATGAAAAAAGAAATTCGTGTAGATATGGCAAAAAAGAGAATACAACAAATAGCTAAGAAAAGTGGGAAGAGATATCTCAAGGCTAGTAAAACATCAAGGAGACCTCCGCATACTCCACCGAAAAGAAAACGGAAGAAAAAATTTGGTTTAATAGATTGGAGATGATAACATTAAAGAACTAATAGATATTTTACCACAGATCATTATTTATATAGTAATTGGATACATTTTTAATAAAACATTTTATTTTGTTGCATTGAAACAAAATTCAAAAGATATAGAACATATATTAACAGCATCATTGGTTATTGGGTTTATTTACTATAAAATTGCGAATACTATTCCACTTCATATATCTAATAGTGTTGATAATATATTAATAATCATATCTGCTTTAATAACTTCATACGTATTTGCTCGTATTTTAAGAAGCAAGTATTTAATTCCATTTTTAGATTTCTTGAAAATTCGGGATACAGGGAATGTCTATTATTGGGATGATTTAATGGATAATAACTATCCAATGAAAATTCGAATTGATTACGATAGATTTGTATATGAAGGAATGTTGCATAATTTTGAAAGTTATTCAAATGAACCACATTTAGTCTTAGCTTCATATATTATAAAAGACGAACATGGTAATATACTGGGTGATTATACAAACGATAATACACGAATTATTGTATTGGATATATCTAAGTCAAATAAGGTTGAAATTATATATGTAAGTAATAGTGATGTATGCAATGATTTAAAGTGCTTATGTGATGCTAATAATATATTATATAATTTAAACAAAGATGAGCAGGAAAGTTAATCTCCTGCTCTTTATTCTATTAATTTAATCTAACAATAAAAATAAAAAAGCAGTGATCTCTCACTACTCTTCTATCTTATCTTATATGTGTTCATTTGTTAATTATGGTTTACATTAAATTTGGTGTCACAATCTTTGCATTGGAAATTAAAGGCAGGAAATACTTCTTTTTCATTATCGTCAGGACTCCACGTAGGAATTACTGATTTATCCTTTACTTCATTTTTAATAATTGTTGGTTGTAATTCAATAATATTATCACTTTTACAGTTTGGACAGAACATACCTATCGACCCCCCTCATTTGTATAAGATAACTATATATTATCATTAATACATCTGAGGTGATAGATTGAACGTGTGTTTTGTGAAAAATTGCCAAGGACTACCATTTATATCCGCAATTCTGGCAACACATACTCTTTCCAATATTACTACTATAGTATTCGTTGATATTATTCCTTGATAAATATAAAAATATTTATTATAGTATTGACTTTTTGACTATCATAAAGTATTATATATTTGTACTTATTGATAGACAGAAAGTAGGTGTTGTATGTCTGCAAAGATGGGACGACCTCTTTCTGATAATCCAAGAAATCATAAGCTGTTTGTTAGGCTTACAGATAAAGAAAATGATGACTTGGAAAGGTGTTGTGAGATCACAGAAAAATCAAAAGCCGAATTGGTTCGAGAAGGTATGAAACTCATAACAGATAAAATATTAGAAAGAGAATAAATAACAAATGAGAATCGCCCTATCCTACCAAGATCGAAACGATTCTCATACATAGCCTGTTAAACAGACATATTCATTTTACTCTATGTTGAATTATTTTTCAAGATATGGAGGAAATTAAATGAATGGTATTCAGGAATTTGTAAACAAAGATTTTGGGACTATTAGAACTGTTATTATTGACAATGAACCTTGGTTTGTTGCAAAAGATGTGTGTAACATTTTAGGAATTGCAAACCCAACAGATGCATTGAATAAGGGGCTTGAAGATTTTGAACGGGCTAGATTAAATCTAGGTCGTCAAGGGGGGGACAAATATCATTAGTGAATCTGGATTTTATACTCTCGTTCTTCGTAGTAGAAAACCTATTGCAAAACCATTTAGATTATGGGTGACGCAAGAGGTACTACCTCAGATTCGCAAAACTGGCGGTTATATTCCTATTAAAGAATCTGAGCCAGATGAATTGATAATGGCGAGAGCTGTTCAGATTGCAAACGAGACAATCAAGCATAAAGATGAAATTATTGCTAATCAGAAAAAGAGGATAAAATCATTGGAAGAAACAGAAAAGGATTGGAAACTTCTAATGGATACAAAAGGGACTTTCTCGGTTAATGAGATTGCACATTTTATTGGAATTGGCGAATATACGTTATTTGCATATTTAAGAAATATTGGGCTATTATTTAGGAATGAAAATGGCGATAATGTTCCATATGAAAAACCTGTAATGAAAGGGAAATTTATGGCTTGTCCAGCCATTTCTCCTGACGGTAAGGCTCATTTGCAAACAAGGGTATATCCAAAGGGAATTTCGTACATAACAAAGCTACTTCGTAAATATGGATATTTGGAGGTAGCATAATGAATTTTACATATGATGAAGATGTAATACGTGTTGTTATATTAGACATATCTGGTGTTTACAGCCAAATATTTGACGAAATTTACTGCAAAAGTAATGAATATCACAACATAGTAGACAAATACAGTGCATTAAGTAAATACAAGGTCATTAAGATCTAATAAATCAAGGGTAGGCTGAAGTAGTCTACTCTTTTTAATTGTAAGGAGAAAAATATTATGATTACAAAGGCAACAAAATATGGGAGAGGTTATGAAGCACCAGGAGGATTAACCGAAGACAAATACTATGAATTGATGTACGAATTTGTAGATCTGGCAAAAGTAAAAGGACTCACCGTAAGGCAAGCCCAGAAACTTTTTGTTGACTGCTCAGATATCGTATTAGATTCTAAAATCTAGCATTTTCTTCAAGCATGATAGTAGGTGGAAGAACCGTAACTTCTTTAATTTCGTTTTCACTATTATTAAAACAATAGCTTCCTTTTATGTATCCTGTCTCGATAAGATAATGGATACATAAATTGAGGTGTTGTCTTGTCATCTCATATTTTTCTGTAAATTCTTTATATGGAATTTCAACAACAAGACAATATGAATTGTCATCTAGTAAGTCATAAATCCCCTGTAATACTCTTCTTGAATCAGCAATGATTGTCATTTAATGTCCTCCTTTGTATAAAAAATAGTCTGTTATATTTATAATACTACTTTGTACAAGAAAACAATATTACAAACATATGTTTTGTAGAATATTACTAGTCCTAAAGGTCGCTCCTACATATATTATTTGTTTCATCTTGATTCTCTTCCGCATTTTACATCATAAATTAAAATACGACATATATTATTATCGTCATCAAGAATATAATTTATTATTATCCAATCATCTTTTTTTTCTTTGTTTAGAAGGTTATCTTCTGTAGTATTGTTAAAAAGAACTGAATACACATTATCTACGTGATCTAAATTTTTATATAGTTTTTTAATTTTTTCGTAAGAATCGCCAACTGAAATATTATTATATGTTTTTATTCTTTTATCAACAATAGAAATACATCTGACCTTATTATCTTTATTTATAGCAACTGAATTTTCGGTATCATCTTGTGTTGATTTTAATGGCATATCATATATTTTAAATTCTTTAAAATCAAAGTTTTTGTTTTCATCGTTATATATTAACATTTGATTATCTGAAACAATTTCTGAAGGCATTGATATGATCATATTACTAGACCCACATCCAGTTAATAAAAAACATATTGACATTATAATAAATATTAATATTTTTTTCATAATACTCTCCTATTTTATAACAAGCATTTTAATTTAATTAATCGTTGTTCCAAGTATAACATTTAATAATTTTATTATCAATATACATATATAAGTATCATCAAACAATACTTAAAATCAATTAGTACGGTATTCAAAGAACAATTAAGCAATATATCTACAGTATTAAATAATACAGGAAACAATGTAAAATTACTCTCTTCTTTTTCTGCTCTTGATGCTGCTCAACAAAAAGTTTTATTGTCTTCAAAACTATTGACAGATGAGCAAAAAGAACAATGCTTGGTTATGGCTACTTTGACCTCTGCAAATGTAGAATACACCGCAGAACAGTTGTCGAAAACAGCTAATATTTCGGCAGAAACATTAGCCAGTTGGGGACTTACAACTGCCACAGATACTTTAACTGTTTCAGAATTAGCAGAAAAAGCTGCTACAGATGCTCAAGCTAAAAGTGCTCTTGAAAAAATTGTTACACAAAACGCTCAAGCTGTTGCAAACGGTGAAATAACAGCAACTAATATTGCGTTGACTGCAAGTGAAAGTGGAGCTACTTTGGCTACAGGTGCTTTTACTACAGCAATTAAAGCAAATATCTCTGCAATGTGGACTTGGATGACAACAACTCCTGTGGGATGGCTAACATTAATAGTTGCAGGAGTTTTTGCAGCGGTCAAGGCTTATGACGCATTAACTATATCTGTTGAAGAACAAAAAGAAAAGATGGAAGATTCTGTATCTGCATATAATGATGCAAAAACAGAATTAGAAAATATTACAACAGAATTAACTAACCAGGAACAAGCCATGGATGACTTGTTGAAAAAGGACAAGTTGACTTATGCTGAAAAAGGGCAATTAAAAGAACTTGAAAAAATTACAGAACAATTACGAATCCAGAAAGATCTTGCCGAAAAAGACGAAGAAAAAGAAAAAAAAGAAAGTGCATATGAAGCAGCAAAGACATACGAAAAGCAATTTGGCAAATATGATTTTTCTGAAGCGGCTATCGAGGAATATCAAAATGCTGCTGATGCAAGCATGAATAATGATATTTTAGTACAAGACACCAATAATATTCCTGCATTAATTGCTGCTTACAAACAGTATGAGAAACTTCTATCACAAGCTTATGTTAATAAAGATGCTGATAACATTGATTGGTTCAAAACTTCTTTAGAAGAAGGCAAAGAGACTATTTTCTCAACTACAAAAGATCTTCAAGAGCAACAAAGTGCAATGTCAGATTACTATGCTACTTTGGAAAATCTTCCATATGATTCTTTGACAGCAGATCAAAAAAAAGTGGTAGATTCTTATACCGCTATTTCTAATGCTATTGAATTAGTTTATAAAGAATTAGACCCTAATACATGGAACGAAATGCAAGTAAATAGCGTGTTCAGTTCTGATGGAGTAGAAAAAACTAAAGACGAGCTTGTTGAAATGGCTAAAGAAGGTACACTTGACGAGTCTACTATTCAATCATATAAGAATTTGAATGCTGCTCTTGAAAAAACCAATATGTTTCTTTCTGATGGTCAATCTGCTGCATCGGCATTTTGTGATCAAATGTATGCTCTTGCAGGAGCAGATAATCAAAATGCTCAAGACGCTCAAAAATTAGCTGACACATATAAGAAAACTCTCAATCGTTTTCCAACAAATGAATCGGTTACTAGCCAAGATGTCGCAGAAGCTAAAGCTGCTGTTCAGGAAGAATATGATAAGATTCATGATTGGGGTATTGACTCTTATTCCGACCAAATAAAAGATGGCACTATTCAATCTAAGTATGGCAATGTAGATATGGATAACCGTCAGATTATTGACTGGAATCTTGATAATATTGAGAAATGGAAGGATCAATTATCTGATATTAAATATTATGATGACGATGGTAATTTCATTGATTCATATTACGATCAGCTTAAGGAAAGTGCTGAAAAAGGTGAATCTAATATTGACACTGTATTCGGTGATATGATGGATCATATCGAAGGATATGATGGAATCTCCTCTCTCGCTTTCTCTCATGTTGTCGATAATGATGATGGCACTTTTGAATTTCTTGGTCAAAAAACTGCCGAAGAATATATCTATGGCATTTTGGACGAAGCGAAAAAAGATGGTGATTTGTCAATTGACCATATCCTTGAACTTGATAAGCAAGGTGATAAAAATGCCGAAATATACGATGCCCAAGGTAAGAAAGTTGGACAGTCTTATATTCATGGCATCATAGCTGGTTTTAATTCTGATTCAGAAGACATAAGTAAGCTTATGCATATGTCAGGTAAATATGGCGGCGTTCAAATTGCTCAAAGAGACGAAAGAAAAGTAGAGTCTCAATATGGTAATAACGAACAAAACAAAATCAAAAATTTCCTTGATGAAAATGGTATAAGCGACAATCAGGAATTACTTGATGAATTTAATCAAGTTACAGATGGAATAACTAATGCTGATGAAGCTATGTTAAAGTGGAAAATTCATCAGGAACAGGCTGCCGAGTCATTTTCAACTGCATGGAATGACTTGAAGACCTTATCTGAATCAACAGATAGCAGTACAGATGAAGAAGACAAGGCTGTAAAGGCACTTTATAAATCTCTGACTGATCTTGCTGATAAAGGTGAGCTTACTATTGATACATTTAAAAAAGTAGATGGTGCAGAAAATTACTTTGATAATCTTGGTATATCTGCTGGTCAAGCTGTTAATCAAATAAATCAGCTATCAGATAAGAATTCCCAAGTTAGTGCGATGCGCAAGAATATCCAGTCGATTACGGATGCTCTCGGTTCTAAACAGACCGATGGATTTGCGACTGCCGATGATTTTGCTGGATTTGATGCAACTATTAAAGGACTTAATTCATGGAAAGAGTTTACTACTCTTCTTGGTGATGCAAAGTCATCTATGGAAGATTGTCAGACAGCGGCAAATAACCTTGCAACAGAGTATGTCAATAGTAATGAAGTAATTTGCCAACTTGATGATTCAACGGCTGAGTATTTTAGAACTCAGATGACAAGTATGGGTGTTTCTAACGCTGACGCTGTTGTGGAACAGCGATTAACTTATTTACATGCTCAACAGGCAGAGGGATTACAAGAATGCACTAATGCTAGTCTTGAATATAACGGACAAAAAATAACTGCTGCAAATTACAGTGATTTTCTTGCCAATGCCACAGCAAATGAGATTGGGGCACTTGCTAATGAAGCAGTTCAGTCGGGTAATAGTGCTAATGCTCTTTCTGTACTTGCTGTTAAAAAGGCTATAGCAAATGGTACTACTCTATCAACTGCGGGTGATATTCAAAACCTTGCCGATCTTGCCACCGCTGGTTCAGAATTAGGTGCATTATTAAACAGACTTGCCCAATTGAAAAAAGGTTTTACAAATGGAGAACCATCAGATGCAGTAGCAGCAGAAACGGCAATGATATCAAGAAGAATCAAGGCATTGATTGGTGGAGGAAGTCACGTTAATGTGACAACTACTCCTTCAGGTGGTACAACTGGCACAGGTACATCAGGTACAGGTAGTTCATCATCTACCAAGAAAACACCATTCGATAAACTTTCCGATTATGCATCTAAATTCTTCGATTGGATTGAAGTTCGCCTAGACAGACTCCAAAAGAAAATCGACTCCAATATATCCAAAGCGGAATCAAAACTAAATGATAAGCGATACTCTTCTGCTACAGCTAATTATATGTCTGCTGTGGGTAATACATACACAAAGATGTATACAGAGCAGAAAGGTAGAGATAAGTATCTTAATACGGCAAATAATTATCTCAACAAAGCAATCAGTCTTGGTGCAATAAACAAGAAACTTGCCAAAGAGATTAAGACTCGTGTTGCGGATGGTTCGATCAATATTTCAAGATACAGCTCTGATATTCAGACAGTTATATCGACCTATAAAGATTGGATAGATAAGGCGAAAGACTGCACTACTGCTATGCAGACACTTCATGACTCTCTCAGGACATACGCTGAAGATCTCAAAAAGGTATCTGATGCACAGAGAGATACTACAGTGTCTATCGCCGAGACAAAGCAGACTATTGCCACAGGTGGTGTACAAAATACGGCTACAGCCAAGAACTCATCGCTTGGATATAACAATTCTGTCCTAAATACAAAGAACAGTGCATATTACACGGCTGCTAAGTCAGCTAATAGTAATGTCAATAGATTTGCTAAGAGTGCTACATCCGCTTTAAATAAGGGCAAGATTAAGAAGAATACAAAGTACAATGCTACACTTAATTCTATCAAGGGTTATATTAAGAAGCGTGTTACTATTCCAGATTCATTACTTGCTATTGTTGCAAAGAAGAACTCTACTCTTTATAACAGACTGTACATGTATAATCTTAGCATTGAGAACCTTCAGACTGCTAGAGAAGAATACACTACAACTTTTGCTGTAAATAATGCTGAAAAGTACAACAATATAGCAGATAAGTATAAAAATCTTGATGATGCTACAAATGATGCTATGGACTTAAATAGTACCAAGTCATCTAATGCAGTTTCGGCAAAGGATAAGAATAGCTATCTCGACAAGCAGAAGTCGGGATATTCTACAATTGTCACTCGTGACAAGAATGAGCAGAATGAATACAATAAGGCTAGGGCGACTGCAAAGAGCAATATATCCAAGTCTGCAAAGGGAGCGTCATATAGCAGTCTGTCAAAGACCAATAGAAATACAGTTAATAAGTATATCAATGATGCCAGAAAGTCAGCCAAGAGTGGTAAGATAATATCTGTTTCTACTCTTGCGAAACTGTCTGAGTATTACAAGAAGGGCTATATATCTTCTGGGTTCTTTAATTCTTGTATAGATTACAACAATGCGTTGGAGTCATACAATCAGGCAAAAGCACAGACAGAAATTGATGAGCAGACACAGATTACTCAGAGGGCAGAAATTGCTTCACAGAAGTTCTCTAATATCTCAACTGAATATGATAATAAGCGTCATCAGTATGACCAGACTGCAACTGAGCTGAATAATAACATGTCTATACTTGAGGAACGTGGCAATGGTGCTTCTGCTACTTGGTATAGTAGATTAGCAAAGAATGAAGAGTCAAGTAGAAGTAATTTGATTCAGAAACGTACAGATCTCGTCAAGGAATTGAATAATGCAGTTAAGAATGGTGATGTTGCCTATAAGAGCGAAAAATGGTATGAAATGAGATCACAGATAGATGATGTGACCAATTCCATTGACGAAGCAACTAAATCGCTTGCTGAATATAATAATCAAATCATGCAAATACATTGGGATAGAATTGATGAACAGGCAAATAAGATTCAGAACCTGATAGATGAGAATAACTTCATTATTGATGAATTATCTCGTAGAGATTTGACTTCTGATGATACTGGTGGATTAACCTCTGAGGGTAATGCTGTCGCTGGACTTCACATATCCAACTACGAAGCATATAAGAAAAATGCGGAAACGTATTATGCCGAGATTGAGAGTATCAACAAGAAGTTGGCTAATGATCCATACAATCAAAAGCTAATTGACCAAAAAGAGAAATTGGTCAAGTCTTATCAGGATTGTGTAAAGGGTGCTGAAGATGAAAAGTGGGCGACCATTGATTTGATGAAATCGGGTTACGATGCCTTAAAAAATCACATCTCAGATCTTATTGATAAATTTAATGACCTTCTGGATTCAGAAAAAGATGCCTATGATTATGCAAATAATATTTCTGAGAAGACAAAGACTCTCTCAGATCTTCGTAAACAGTTGGTTGCTATTTCTGGCGATACATCAGAGGAGACTAGAGCAAAAGCCCAGGAGCTTAACCAGTCTCTCAAGGATGCAGAAAAGGATCTCAAAGATACACAGTATGATAAGCTTATATCTTCAACGAAGGATATGCTCTCTGACTTCCAGACTGATTTGGATGACAGTATTCAGGATGTAATCAAGAATCTGGACGACAATTTCAGCCAGCTCATAAATAACATAGATAGTCATTGGAACAATGAGACAATTACAAGTCTCATGGAAAAGATACAGTATGTCGCAACCGATTCATTCAACAATGTATCTGCTGATGGAAAAATATCTGAGAGCACTGGTAATGTTGTAAGTGATATTCAGAGTTTTATGGAGAGGGCTTGGGCTAAATACGATCGTGACGCTGAAACTACACAGCAGGACAAGATAGATGAAGCGACAAAAGAAAAAGTTAAGAATAATATTCTGAACAATTCTAATAGCGGATCATCTTCTGGATCTTCTACAGATGTGAAAATTGATGCCAATAAATTGATTAGTCGAATTGATAATCCAACCAATAAGATTTCTCCTGCATACAATAATACCACAACCAATACAAACAGCACAGCTCCTGTCGGTAAAGTATTATCAACTTCACAGAAAAAGTGGGTTAATGACTTCTTGAAGAAGAACATTGTTGTTGCTCAACAGGATGTTAGCAAGTATGGTAATCTGAATAAGGTACTCTACCGCAATTGGGGTAAGAAGATTCTTCCTACATCTAAGTGGACGGAGTTAGCCAAGAAGATTGGATTTAGTAACTTCTCATCTGCTACAAATTCTGCTTTTTATCAGACACTTCACAGGTCAGGTATTAAGGGATTCAAGAAGGGTTCTGACGGTATTCCTTATGACATGATTGCCAACTTGGGTGAAAATGGTACAGAGTTACAGTATGATATATCGAAAGGTGTACTGAAGTCTGTTGGACAAGGTGATATGATATTCACTGCTGAACAGGCTAAAACTCTGATGGAATTTGCCAAAAATCCTATGGCATATAAGAATATGTATACTGGTACAGCGTTCAGTATGCCGAGTGTACCTGTAAATAATAAGGTGGATAATGATGTGAATATCTCTATTGGTGATATTAAGCTTGAGGGTGTTCAAGATCCAAAACAGCTTGCTAATGGAATAAAAGATGTCATTAAAAACAATACAGGTGGAGTTCGTAGTATGATTAAGGAAGATACCATTGGCAGTCTCAGTAAGGGATATAACTCTCAGAGCGTGAAGAGATGGTAATTGGATAGAACGGAATAACTATAAAGATATGGAGAGATTTTTGAAACTGTTTCAGGTCTCTCCTATTTCTTTGGTCTAAAATGACGAAAATTAACTAAAAATGAGGTGATAACATGACAATCAAGCGATTCTTACAACAGAAGTATGTTGAGGATTTACGAGCCGAGAATGCTGAATTAAGGCAATATATCAAGGATAATAATGTAGATGTTCTCGTTGCAAATATAGAAGAAACAATCAGAACTCGTGAAGAATTGGAACAGACTATCTCTGAGGTAAATGAAATCAAAGGGCAGTATAGAAAACTTCTCAATGATTTACTCAAGGATAAATATGAATTACAAAGACAAATGTTAGAAGTCAAGAAACAAATTTAAAAAATATATAAGGAGGCATTTTGTAAATGGCGAAAATATTATTTAATAGCCAAGGTTTGATAGAGACTCCTACTCTCCTATTACAGCACAAAAATTTTGAAACGATTGGTAATGGAGGGGTTACTAATGTCTCTGGTTTAACATACAAGAGTAATTTTAATGATGCAAACGAAGTATCATTTAAAATACATAAGTTTAATAATGAAAAGAAACATCCGCTATGGGACTCTATGGTGGATTTTAAGATTATATACATTCCTCAGTTACACGAAAGATTTGAAATATCAGTAACAACAAGTGAGGAAGATCCTAATGACGTATCTAAGTCAATAACTGGTACATCATTATGTGAAGCAGAATTGTCTCAGATCACACTCAGAAATGTGCAGATAAATACAGAAACAGATATGACAAATCTTCTGTATGATGAGAATTTTCCAACAATCCTTTATCGTGATCCAGAGGAATATGATTCAGCAGAAAATCAAAAAATATGGACAAAATCAAAGTATGACTATCTCAAAGATAAAACAGCTTATCCAACAGAGGAGTCAGTTATTGTAAGAAAGAAATCAATTCTCAAACATGCTTCACTCTTACATCGTGTTCTCGAAAAAGCTCCGCACTATTCAATCTCATATGTTGCAGATACATTGAAGAAGTTGAAAACTGTACATGAATTTACATTTGATGGAACAGATATTCTCTCTGCTCTGAAAGATACAATTGCAGATGATTTTCACTGTGCCTTCATGTTTAATTCTGAAAATAGAACCATCTCTGTGTTAGATCTCTATTCAACATGTAATAATTGTGGTTATAGGGGAGACTATATGGATGAGTGTCCTGAATGTGGTTCTAATAATATAACAAATAAATATGGTGAAGATACCAATATCCTCATCAATAGCACTAATCTTACAACTCAGATTACACTTGATTCTAACAGTGATTCATTGAAAAACTGTTTCTATATTACAGGTGCAGATGATGCGATAAATGCTGCCATTGCTAATGTAAATCCTAATGGCACACAGTATATTTATTATTTCTCAAATGAAACTTTAGCTGATATGCCAACAGAGCTACAGAGTAAACTTAGGAGTTATAATACTTTATATGACGAAATCAATACAACAAGAGAATATAATTTTAAGGCAGATAGAGTGGCTGAATACAACAAGGTCATAAATTATATCAACACTAAATTCGCATCTATGTCAAAAGATGATCAGGATAAGATCGAATATCCTACTCTCACATCTCCTCTTGTTGGTTATCCAGCACTCACTTCTGCATGGTATTCTGCTATGGATGTATACTATTTCCTGAACGATTCCATGATGCCAGTAATTGATGTTGATGGTATGGGACTAGATGATAGTATTACGTCTATTCAGGACGGACTGAAAGATCTTGGTGGTATTGCTGTTACAGGAATCAAGACTATCACTCAGAGCGCAGTTAAGGGTTCTGTAGAATCATTGGTCAAAACATTCTTCTCAGCATCTTATTATGATATGAATATAACAGATAGCTCGCTGTCTGATTATGATTCTTCAACAGACAAGAGAACATGGTCTGGTACTATCATCCTTACAAGTCATTCACAAATGGACGAGAACAATCAGTATCTTACCAAATCAGTCAAGATTACAATTGATGTAATTGAGTCCACAGAGAAATATATTGAACAGAAAATTACACGTATGACTAATCGTGCCGATGAAATCAAGGATAAGCAGATTACAAGTATTAAACTTGCAGAGGATAAGTTTAAGGAACAACTTGGTTACTATTCTCTTGTCGAGTTAAATAATCTCAAAAAGGAATTTGAGGCTTGCAGAGATATCGCAGTTGATGGATTTACAGATGAGAGTGTTGATGTTCAGTATAATAATAGTGAACTCAAGGATAAATATGTGAATTTCTATAGTGGCAGAATTGTTGATATTCAGGATGAAATCAAAACTAGAGAAAGCCAGATCGAAGCAGTTAATGCTGTATACAATACAGAAAAGTCAACAGGTGAGATACAAGATATTGTCAATTCAGTTAAAGCAGAACTTGACCTAGAAAATTATCTTGGTGAAGATCTTTACATGTTATGGTATTCATACAGGCGTGAGGATGATTATAGCAATGATAACTATTCTTCTACTGGGCTTGACGACGTGACTCTTATAAAAAGAGCAACTGAGTTAGTTGAAGCTGCGCAGAAAGAGTTGTACAAAGCTGGTAATCTTCAATATAGTCTTAGTGCTACAATGGGCAATCTTCTTGCACTTGATGAATTTAAACCAATCAAGGACAAATTTGAAGTTGGTAACTTTATCAAGGTCGGAATAGATGATAAGGTATATTCTCTCAGATTGATGTCGTATGAGACGGATTTTGATTCTATTCAGGATATGCCTGTAGAGTTTTCAACTGTTGAAAAGGTGCACACAGGATATTCTGATGTGCAGTCGGTGCTTGATGCAAGTAGGTCTATGGCTACATCATACTCTTCCGTTAAGGATCAAGTTGACAAATCAAAGAAAACTACTGATACAGTTAATGATTGGTCAGATAATGGAATTAATGGCAATAATACGCAGTTTGTAAACAGTTCAGAACAAACTATCCTTATCAATAAGAATGGTATCCTTGGTCGTAGTTATGATGACCAACTTGATGAGTTTTCATTGAAACAATTTAAACTTGTCAACAACGGAATGTATTTTACAAAGGATGGTTGGCAATCAATTGAGACGGGTATTGGTAGATTTACATACAGGGATATCAATGGTAATCTTGTTGAAGACTACGGCATCATTGCTAAGACTGTAGTTGGTAATCTTATAATAGGTAAAGAACTCCAAATCTACAATGAAGATAAATCTATTGTTATAGACGAAAATGGTCTTACAATTGATGGTGGATATCTGAAGATTAAAGGCACAGAAGTCGGCTCTGATGGAAAGACTATCTCTGAGGTTATTATTGACCTTGATACAGCTCAAAAGTTAGTAGCACTTGCTCAACAAGCAGCCGATAAAGCACAAGAATCGGCTAACCAAGCCCAAGCATCTGCTAACAATGCTCAGAAAACAGCAGATGAAGTAAAGACTGTTACAGATAATCTTGTAACTGAAACGAATGAAATCCGTGAACTTGCCGAAAAAGGTGTGGATCATGTAACAACCTATTTCTATCAATCTGATTCTGCTACAGAGTTAGTTGGTGGCGAATGGACAACAAATAGTGTTACATGGATAAGCGGAAAATATGTGTGGCAGAAAGTCATTACATATTACAAAGATGGAACAGATAATTCTCAAACAGCAAAAGCTATTTGTATCTCAGGTGCTAATGGTCAAGATGGTAAGCCAGGTGAAAATGGTGTAAAGGGTAAGGGTGTAAAATCTATTACTCCTCAGTATGCCATTTCTGATAGCAACGTTTTACAACCAAATGAAGGCTGGTCGGATAAAGAACCAGCTTGGTCAGAGGGAAAATATATATGGACAAGAACACTCGTTGTTTATGACGACAATACACAAGAAACAACTACTCCTATCGTGTCTAATGGATTAAATAGTGCTCTATCTATTTCTACTGCCGCAAGAAAACAGGCTGATTCAGCCAAATCTACAGCAGATAGTGCAAACACGACTGCAAGTGAAGCCAAATCAACTGCTGATAGTGCATCTCAGACAGCTAATAAAGCAAGTGAGAATGCAACAAGTGCAGTAGACAAAGCAAATACTGCCAATACAAATGCATCTAATGCATTGAGTGCAGCCAACTCTGCTGACCAGACTGCACAGGATGCTTCTACAAAAGCTGACGCTGCCACAAAGATTGCCAATTCAGCAAGTGAAAAAGCCGATAGTGCCAATGCAAATGCTTCTTCTGCTATTGACATTTCTAATAGTGCCAAAGGCATTGCAAATAGTGCTAAGTCTGTTGCCGATACAACCAAAGGCTTAGTTGATGATGTGAAGACAGATTTATCAACTAATTATTCTACCACTGAAATTGTAAATGATAAAATCGACAAAAAAGCAGAAACAATTACTACATCTATTACTAAAACTGTTTCAGAAACTTATGAGACAAAATCTGATAGTTCACAGAAGCTTACAGATGCAAAATCTTATGCTGATGGCGTAGGTAGTAATACTCTCTCATCTGCAAATGAGACAGCCAAAGGATATGCTGATAAAGCAGAGAGTAATGCAAATGCAAACACGGCAAATCAGCTTAAATCTTATGCTAAAACAACCGATATGAAGGTTGAGATTGAAAAGAGTGCCAACGGAATTAAGCAGACTGTTGCTGAAACTTATGTTAGTAATGCTACTTATGAAACAGATTTAAATAATATTCAAGGTCAAATAGATGGGAATATTCAGACATGGAGTGGTACAGATGTGCCTACATTGAAGAATGAACCTGCAAGTACATGGTCTGACGACGAGAAAGCTACCCACATCGGAGATATATATTATGATGGTAATAATCATGCATATAGATTCAGAGTTGATAGTGGAGTATATTCATGGCAGATTCTTACAGATACAGATGTAACAAAAGCTTTATCTGATTCTGCTGATGCCGTATCGAAAGCAAACGCCACAGATAAGAAATTGTTGACAGATTACAAAACATGGTCTGATACAAGTTCGGAGATTGAACAGACAAAAAATGGTATTTTACAGACGGTAAAAGACACCTATGCTGAATCTGCTACTGTCACAGATTTAAGCAATAATCTCAAGACAAATTATTCAACGACAAAAGATATGAATAGTGCTATTAAAGAAAAGGCTGATGAGATTACTCTTAGTGTTTCAGAAACATATTCTACAAAGAAAACTGTCGAGGAAAACTTAGCAACATCCAAGAGTTATGCGGATAGTGTTGGTTCTAATACACTTGAATCAGCTAAATCTGATGCAACTTCTAAAGCAAATCAAGCTAAGTCTGATGCCATTGCTGATACAGATAAGAAATTGACATCATATTCAACTACTGAGCAGATGAAGTCTGCTATAAAAGAAAGTGCAGATAAAATTTCATTAGATGTGTCAAAGACTTATTCTACTAAAGAGGAAGTTGAAAATATTCAAGTTGGTGGAAGAAATTTACTTGTAAAAACAAATCAGGGTAAAACCAAATGGGCAAATGCTTATGCTAACGGTTCATATTCGTGTGAATCTGTTAATTGGAATGGTATAAATGCTGTAAAAATGAGTTGTGCTACTCCTACTACTTCTTGGAGAATGTTTATGTTCAATGGTCTATTGGAGAATTTTGATAAGTTAGAACCAAGTGCAATCTATACATTGTCTTATGATGTGATTGGAAATGTTAATGTAGGTTTTTCAAATTTATGGGATAGTGATGCAACTCATAGCATTATGGCTTCAGCACAGGAAACTGTTATAAAAAAAACATATGGTTTCCATTATATTGTAAATATAACTTTGAAAGATGCATTAAATAAAAGCAAACAATTGGTATATTTTAAAAATAACTTAAAAGCAGGGGAATCTGTAATTATTGCAAATCTCAAACTTGAAAAGGGCAATAAGGCAACCGATTGGACACCAGCCCCTGAAGATGTGGATTCTGATATCTCAACCGCAAAAGATGAGGCTGTTGCTTCTGCCAACAAAACTTTAACTGAGGAAATTACAAAAGTTAATTCGAATATAACATCAACCGCTGAATCTATTACGTCAACAGTCAAAAAGACTTATGAAACAATAGATAACGTCAACAAGGTAAGAACTTCTGTTACAGAAGCCGAAACAAAGGCACAACAATCTCTTGATCAGTTCTTATGGCTTGTAAAATCAGGTTCATCTTCTACTTCTCTTACTCTTACTGATTCTGCTGTTACGGCAATCACAAAGCAATTCACGATTAAGTCTCCTGATGGTTCAGCAACGATTATTGAAGGTGGAAAACTCAAGACCGATGCATTAAAGTCAAACAATTATGTTGCTGGTAACGATGGAACATATAGTGCATTTGGTACGTTTCTTGACTTGTCTAATGGAGAAATTCACACACCTGGATTCTATTTAGATTCAGTTGGTAATGCCTTTTATCAAGGTACGGTAAATGCTGATGCAGGTTACTTTGGAGATGCCAATAATAACTGGTATATTGGCTCTGCTGAGTTTGATAATATCAGAAACAAAGATGATGCGCTTGTGAATGGTGTAGAATATAGTGCATTAATTTCTAAGGGCAACGCTGCTCTTACGGCTGGTCATTGGTATCTCATGTCACAAGATGGTAGTCTTGGTATTCAATCGGGATGGACAACTATCAATGGTGGTAACTATGTCTTAGATAAAGAAACACAGAAATACTATGATATGGGTATGGTTGAACCTATCTTCGGTTCTAAGAATGAATGGGACAATAAATTCTTGTATATTCGTAGAGTAAAAAATCCGTCTTCTTCTCAGTCTACTTGGGAATATCTATTTAAGGTAGATAAAGATGGTACTATTTATGAAAACGGAACAAAGCTTTCAGATAAATATGCTCGTAAGGATGCTGTAGGTAGTACATATCTTCCACTTACAGGAGGTACAGTCACAGGTAATTTAACTGTTAATGGTACTCTCACTGCTACAGCAAGTAAGGCTAATCAGCTTACTCATACATTGAGTGTTAATGGAAAGTCGTGGAATGGCTCGGCTGATTTGACAATTGGAACTATTGGTGTTGCTTATGGCGGTACGGGCAAATCATCTTGGACTGCTAACGGTATTATATATGCAAGTGCAAGCGGTACATTGTCGCAGTTATCTCTTGGAACTGCTGGTTATATATTACAGAGTGGAGGTACTTCTGCTCCATCATGGGTTAATCCGTCTACTCTTAATGTAGCAAGCGCAACAAAAGCAACTCAGGATGGGAATGGCAATACAATTTCAGACACATACCTTAGAAAAGATTTTGACTCGGTTAGTCAGAACGTGTCATTTAGTGGTTCAGTAGACATTGATGATCTTACAGCAGGAACACTTCTTGTCAGTGGCGTTGCTAGGTTTGCTAATGGGTTGATTGGTAATTTAAAAGGAACTGCATCAAATGTTCCTTGGAGTGGAATCACCGATAAACCAAGTACGTTTACTCCATCTGCACACACACATACTATGGCTAATATATCTGATTGGGGAACTTATGTTTATAGTGCTCAAAATATCAGGACAAAAAATACTGTACTTGCAGCTCCTAATGGGGTAGATGGAAAGGCATCTTTTAGAACACTTGTTGAAGCTGATATTCCTGCGTTGTCGAAATCTAAAGTTGGTCTTAGTAATGTAGATAATACGGCTGACTCAACAAAGAATGTTTTATCGGCAAGTAAGTTGACAACTGCTAGAAATATCACAATTGGTTCAGCTAAGAAGTCGTTTGATGGTACATCAGATATATCATTTTCTCTCTCTGATATTGGAGCGTCTTCATCAAGTCATACACATAATTATGCTTCAAAGGTGACTCTTGCTGGTATGGACTATTCATGTGTAAGCAATGCGATTACTATTACAAAGGCTAATCTTCAGACCGCAATAGGTTCAACTGGTCTTGGTCTTATGACCGAAAAGGAACGTAGTAAACTGGATTCTATCAAGGTTTCAAGTGGAGGCACAATCGACTTCTCAGGTGTAACTGCTAGTGGTGCATTGACTGCCGTAGTAGGTGATGATAAGACAGTTGCGATTACTCATAATACAAGTGGCGTGAAAGCTGGTACATATAAATCTGTTACTGTTGACACTTATGGTCATGTGACTGCTGGCACAAATCCTACTACTCTGAATGGATATGGTATTACAGATGCTTTGAGTTCAAGCACAAAGTATGCTCTGAGTGATAGTGTTGGAGGTAATGCTTTAAAGGCTAATTTATTAGCCAATTTGTATAGTGATCGTCCTACAAGTGCTAACATCGCCATTACAGGTAGTGGTGGATTAGCTACATTTAAAGCAACAAATTCAATGACTGCAAATAAGCCAAAATCTGATGGACATATTTTACATTTCTATTGGGACAATACAGCAGGATATGATGGTCAGTTATTTATGTCTGCTAGTGATAATCCAGAATTACAAATGCGTGGTCAAAAAGCAGGTGTATATGGTTCATGGAAAACCGTTTTATCAAGTAATAATTATACTGATTATGTTCCTAAAAAGGACGGTACAGGAGCAAGTGGCACATGGGGTATTGACATTACAGGTAATGCTGCTACTGCAACGAAGGCTACTTCTGCTGATTCTGCTACTAAAGCCACTCAGGATTCAGATGGCAATCCAATTAATTCTACTTATTTAAAATTAATTGGTGGAAGTATGACAGGAACTATAACTACATCAGCGTCCCAAATTCTTAAATGGACTCCTTCGACTACTGACAATAATGACACCGGATGTAGTTGGTATGGAATTGGTACATATAAAGCGAGTGATGGTTATAAAAGGTTAAATATATCTCATTATTTTGGTATCAATTTTACTACTAAAAATTCAGATAGTTGTTTTACTCATAATGGTAATACTATAATTACGTCTGCAAATATCGGATCTCAATCAGTAGCTTCAGCTATCAAAGCAACCCAAGATGGTGCAGGAAATGTAATTACATCTAAATATGTCACAATAGATACAACACAGACTATATCAGGATCAAAAACCTTCTCGAAGGAAACAACGATTTCATCTGCCACAGTTTCGACCAGTAAGACCACTGGCGCACTGAAAGTAAAGGGAGGAATCGCTTCTGAGGGGCAAATAAGCGCAGATAAAGTAATGATTGGTGATAAGTGTACATTAGAGTATGATGCCAATTTACAGTGCTTAAACTTCGTTTTTGCTTAATGATATATGTATTTTTAAGGAGAGTAGGGAACGGTACTACTCTCCTATTTTATAAAGAAAGGAGTGTGATAGATTGTTATGTTTATGGTTGCCATTCACAGATGGGACAACGAAAAATTATGGTTTAACAAATATGGATGTAGTAGACTATGGAACTTCTGTATATGACCAAGGAAAACTCGGTAAATGTAGATCGTTTGTTGGTAATGGATATTTACAGTTATCTAACGCTTTTGGAATTGAATCGGGAAAAGATTTTTCTTGTTGTTATTGGATAAAAGAAATAAGTAATAATATATTATCTAAATTTAGAGTTGTATATCAATGTGGCAATTTAATTATTGGACATTATGGTAACAAATTTGATATTTATAGTATTACTGGTAATACACTTGATCTTACTTATGTTTGTGACACGACAGAATGGGTTCATTGCTGTATGACATATCAAAGCTCAAACAATACTGTAACAATATATATAAATGGAGTTAAATGCTCGACATCACAACCTAAAAATTTAACTGGTTTATCAGGCACAACAGCTCTTATTGGTAAAAGAAGTTCTGAAACTTATCTATTTGAGGGGTATTTAAATGATTTCAGAATTTACAATACATGTCTTTCCCCACGTCAAGTCAAGGAAATATCAGAAGGATTAGTCTGCCACTACCCTCTCGGAGAAGTTGATGGAAAAATTGGTGGTAGGAATCTGATCAAAAACGGCAAAGGAAACGTGAAAGCAGGTTTTTTCAAAAATTTTCCAACTGTAACAGACGAATATGGTGAGTTCACTTTAAAATCAAAAAAAACATATAAAGGTATTATACTTGACGGATTTGTATATGAATGCAGAGATTACCCAGTTGGTGAAAAATATACATGGTCGTATGACATAATGTACACTGCTTGGAATTTTCCTACAGGTTCTAATAGGGGGGAACTCTGGATGGGACAAAGATATGTTAATGCCCCAAGTGGAGAAACCGCCACTGGTGCTTGGAGAGGGGTAACTCAACATAATTTACCCGTAGTAGGGCAAAACGGATGCGAATTAAATAAATGGTATCATGTAAAGCAAACCGTTACTATTCCTCAACAAGCATCTTCAAATGTTGGACAACAGGGTATTATATCTTTTTATAATTCAAACGCAAATGTTGAGGCGAGTTTTACAGCACGGCTTAAGAATGTAAAACTCGAAAAATCTTCTACTGCTACGCCTTGGACACCAGCTCCTGAAGACGATGCTTCTTTTTATGATAATGTAATCTACGATACAAGTGGTTATTGTAATAATGGTAGTGTAACAGATTCTACATGTCCTACTTGGTCAAGTGATACACCTAGATACAAAGGAAGTTATGCGTTTAATGGAAATAAGCAATATGTAAATTGTGGTACATCAACTATGATTGAAGGTCAAGAAGAAATTACAATAAACTGTTGGGCGTATATGGACGATTGGACTAAATTTAATGCTAGGTTGTTTAGCTGTACTGAAGGTGGGGGATATAATACAGAGGGAGTCAACAATTCAATTAAATTTGCACTAAACATTTATATTACATCAGATAAATCAAAGTATGATTATACTAGTACAATAGGTGGTTATTCTGGCATTAAATTATTAGATATGGCATCAGGCTGGCACATGATTACATGTGTATATAAGGCTTCTGTCGGAGATGCTATTTATCTTGATGGAAAGTTATATGAAAAGAAAACCTATACAAGCTATGGAATACATTTTAATAAATATAGCTATTTATTCTTAGGTGGTGAAAGTTCTGGTGTCAATTGTATTACACCATATTTTAATGGCAAGCTTTCAGATTTTCGCATCTATGTTACTGCCCTCTCCGATTCTGATATTCTTGAATTATATCAATCCTCTGCTTCAGTGGATAATAATGGAAACTTAATGTTGGCTGGTGAGGTAATTGAAGAATGAGTAATATAACTAAGCAAGGAAACCTAATTACTACTGAAATATATGAAACAGATGCGGTTGTTGAAGATGAGAATTTATTAAAATACGCAATCAATGATAACATCAAAATCAGAATTGCGAATGATTTTGTCGTTTGTAATGAAATATGGGAAATTTAAAATTAAGTAATTAACACACATAGAGTCTACTTCGGTAGGCTCTTTTATTATGTAGAAAGGAGTGTTAAATGCGAAGTTACGTTCTAGTAAACAATAAAGAAACTTATACTCTTGTGAAGTTTTCCGCACAGGATTTTGCGAATGATCCTGTGCTCTATTTGCAGACAGATTACTTACATGGAGTTAAGGAAAATTTCAAGAAAATAACAGCCATTCAGGTATTTCAGAATGATATATCTGTTGGCTTATACGAAATATATGATACATACTCTGATATTACAGACTGTGGGGCACAGTATAATGAAGATGTGAACCAGTTTGTAGATTGCTTGGCAGTAAGGCTTACAAAGAGTAATCTTGCTGAACAAGTTCAGAGTTTACAGGATATTGTTAATCCTGTTATAGATTTTAATACAATGTCTGACGAGGAGATCAAGACATATAAGAAAGGCATTCTTAATAATACCTGTACGGCAGAAATATCAAAGGGTGTACAAATAGAAACAGATAAGGGCACAGAGACATTCAGTCTTGAACAACATGATCAGAATAATATCTCTTCTCTCTGTTTGACTGCAATGCAGAATCCAGCAGTTGCATATCTTCCATATCACTCAAATGGTAACGAATGTCGTATGTTTCCTGCTAAAGTAATTATATCACTCTATCTTCAGATGCAGTTAAAGATTACTCAGGAAACTACTAAATGCAATTTACTTCGTGTACAGTTAGACGGAGAGACAGATAGAGATACCATTATGTCTTATACATATGACACACCTCTTAATGAATCATATCAGGCGCAGTATAACGAGATTATAGCTAATACTCTTGAGATTATACAGGGGCTTATTGCTGGATTTATGGGTGGTTCAGGAACTACAGATGGATCAGATAATACACCTGATACAGACACATCTACATCAGAAAGTGGTGATTCAGATGGCGAAAATACAGAAACTACTACAGAAGATACTACAGCTAACTAGCATTGGCATAGTATCTGGTTTTATATATTGCGGATTAGAGATTTTATGGCGAGGTTGGACACATTGGACGATGTTCATGCTCGCTTTTATTGTGGGAATTATCATTTCACAGTATAACAATATGTTCACATATGATATGGATTTAGCATGGCAAGTGCTGTTTGGTGGTTTGACTTCTATCATGTTGGAATATTTATTTGGTATTACATTCAATCAAGATTTTACCATATGGGACTATAGAGGACTTTGGGGAACATTTGCACATAATCAACTTAATATCCTCTTTTGTTGTGCTTGGTTTGTGATTGTATGTATATCAATTTTTATATTGGACTGGTTTGAGTATAAGGTGCTTCATGATGAAAATAAACCTTATTATGTTGTGTTTGGACATATATTCAGACCGTATGGAGAATAAGTTAATGGGCTGTTATATGCCCTAATTTTAGTTGAGAAAAAGGAGAAAATATTATGTCATTTAATAAGAAGATTACAACAAAGGAATTTTACAATATTGAACTCATCAACGTAGCTGAGTGGTATTCACAGAGTAGACAGACTGATAGAAACAAGTTCAACTCTCTTCCATTTCAGGTACAGCTTGCTCTCAGAACAAATATTAAGGAAATCGGTAAGACTTATGAGAGTTTTATGGAGATGAAGAGAGATCTCTTGCAGTCACTTGGCGACAAGTATGTTGCTGATGGTAAAACTGAGGAAGTTGAAGAGAACGGTCAGAAGAACGTAAATGTCAAGGAAGAGTTCAGAGAGGAATATCAGAATGAGTTAGCTGAGTGCGATAAGAAGCTTCAGGAAGTTCTTAGAGATAAGACACAGGTAACTATTACTACATTTGATATGGATTCAATGTACGAGACTCTGCCTGATGACTGTGGACTCAATATGGATGATATAGAAATGCTGTCATTTATGGATAAGGTAGATGATGAGGAAGATGAAAATACAACGGAGGGCGAGTAATATCGCTCTCTCAGAAAGGAGTGATTTTACTTGGCTCAGTTAGGAAATTTGCTTGTCACAGGATCTAGTAGATTGCTTGGCAAGCTTTTTTGTAATGATATAAGTGTGGGCAATGAATTAACTGTTAAGACATTGAATACTACTGATTTTACTGCAAACAGTATAATTACAAGTGGATTAACTGTTAATGGTAATACTACCACTACTGGCACATTGAATGTAGGTAATTCACAAGCGAATGGTAAGATATCTATTAATGGTAAGGTGGTTATTAGAGATTATGCTAACAATGGTTGGCTTGGTATAAACGATACTTTAGCATGGACTAATGGTGTGTATTTTGGGAAAACCACAGTGCGAACAGATGGGATATTTCAGGTAGGAGACGCTGGTAACAAGGTGCTATTTAATCAATCTTCTGCCAAGTTTACCGTTCCAGTCACAATCAATAACTCTCTTGCTGCTAATAATATCACAGCAACCAATGTAACAGTTAATGGAAAACTCGTAGCTTATCAGCAGGAAATCAGAACTATTCAAGACTTGGGTGGTGAATTTTGTGTATCACCAACTATATATATACAGAAAGCCTCAAAAACTGTTGTAAATGTAAAAAAGATAGATAGTACGACCATTAGTATATCAATTAAAGATGAGAAAGCAATTACATCGAATACGATACAAGGTGTTAAGTGGGCAAAAGGTTCAAAAATAAAGATTCAGAGCAAGATTGATGGTATTGTTATAAAAGGTGATGGTACTATGACTAACACATTAAATACCGACCAATACACAATGGCTATTGATGTTGTAGTGGATTCTTCAATCGCCAATCATTTTTCTACAGAAAAAAACAATGCTTCATTTGACGAGATTAATATCATGCTCTATCAGAGATACGGTAAAAAGATTGGCTCGACTACTGAGAACGTATATTCCCCTGTAGGTATTAGGATGTCGGCTACAGGCAGTACAAATGCTGCACCATACCTTGATATTTGGGGTAGTAAATCAAGTTCTGATCCTGATACAGTATATACTGTCCCAAGTGTGAGACTTGGTTATCTTGATGGATTAAAATGTGGTACTTATGATTGCTTTGGTTATGGTTTGTATGCGGATAATGTATATCTGAATGGTACTATTATAAGCAACTCAGGACAACTTGGTGGATTCAAAATTGGAACAAATGATCTTAGTAATGGAACTTGGGGTACAGATAAATCAGTATTAATGTCAACAGGAACTACAGAAAATAAAGCAGTTGGTGGCTCATCCGCTATTTCTGGTTGGTGTTTCACCGCTGGTTCTAAATTTGGCGTTACTACAAGTGGCGATTTATATGCGAGCAATGCAAATATAAGCGGTATTGTGACATCTGAAAACGGTAAAATTGGTGGATTTACTATATCTCAATATAATATTAAAGGTACTAATGTTGGACTTGGATGCGCTAGTGGACATGATTATGCTTTTTGGGCAGGAAATAGTACGGGATCATCTGCTCCATTTCGAGTCGATCATGATGGCACATTGACAGCTACTAATGCAAGTATTACTGGCACAATAACGTCAGATAACATCACTGCCACAGGTGGCACTATTGGTGGATGGGTTATTACTTCTGATGATATTCAAGGTAGTAATACATATGATGGAACATTATATACAATAGGTTTGAAAAATGTTACTACTGGAGGATCTTCTAGTTTTACAATAAGTGATCAAGATTTTATATATTCAGATTTGACATCAAATAGCGAAACAGTTAGAACCATAGCAATAAAACCAGTAGGACAAATACATCTTCAAGGTATATCTACTTCTGGTATGCCAGGATATACAATATTAGATAATAACGGGATTCAAGTATCCAGTTTAGATCAAAAACTAATCTTGTTCAAATCTCACTTAATTTCTAATAATCCAACAAGTTCGACCAATAGTTTTTATATTTATAGTCAAAATATATTAAGTCATCATATACAACTTGCGGATGAAGAATATACAAATTTGATCAATACTTCATATGGTATATATTGTTCAAAGGATGCATTCTTCGGTGGAAGTACAGAATTTGGTAATTGGAAAATTTCAAATACAAGAATAGCTAGTTCCAATACTATTAGTATGGGCGCAAAAGAAGCTGGAATTATGATTGTTAATGAAAAAGATAAACCTTATGTCTTAGTTCAAAATTCAAGTGGAGATTCTTTGTTTTCAATTGAAAAAAATGGTTCTATTACCCATAATGGTAATACAATTGGGCAAACATATGTTAATTCTTTTACTGATAATAAAGCAATATCTAATGCTGTATGGGCTAACACGGGAGCAAATATTACTTTACCAGCAGGTACTTATGTGATTATGGGTAGCGTACATTTTGCCAATGCAAAAGGAGGTAGACGTGCTATAAGATTTGCATCTGGTTCAACAGGTTTGGCTTATTCAGAACAAATTGTTCCCGTTGATAGTAATGCAACTATTAATTCTGCACTTCAATGTCAATGGATTATTTCGCCAACTTCTCAGACAACATATAATTTACAGGCTTTTCAGGCATCGGGTGGAAGAATAAATATGACATCAAGTTATATTAAAGCAGTGAGAATTGCATAGGAGGTGAATTATGAATATATTAGATTTTACATTTAATGGAAAGAAATTATCTGATTTTGAATGTATCTGTTGTAATTTTGACAGTTCATCGGGAACAGTTGAAGTATCATCTGGTGCAGACGTAACTCTTAACCAAGAAAAATCATCGGGATCAAATAAATTCAACTTATACTCTACCTCTTATGATGAACCGTTCACTCTTCCACTTTCGATATGTTTGAATCCTTGTGGAAACTATGAGAACATGGAAATGTCCGTTGAACAAGCTAGAAAAATACAGAAGTGGTTAAGTTTGAGAAATAAGAAGTTCAAGCTTGATGTTATAGGTTTTGAGAATATATATTGGGTAGGAACATTTACTTGTAAGCAAGTAATGCTTAATAGCTCGATAATTGGCTTTAATTTGACATTTACAGCAAATACACCTTATGCCTTGCAGGAAGATAAATCGTTCAATATAGAGCTATCAGACGCTCTTGAAAGTGATATTATATTTACTTCTGATGTTTATGGATATATTGATGCAGATTATGTTATTACAGTCAAGGAAGCTGGTAATTTGAAATTTGATACATATTACTATAATCCTAATACTGAGTCGTATACTCTTGATAGGGAATTCACAGTGCAAAATTGCATTGCTGATGAAAAAATATATGTCAAGGGTGATACTCAGCTTGTAACCAGTAGCAGGACTGTTCATGAGTTAGGCAAGGATTGTAATTTTATTTTGCCGAGAATAGTTAATACTTATCAGAGCGATGATGAAGAAGTTAGAAATAAGATCAAGAGTAATTTGAAATGTAACGTTCAGATTACATACAATCCAACAGCTATGATTGGATATGGATATAAGAGTTAAATATTATAGTTAGATAAAATTTATGGGAGTACAGATTAATTTCTGTGCTCCCATTTTTTACGATTTTAATTAAATGCAGGAAATGGGATTCGAACCCACACGTAGTCGCCTACGGCAGATTTTGAGTCTGCTACGTCTACCAGTTCCGTCATTCCTGCTTATTGATTACCTTTTTGATTACTTTTAAAAATCAGATGTGCAAAGCTCCTTTCTATAAGGGTTTGCGAGTATCGTTGTTGGACTTGAACCCGCACGATGTTGCCACCAACAGATTTTGAGTCTGCCTCGTCTGCCAATTCCGACAAGCCGGCGCTTGCGACATTTGTTATATTAACACATGCCCCATTTAGTGTCAACTACTTATCATCCCCTGTTATCCTTCGCGCAACCACGACAAATCTGCCATCCTCAGTGTGTGAAGCGCATGTTGAAAGTGTGATGAGTTCATCACCGTACTCAGCCGTAACACCGCTGTCATATGATGTGTTTGACTTGACAAAATCAATATATTCATCAAATTCCGCCTTATCCGCAGCGTTAAAGAACTCATAATAATGATAGTGCTCCGTGTCATCGTCAGGATATATCTCCGATCGGAATGCACCGATGACCTCGTATGTTCCGGTCTCATACAACGTGTCAAACTTGATATTCTTATGCTTCTTATAAAAGCTCTCGTCCTCATACTGAAGCAGCTCTCTGAACATTATTCCCGACTTCATGTTATGTCCGTATATGAGAACATTGTCCGTTCTGTCATCAAACGGTCTGCAGTTCATATCTATGAACGGTGTACCCGGATCACTCCAGTTCTTATCGAAGTCCAGATGCAGATAATAATCGTTGTCATCGGGAGTGTACATGACCGGATAATCTATGGTCGTGCCATCGATCGTGAGCCATCCTGCAATATCACTGTTCTTCTCGTATAACTTCTCGAACTTCTTGAGTATCTTCTTCTCGCCATTGTCCTTACTTTTATCCGAGACCTCCACCGTAACCTTTTCGGTATCATCCCCATCGGTATCGAGCATTCCTTTAAGATCATTGAAGTTATTCTGCGCATTCTTCGCAATATAATAATACCTTCCAAGATACGCACCGCTCCCAACTGCTATAAGTAAAAAAACGACCAACAGTATGTCCAGAACTATATCCTTTGCTGTTCTCTTTTTCTTTTGTTTTGATCTGTCTGCATTCTTTCTGTTCATGTCTTACCCTCAAAAGAAAACTAAAAAGGCTTCTGTACCTGCATACAGAAGTCCTTTTGTTGATTAATAATACTTCTTGTTTCCCCACAGATTCTTTTTCTTAAGATCAACATACTCTGAATATGCCTGTTCAAGTATCTGCTTCTCGTTAGGAAATTTCAGAAGGTGGTAGGCTTCATGGTATTTGTAGTAACCGGAATCCACGAAATACTCTTCTCTCTGTGGCTTGCTGTAATAGCTGTCAGACATCATGAGATACCAATGAACATCCTTATTTACCACATCAAATGCCGTGTTAAAAGTGTAATTGCTCTTTCCCACGTATTTGATTATAGATGCGCTTACACCTGTCTCCTCTTTCACTTCTCGCAAGGCGGTCTCATCGTGCTCCTCGCCCTTTTCAACAGTTCCCTTGGGGAGAACCCATCCTTCGTATTTGTTCTTGTAGTTCTTATACAACAACAATACTTTTCCTCTGAAGATTACCACCCCTCCACAGCTTGTTGCTTCTATCACTGCAATTCCTCCTGTTTCTTCCGGGTGTGTAATTAAAACTTGAAGTCAGTATATCATATGTCAAATTATTTTTAAAGTAAATATGATCACGTATTAATGGCATACGCATCATTTTGTGCAATTATTTCACATAATTATAGTATGCGTCAAAGAGCTGTCTGGCAATATACTTTGCTGAAGCTCCAGTTGAGCTTGCATTCTCAACTATGACACATACGACTATATCCGGATCATCAACATTTGAGAATCCAACAAACCACGAATGTGAATCCATGTTGTCGTTGAACTCCGCAGTACCTGTCTTTCCGGCTATGGTATATGAGCAATCTGCAAATGCATCCGATGCCGTACCATATGATGTTACGCCAAGCATCAGATCCTTCAGAAGTCTTGCGTCAGATGCAGATATGATCTTACCGTAGGTGTTCGGCTTGAATGTCTTTACAAGATTGCCATCGCATGTCTCTATCCTGTCGATGAGATATGGGGACATCATGACTCCTCCGTTTGCTATGGTGCTCATGATCATGGCACTATGCAGAGGTGTTATAAGTGTGTCGCCCTGTCCTATGGCTGTCTGAGGTATCTCCGAATCATCTGAGGTTGCATTTAACTCGAATACTGATTTTCTGTAATATCCGTCATAAGGAAGATCCTTGTTAAACAGGAACTTCTCACACAGATCCTTGTACGACTGCTTGTTGAGCTTCATTCCTATATTGGCAAATGAAGTGTTACAAGATTTCGCCAGTGAGTCCGCCAGATCCACAGTTCCATGAACCGCATAATCTGAGCAGTGTATCTGTACTCCGTCAAATATATCCTCGCCCTCGCACTCATACGAATATTTCTGATAATTGCTGTTCTCATGAATATACTCCAGAGCCGTGAGTACCTTGAAGGTTGAACCAGGTGGATACAGACCCTGTGTTGCACGATTCAACAGATAAGAGCTGTCAGAATCCTGTGAATCCTCTATCACACTGTCTATATAGTTCGGATCAAAATCAGGCTTTGAGACCATGGCAAGGATCTTTCCAGTATCCGGTTCCATAACCACAACAGCGCCGTCATTATATCCCAGTGCATCGTAAGCCGTGCTCTGCAGCGTGGTATTCAGTGTACTTATGACATTGTTTCCCAGACTCTTCTCATTCCTGAGCTTGTTGTATGTCTGCGTGATTATGTTCTGGTTTGATGTCAGGAGATAGTACGCGGAGCTCATCTCAAGTCCCGCCTGTCCGTTGCTGTCATATCCGACAACATGTGCGAACACATTGGAATATGGATAATTTCTGTACTCATTTCCATCATCATCCGTCAATGTCTCCGCAAGGACATTTCCATCGCTGGATATGATGCTTCCCTTCTTTATCTTCTCCGCATAGAGAGACTGTCTCCCATTGTATGAATTGGCGATGAATGTTCTTGAATCCCTCACCATAAACACGATAATATATGCAAACATACAGATAAAGATTATGACAACAAAATATGTTATAACCAGAACAGGCACATTCTTTTTGTCATTTGTCTTCTTGTCCAGAATGTCACTATTCTCCCCAGAATTCATCTGAGTTCGTCTCTTTCCTGTCGTATCCTGTCTTTGCTTTGCGCTGGACTGGCTTTTTCTGTTTGCGTTGTTTTTCACCGCTGTTTGACTGACCCCTGACCGCGACTGGGGTCTCTGGCCACTCTTCCCTGCTGATACTTTCCTGTCTGACATTTTTATCAACTCCACTGTTCTCTAATACACATATACCCTGAATTATTCCAAATATAATGAGTGTGCTGACAACCGAACTCACTCCATAGCTCACAAGCGGCAGCGTCACACCCGTAGATGGTATGAACTTCACAACACCGCCAACGTTCAGGAATATCTGGAATATGAAGCATATTGTAAAACCAAAGGCTACATTCTTATAAAAAGCATCTCTTATCTTCATCGATATATTGATGAAATATATGAAGCAGCTCAGATACATAAGAAGCAGGCAGAGTCCAAATATAACTCCAAGCTCCTCACATATCGCAGCAAATATAAAATCACTGGACACGACCGGTATCGATGTCGGAAGTCCCTGGCACAGACCCGTTCCCTCGAATCCGCCCGAGCCTATCGCAAACAGACTCTGTGCAACCTGATATCCACTTCCATCTATATATTCGATCGGGTTAAGCCATGCATCGATTCTCATGGTGACATGGCTGAAATGATTCTTCAAAAGCATATATCCAACCACAGCAAGAACCGAACCTCCGAGGCCTCCGCCTATAAGTATGCTGTGCTTACCAGTGGCAAGGTACAGCATCATGACAAATACCATGAAGAAGATCACCGCACCACCGAGATCCGTCTCAGCCACCAGAACCAGCATGAAAAGTCCTGCTACACAGATCGTTTTCATCATATCCTTAAAGTTCTTTGCCTTTTCAAATGAGCTGGCAAGGAAGAATACGAATATGATCTTGACGATCTCCATAGGCTGCATCGATATTCCGCCTATGCTTATCCAGTTGTTTGAACCATATTTATCAACTCCCACATGCGGGATGAACACCGTGCACAGGAAGCCTATACCAAACACCGCATAGAATATATTCCATTTCTTTATCTGCGGGAACTTTACCACGAACAACGGTACAAATGCCGTCACTACCAACATGATCGTGGCAAATATAAACTGCTTCTTCGCCAGGTCAAAATCAAGTCTTGTCAGCATGACATAACCTATGAGAAGAAGGAATGACATATTGTTCGTTATAAGTCTCGATGAGCCCTTATAAATGGCATGATATGAAACCATATATGTTATGGATACTATCATCTGTAGCAGATAAAATATAAGTATGCTCTTCTTCTCATAATGCAGATATAATGTCAGATAGCAAAGAAAATGTATCATGAACACATAAAATATCTGCACATTAAGCGCCCGCCGTTTCTTATCGGCAGGCACAGGCTTTAAAACCGTAAAGCATTTTACGGTGTATAAAACCATAAAAAATATGATCAAATACTTCGCTATCTCCGTTACTATTGTTATCATGTTTCCACCTTTATCAAAAAGTCTTAATCGATTCCTTTGTAATAATGTCCCCTGGTATACTGATCTACAGACATGGATACTGCTTTTTCCCCTGACAGGGCAAGCTCCAGACTGTCCATTATATCCTTTACTTTATTAGTATCCTCAATTGTAAATTCAATATAACAGTCTTTATCTGAAATACCGGTTTCAGCCAGTCTGTCTATCATATTTGTAGGAACACCATTATATATAATGTTATAGCAGTGCGCACAGTCATTTCTGACATAGAATCTGTTTCCCCTGTCATCCGTCAGGACATTCCGAGACATCTTCCTTGAGGCACAGCCGTTCATGTAATTGCCTGCTATACAGTTTGCAGTGATCATAACCTTCTGATGACCATAGAGCTTTATGAGTGTATCATATGAAAGACCATGTATCTCATCAAGTGTGAGCTCGTTTGAGCACATAAAGCACACATCACCCATATTCTCTCTATAGAAATCAAACGCATTATCATTATACGCATAGAGACTGGCATCTGCGATCACGAGTCCCTTATAGTCCAACTTCTTTAGAATTCCCAGCTCGTCATAATTTCTGATCATCACACCGTCAAATGAACCAAGTTCACCGGAAAGGCCTGAATATCTGTCAAGCTCTCTCTGCCGCAATACCTCAGGCAGAGCAAGGATCACTCTGAATCCGGCCTGCTTCAATTCATCTGCATATTTTCTGACATTATAATCTACTATTACATTGCTGACCCATTTATAATTCTTAACAATATTTACATGGTCAGCGTCCGACACTCCAACTGCAACACCGTGAACAGTGTTGTTTTTCACATTTTCAAGAGGGCTTTCAGCGCCAGGCAGGCCAGTTCTTACTGCACCGCCATCCCGCCTGTAACTCTGTGAGATCTGCAGTCCAAGCTGTTCAAGCGCCTCCCGCCTCAGGTTGTTCACTGCGCTTATCTGTACAAACAGGTTGTCAGATACATCAGCAGTTATATCCCCGAGCACATAATCTGTACCGCCTGTCTTTTTGATCTTGTCAACTATCTGTGACTCTGTGACAGGCTTGTTAAGTGCCTGTGTACACACAGGCCCCTCGACTGAGACAGAACACTTTCCTTCTACAGTTGAAAGCTTAAGCTCTAATGGCTGATCCGCATACGCACTGACATGTGCAACGAGCTCTATCTTCCTGTCGGCATTTATTATATGATTCTGTATATCTTCCAGAAGCTTACCGTTTCTTGTACGGTATACATCATTGAACTTTGCAATGCTCCTGAATGACTTCGCCTTAAGTCTGACATTCTTTCCCGCTTTTGCCGCCACATTGCATGTGAGCTCCACATCACCATTTCTGCCTCTTATCTCAAGGACATCGCCTGCGGATACATTCTCGTCAAGTTTTATATCCACATATGGCTTTTCTACTGCATTCACACGCCCAACCTTAATTCCTGTGTGGTTCGGTCTGCTGTTCGCAAGCATCTTTTTGCCATTGGATGTGTAATAATAACCTGAGTAGAATCCGCCCCTGTTATATATGTCGAGAAGCTTCTTCTCCTGCTCCTCTGCCAGTTTCTCCACTGATTCGCCCGCCAGATAAGCATCTCTGACCTCACGGTACGCAGTCACGGTTGCAGCCACATACTCTGGCTTTTTCATTCTTCCCTCTATCTTGAAAGAATCAATTCCCGCATCTATGAGCCTGCTCAGACTCTTCAACATGCACATATCCTTCAGGCTGAGCATATACTCATTTACATCATTTGAGGCATACTGCTTTCTGCACGGCTGGGCACACCTTCCCCTGTTACCGCTTCTTCCCCCGGCAAAGCTGCTCATCAGGCACCTTCCGGAATAGCTGTAACACATCGCTCCGTGGACAAATGTCTCCACCTCTATATCAACATTTTTCTTGATCTCTGTGATTTCTGACAATGACAATTCTCTCGATGGCACAAATCTGGTCATGCCTATGCTTTTCAGAAACGCAGCGCCCTGTGAACTGGACACGCTGAGCTGTGTACTTCCGTGCAGTGGAAGGTCTGGAAACGACTTGCCCAGAACGGAGACAACTCCCATATCCTGTACAATTATCCCATCCACGCCCTGCCTGTAATAAGGCTCCACATATGATGGGAGCCTTTGTATCTCTTCATTCTTAAGCAGTGTGTTGATTGCCATATAGACCTTCACTCCGAATCTGTGACAATAGTCTATGGTATCAAGCAATTCTTTTTCATCAAAATTACCGGCAAATGCCCGGGCACTGAACATACTGCCTCCAAGATATACCGCGTCTGCATATGCATTGACTGCAGCTCTCACCGCCTCCGTATTGCCCGCCGGTGCCAAAATTTCAGTCTTATTTAACATTTTTCTCCGCTTCAAGTTTTATGATCTGTCTCTGAAGTTCACTTATCTTCTCTTTGTATTCCTCTATCATCTTCTGTGCAGACTCATACTTTATCTGCACCTCGATAACCTCATGTCTCAGATCATATATCTGCTTATCCTTGTCGTCATCCTCGGTGAGCATCTGATTGACCTGATCCTTTGCCTTAAAGTAGTCATCGGCTATATTCAGTGCAAGCAGAACATTCTGATACTCTGCGTTAAATCTCCTGTACGCCTCAGATGACTGACATTCTGCTATCTTGCCATTGATATATGTCGCCACATTCTGGAGATAGTCCTCGCTCTCCTGGCCGCTCAATGTATATACTTTATTGTTGATTACCACCTTGATATCATTCTTCTGTGCCATATCCCATTCTCCTTTACTTATCCTTTATAAATGCATCCAGTCCAAAATGTCTGTAACATAGATCAGTGACAACTCTTCCCCGGGGAGTTCTGTTTATGAATCCATTCATTATGAAATACGGTTCATACACATCCTCTATCGTGCCCGGATCCTCACCAACGGCAGCCGCCAGTGTATCCAGACCGACAGGCCCTCCTGCAAATTTCTCTATCATTGTCATTAATATATTTCTATCATTCACGTCCAGTCCCATGGAATCGACCTGAAGCTTGTCCAGAGCGGCCTTAGCAACATCGTGATCTATATGGCCGTCATGACACACCTCAGCATAATCCCTGCAGCGCTTGAGAAGTCTGTTCGCAAGTCTCGGTGTACCTCTTGATCTTCTTGCGATCTCAAGTGCACCCTCCTCGTCTATGTCAACTCCAAGAACCTCCGCTGACCTCATCACTATCTCTCTCAGATCGTCATGGGTATAAAATTCCAGCTTGTCCACCATTCCAAATCTGTCCCTTAGGGGAGCCGACAACATTCCGACCCTCGTCGTTGCACCTATCAGTGTAAATCTTGGCAGATCAAGTCTGATCGACCTTGCACCTGCGCCCTTGCCTATCACAACATCTATTGCGTAATCCTCCATAGCCGGATAGAGCACCTCCTCAACCTGTGTGCTGAGTCTGTGTATCTCATCGATAAACAAAATGTCGTTGTCCGACAGATTGTTGAGTATCGCGGCAAGCTCACCGGGCTTTTCTATGGCAGGTCCCGAGGTGATCTTGATATTTACCCCCATCTCATTTGCCACAATGGTCGACAGCGTCGTCTTACCAAGTCCCGGCGGTCCATACAGAAGCAGATGATCCAGTGGCTCATTTCTCTTCTTCGCCGCCTCTATGAATATGTGCAGATTATCCTTGACCTTTTTCTGTCCAATATACTCCGACAGATACTGAGGTCTGAGATTATATTCACTTTTCTGTTCTTCTATGTCCAAGCTTTCTGTTGAAATAATTCTGCCCATTTTTTTCTACCTATCTGATCAATAATCTATATCATAAATCTGAGTGCCGCCTTAAGGAGCTGCTCCTCATCCATATCCGCTGAACCATCTACGCGCGAAACAGCACGTCCCGCCTCAACACCTGAATATCCAAGTGCTGTGAGAGCCGATATGACATTTGTTCTCACATCGCCTGCAGCGTTCTGCACAGCAACCGAATCATTGTATGCTGCATCTATCATATCCTCCATGCTCAGCTTATCCTTGAGCTCCAGAATGATCCTCGAAGCGCCCTTTGCCCCGATTCCATTAGCCTTTGATATGGCCTCTACATCCTCAGATATGACCGCAAGCCTGAGCTCGTTCACGGTGAGTGTTGACAGAAGAGACATGGCAACCTTTGGCCCCACACCGCTCACTCCCAGCAGTATCTTGAACACATTGAGTTCATCTGCGTTCTCAAAGCCAAACAGACATATCTCATCCTCGCGTATATACATGTATGTGCTTACTTTTATCTCTGAATGTACCGGTGGAAGCTTCTCCATAAACTTTCCGGATACCATGAGCTGATACCCTATTCCACCACACTCGATCACTATATAATTGTCACCCTTTATTTCAAGTGCTCCTCGAATATATGAAATCATCCGTTAACTCTTCCTGTCCTGTAATATATGACGGTATCTCAAAATCGCATAGAAACCGACACTAAATCTTCGTAATTATATCATATTATTTATCAATTGTGAATATATGTTTGCTTTTTTGAAAAACGACAGCTACTATATATATTGCAGAACAATGCATGTTCTATAATGTACCTTACGCAAGGAACCAAAAGGAGCCATTATGAAAATTTTTGAATATACTGAAGACATAAATGTAGATACAGCTCACATATCGGACGAGCTGTCGGATATACTCTATTTTGATATAGAAACAACCGGCCTCAGCGCCAAACGTTCGGATCTCTATCTGATCGGATGTTCATATTTCTCAGACAGTGCATTTCGCACCCAGTTGATATTCAATGACAACGGAACTTCAGAGCCTGAAATGCTGTCCCATTTTGAACAGATCCTAAAGAATCACAAAATACTGGTGTCATACAACGGCGATACCTTTGACATCCCCTACTTGCTGAAAAAGATGGAGCAATTCGACGTGGACTCTACGCTTGACAATATACAGAGCGTGGATATATATAGAACAACCAGAAAATACAAAAAGCTTCTGCGTCTGGACTCGGCTAAACAGTTTGACATAGAGCATCTGATTGACTTCCAGAGAAATACTTTTATATCAGGAGGCGATCTTATATCCGCCTACAAGCATTATCTGAATTCTCACGACGAATCTCTGCTTGACGATATGCTCACCCATAACCATGACGATATAAGAGGGCTTATATCTATATCTGAATTTGTGAATATCCCTCATATTCCTGATGACTTTCAGATAGATGATATATCCGATACCATCGATTCAATAACATACAACTGTTCCATTCCAAAGCTTCCATGCCGCATAACGGAATCCCTGAATGGAATTCTTGTAAATGCATGTAACACACATATGCATGTGGTCGTTCCAAAGACCCGGGACACCGAAATGAAATACTTCTTCAAGGACTACAAAAATTATTACTATCTACCTATGGAGCACATGGCCATACACAAATCAATGGCGGCTTATGTGGACGATGCCCACAAGGAAAAAGCGACAAAGGACAATGCTTTCACCACCAAGACCGGCAGCTTCATACCCTGTCCACCAGGATTTCACGGAGAGATATTCTATGATACAGATCTTAAAGGAAACCGTTTTCTTTCGGACAGCACCGAATTACACGAAAAATGTGAGCAATCCCACGCCTATATCCTTGCAGTCCTGAACAAACTATTCTGATATAAATATTCTGGCATAAAAAAACCGTAGTCATTATCGACTACGGTTTTCTTAACTGTCTATATATCAGATTACTCCTCTGTGTCCTCTGCTACATCATCTGTATACTCTGGAGCTGGAAGTAATTCCTTTACGCTGAGACTGATCTTCTTGTCTTCTGCATTGCACTCAACAACAACTGCCTCAACCTCATCGCCTACCTTGTATACATCCTCTGGCTTGTTAACATGCTCATATGAGATCTGTGATACATGGAGAAGTGCGTCAACACCTGGCTCAAGCTCGATAAATGCACCGAAATCAGCCATTCTTGCTACCTTACCTGTAACTACTGTTCCAGGAGCATACTTCTCTGCTGCGTTAAGCCATGGGTTTGTATCATCAAACTTAAGGCTGAGAGCGATCTTCTCGCCGTCAATGTTCTTGATGAATGCCTTAACAGTATCACCAACCTTGAGAACTGACTTAGGATCGTCAACTCTTCCCCATGACATCTCTGAGATGTGAAGAAGTCCGTCTGCTCCACCGAGATCTATGAATGCACCGAAGCTTGTAACGTTCTTTACAACACCCTCAACTATCATTCCAACTTCTATTCTATCAAACAGAGCCTTTGCAGCCTCTGCCTTTCTTGCTGCAACGATCTGCTTTCTGTTACCAATTATTCTTCTCTTCTTTGGCTGGTACTCTGTGAGTACAAACTCGATATCCTGATCAAGGTACTTGTCAAGATTCTTCTCGTATGTATCTGAAACAAGACTAGCAGGGATAAATACTCTTGTCTCATCGTACATAACGTTAAGTCCACCGCTTACAACCTGAACAACCTTACCTGTAAGGATCTCTCCTGACTCAAGAGCAGCCTCAAGCTTCTCATTAGCCTTCTCTGCAGCAACTCTCTTGTATGAGAGAAGAACTGATCCCTCGCCATCGTTTGTCTTAACAACCTTGGCTGTTATCGGATCATCAACATGTACAAGCTCTGTCAGATCTGCATTAGGTGTGTTGGTATACTCGCTTCTAGGAATAATACCATCTGACTTGTAGCTGATGTCTACCAGAATCTCATCAGGCTTAACATCGATAACTCTACCTTCTACTATCTCTCCTGTCTTGATTGAGACTCTGCTCTCATCATTCTTTAATAATTCTTCAAAATTCATCTCGTCCATCCTACCATGAACCTCCTTAATAATTTTGTTTGGGGTAGATGCCCCAGCTGTAATACCTACCCTACTAACGGATTCAAAAGTAGTCAAATCCAAATCAACGAGTGTCTGTATATAGTAAGTATTCTCACATTCTTTTTTACTAATCTCATATAACTTCTGAGTATTAGAGCTGTTCCGACCACCTATAACAATCATGGCATCTACCTTTGATGCAATCTCCTGCGCCTCCCTTTGACGCACAGACGTAGCATTACAGATAGTCTTATAAGCAGTAACATTATACAATTTATTTCGAATAATATCAACAATATAATTAAATTTTCTGTAATTAAAAGTTGTCTGACTAACTATCGATATATTATCCGCTGTTTTGACCTCTCCGTCAATACATTTTCTTACAAAAGCCTCAGCCTCCTCCTCGGAACCTATGACTACCGGAGGCTCTACACACCAGCCCACGATTCCTTTCACCTCGGGATGGCTTGAGTCGCCTATGATGACGACTGTATTTCCTTTCTGTCCTTCCTCGCGCACTATGTTGTGTATCTTCTTGACAAATGGACAGGTCGCATCTATCACCGTATTCCCACCAGCCTCCAGAATGTCATATATCCTTTTCTCAGCGCCATGGGATCTGATTATGACCTTGCTGTCTTTTATCTCAAGCAATTCGTCATCACTGTCGATCACCTGCACTCCGTGCTTTGTAAGGTCACCAACCACCTCTTCATTGTGTATTATCTGACCATAAGTATACACATTTTCCTCGTCAGCATGTTCGTATGCTGTATCCACCGCACGCTGAACGCCAAAGCAGAATCCGGCACTCTTTGCAAGTAATATCTCCATATCTAAACCACCTGTATTACATTCTCTCTCTTGCAAGTCCGACTATAGTGTCTGTAACCTGCTCTATCGTCATATCTGAGCTGTCGATAAGAACCGCGTCATCAGCCCTCTTTAAAGGAGCTGTTTTTCTCTCCATATCCTGCTTATCCCTCTGGATTATATCCTGCTCTATCTTCTCTATATCAATATTCTCAGCGCCCTTTGCGACAAGCTCGTCATATCTTCTTTTGGCCCTCACTGCCGAAGAGGCGGTAAGGTATACCTTGAGCTCTGCTGAAGGAAGTATATTTGTTCCTATATCCCTTCCATCCATGACAACATCATTTGAAGCAGCGAGATCCCGCTGGAGTGACAAAAGCTTTTCCCTGACGCATGGAAGTGCAGATGCCTTTGAAGCCATATTACCGGCAGCCTCAGTTCTCAGCTTTCCTGTTACATTCTCGCCGTTAAGGTAGACCTGCTGTGCTCCATCCTCATATTTTATCTCCACGGAAATGTCCGCTATGCTTTTCTCCACCAGGTCTTCATCGCTGGCAGATATATCGCTTTCTGTGAGATATACAGCCACCGCCCTGTACATGGCACCTGTATCCACATATATAAAACCAAGCTCGCCTGCCGCCTTTTTTGCTATCGTGCTTTTGCCTGCACCTGCAGGTCCATCTATTGCTATATTCATATCTTCGTCTCCCTGTAATTAAATTGACTGTCGTCCACGCCTATTGTAAACTCTCGGAAGCAGAAAGTCCAGCCAGATATCCAGTCGACCACGCCACCTGCAGGTTAAATCCACCTGTCAGCGCATCGATATCCAGCAGTTCTCCGGCAAAATACACGCCCCCCACAAGCTTAGACTCCATGGTGGAAGGATTTACCTCTTTTACGCTCACTCCGCCTCTTGTGATTATAGCCTCATCATATCCCCGAAGCCCCACAAATGTAAGTCTGAATTCCTTCAGCACATCTATAAGTCTCTGTCTTTCTTCCCTGGTCACTGAGTTGACCTTCTTATACGGATCGATACCGGATCTCTCCACAACCACATCTATCATCTTGATCGGAAGCAGATCTCCAAGAGAATTCTTGAAGTCTTTGTTTGCATATTTCTTGAAATCCTTGAGGAGTCTGGCATCAAGCATATCTCTGTCCATAGCCGGCTTCAGATCTATGTACATGTCTATATCTTTTCCAATATACCTGTGTATATATGCGGAGGCCTTGATCACCAGCGGCCCACTTATGCCAAAGTGGGTAAACAGCATCTCCCCCTGTTCGTCAAATATTTTCTTCTTTCCACTGCTTATGTGAAGTGCCACGTTTTTAAGCGACAGTCCCATCATCATGGAGCAGCATTTCTCTTCTATCTCAAACGGAACCAGTGATGGACTTAACGGCTTTATCGTATGACCCATATGTTCTGCCAGTCTGTATCCGTCTCCGGTAGATCCCGTGAGTGGATACGATCTTCCGCCGGTACAAATTATAACAGCATCACAGTATATCCTGTCATTGCCTGTCCCGCCGTTATCTCCTGATACGTCAACACTCTTTATCCTGCCATCCTCTATATTGATTCCTGTAACCTTCGTATTCAAATACAGACTTATATTTTTATTTCTGTTTATAAGAGTTTTGAATGCTCCTATAACGTCTGAAGAATGATCGCTTGTCGGGAACACTCTTCCTCCGCGTTCTATCTTGAGCGGACATCCGGCCTTCTCCAGATAGTCCATTATCATATTGTTGTCAAATGTATAAAAGGAGCTGTACATAAACTTGCTGTTTGTGACCACTGAATTAAAAAATCCGTCAGCGTCACATGCATTTGTCACATTACAACGTCCCTTACCTGTTATAAATAACTTTTTTCCGATCCTGTCATTCTTTTCAATGAGAATGACCTTATTCTTCTGTGCCGCTGTCAGTGCAGCCATTACCCCTGCAGCTCCTGCTCCTATAACCACTATTTTTCCTGTCATATTATCTCCATATATTAAACAAAAGGACAGAGACTCCGCTCGCGGAGCTCCGTCCCTTTTTATGATCATTTATATATCTGACCTTATGAATTCAGTTATTAAACTGGATAAGCTGTGCTGTCCTTGTCAGCAAGTGTGACATCGACCTTCTTATCCTGAGCCTCTCTGTACTTGAAGAAGTCAGTTGCAACCTGTGGGAACAGTGCATATGTGAGTACATCCTCATCCTGCTTCTTGTACTGGATCATCTCCTTCTCAATCTTGTCGAGCTCGTTCTCAAGAAGATCTGCTGGACGGCATGTGATCTGCTTCTCATCGCCGATAACCTTCTTCTTAACCTCTGGATCAACAGGCTTTACTGACTGACCATACTCGCCACGTACAAGTGCCTTTGACTCCTTTGTACACATCTTGTATCTCTCGCCTGTTACGACGTTGAGAACTGCCTGCGTGCCAACGATCTGGCTTGAAGGAGTAACAAGTGGTGGCTCACCATAGTCCTTACGAACTCTTGGAACCTCCTCAAGAACTGCCTCGAACTTATCCTCAGCACCCATCTCCTTGAGCTGTGATACGAGGTTTGAAAGCATTCCACCAGGTACCTGGTAGAGAAGTGTCTTAACGTTAACGCCAAGAACCTTTGGATTTAAGAGACCACTTGCGATCCACTCTTCTCTGAGTGGTCTGAAGTAGTCTGCTATCTCAGCCAGAAGCTTCTGATCCAGACCTGGATCAAACTCTGTTCCCTCAAATGTCTTGGCCATAACCTCTGTTGCAGGCTGTGATGTACCAAGCGCAAGAGGTGAGATTGCTGTATCGATGACATCACATCCAGCCTCTACAGCCTTGAGATATGTCATTGAAGCTACACCTGATGTGTAATGTGTATGAAGCTGAATTGGAAGGCTTGAACCATCCTTGAGTGCCTGTACAAGCTCTGTAGCCTTATTTGGAACAAGAAGTCCAGCCATATCCTTGATACAGATTGAATCTGCTCCCATATCCTCGATTCTCTTTGCCATATCCTTCCAGTAATCCAGAGTATATGCATCACCGAGTGTATATGAAAGAGCTACCTGGGCATGTCCACCCTCTTTGTTACAAGCCTTAACTGATGTCTGAAGGTTTCTAAGATCGTTCAGACAGTCAAATATTCTGATGATATCAATACCATTTGCGATTGACTTCTGTACGAAATACTCTACAACATCATCTGCATAATGACGGTATCCGAGGATATTCTGTCCTCTGAAGAGCATCTGCAGCTTTGTATTCTTGAATCCATCTCTGAGCTTTCTGAGTCTCTCCCATGGATCCTCCTTAAGGAATCTGAGTGATGCATCAAATGTTGCACCGCCCCAGCACTCTACTGAATGATAACCAACCTTATCCATCTTGTCGATGATAGGAAGCATCTGCTCGGTTGTCATACGAGTAGCTATAAGTGACTGATGCGCATCACGCAGTACAGTTTCCGTAATCTTTATCGGTTTCTTATCTGCCATTTTATCGTCCTCCTATAATTATATAAATTCTGATTAAATTCCAAATATTGCAAGGAATGTACCTGCAGCTACGGCTGTACCGATAACACCTGCAACGTTTGGTCCCATAGCGTTCATCAGAAGGAAGTTTGTAGGATCATACTGTGATCCAACCTTCTGTGAAACTCTGGCTGCCATTGGAACGGCTGATACACCAGCTGAACCGATAAGCGGATTAACCTTACCCTTTGTCGCCCAACACATGAGCTTACCGAAGAGAACTCCGGCTGCTGTACCAAATGCGAATGCGACAAGACCAAGGAATACTATCTTAAGTGTACTCATCTTAAGGAATGCCTCTGCACTTGTAGATGCACCTACTGAAGTACCAAGTAAGATAACAACGATATACATAAGAGCGTTTGAAGCTGTCTCTGTGAGCTGCTTTACAACGCCGCACTCCCTGAAGAGGTTACCAAGCATCAGCATACCTACAAGTGGAGCTGTTGTTGGAAGTATAAGAACTACCACAAGTGTAACAATGATAGGGAAGAGAATCTTCTCGATCTTGGTTACAGGTCTGAGCTGTGGCATTCTAACAAGTCTCTCCTTCTTTGTTGTGAGAGCCTTCATGATAGGTGGCTGGATAACTGGAACCAGTGACATATATGAATATGCCGCAACTGCTATAGGTCCGAGAAGTGTTCCACCCATACCGAGCTTACCGGCAAGGTAGATAGATGTAGGACCATCAGCACCACCGATGATTGATATAGCTGCAGCCTCTTTACCATTGAATCCCATAAGGAATGCAAGGAAGTAAGCTGCATAAATACCGAACTGAGCTGCAGCGCCAAGCAGGAAGCTCTTTGGATTTGCAATAAGCGGACCAAAGTCTGTCATGGCACCTACACCCATGAATATAAGCGAAGGTAAGATACTCCACTCATCAAGCAGGTAAAAATAATGTAACAAGCCGCCCTCTGCCATAATATCTGGGAACATGTTTACAAGAAACATACCAAATGAGATAGGGACAAGAAGAAGTGGCTCAAAGCCCTTTCCGATTGCAAGGTACATGAATACAAACGCTATAAGGATCATAACGTAGTTCTTCCAGTCAAGACTTGCAAAACCGGTCTGATTAGCTAAATTTGTCAAAACGTCAACTATTGTGCTGCCCATTTAGTTGTTTCCTCCTATAAGATTTATTCTAATTCAAGCAATTAGTTGAGTGTTGCAAGTGTATCGCCTGACTCAACACTAGCGCCTACTGTAACGTCTATGCTTGCGATTGTACCATCTTCTGGAGCAACAACTTCGTTTTCCATCTTCATAGCCTCAAGGATAAGGATTACCTGACCCTTCTTTACTGAATCGCCAACATTAGCCTTTACTGCAAGGATCTTACCAGGCATAGGTGATGAAACCTTAACGCTTCCTGCGCCGCCTGCTGCTGGTGCTGGAGCTGCAGGAGCTGCTGCTGGTGCAGGTGCTGCCACTGGAGCTGCTGCTACAGGTGCTGCTACTGGAGCTGCGCCACCTGATAATTCTTCAACTGATACATCGTATGATGTGCCATTAACTGTGATTCTATAATTCTTCATAACAATTATCCTCCTATAATTATCTCTTATTCTTTTTTCTTGGTCTTACAACCAACTTATCGTTACTTGGATAGTTTACACGAACTCTTGTCTTTCCGCCCTGTGCCGCCATAACCGCTGCTGATATAACCGCAACAAGCTCTGAGTCGTTCATAACGCTCTCACCGGTCGCTGTGTTGACAATGTCTACTATTCCAGCCGGAGCAGGTGCGTTTCCTGCAGGAGTCTCATCCTCCTTGTCAACATTTAATGTTGCAACGCTTCCAAGAGCCTTCTTTGCCTTCTCAGCCTTTCTCTTCTCTCTTGTCTCCTTGTCCAAAAGAGCCGGAACATACTTGAGAAGTGAAATTATGAATGATATGAAGATAAGTGCTATAAACACGATACCCATACCTATGAGGGTATTTGCTCCCGCATCCTTCATCTTGTCCTTAAGTGTCTGATTAGCAGCAACTTCAAATTCGGAAATCTTGTATGGATAAACACCATTTGATGCAAGCATCTGATCAGCCTCTTCTTCTGAATACTGATTCTGAGCCATCACTGAATACTTCTGGAAATTGTAAGTTACCGAATTGTCTACAAATGTTGCCTTTACTATAGCTTCTTTTTCTGCACATTCTGCATATAATGTAACAACAACCTTGTCATCAACTTCTTGTATTGTTTTATCATCTTCATCTTCGAGATTGACCGGCTTAAACTGCTGGAATTTACCATAGTCAGACTCAATCGTTGAAAAAACCTTTAATGCATCAGCAGTCGTTTCATCTACCTGACCGCCATTTGCCTCTTCATCCACATAGAAATTATATACATCTTCAACCTGCGCAACCTGCATGTAATTCGTAGCCTGTGTTTCTGCTATCTGAACCAATGTGTTTCCGTCATAGTCAAATTCTACTTTCTTGTCTGAAGACGAACATCCGGCAAGTGCAAATGTAACAGCTAACATAGAAACTATCAATAATAACTTTTTCTTTATTATCTTTTCCATTAAGTTGTCACTCCTTTATATTGTTCCATGCTTCTTGAATGGTCTGTCCTCACTCTTAGAAAAAAGCATATCGAGTGCTGCTATAACTCTCTTTCTTGTTGCATCAGGCTCGATGATATCATCCACGTAGCCTCTTCTCGCTGCAGATACGGCACCTGAAAGAGCATCTGTGTACTCAGCCTTCTTCTCCTTGATATAAGCAAGCTTGTCACCGGCTGCTGCGATCTCATCTTCATACATGATCTTTACAGCCATCTCTGGATCCATTGTTCCGATAACTGACTTAGGCCAAGCAAATACAACATCAGCTCCGATAGCCTTTGAACACATAACTGTGTAGGCTGTACCATATGCCTTGTCAAGCATAACAGTTACCTTTGGCACTGTTGCGTTGGCATAAGCGTAAGTAAGCTTTGCAACAGCCTTTGAGATAGTCTTCTCTTCCTTTACAGTTGCTGCAAATCCCTTGATGTTTACAAGTGTGACAACTGGGATATTGAATGAATCACAAAGCTTTACGAAATCCTCTGCCTTATATGCACCGGCTGTTGTCATGACATCCTTCTGGTTTCCGACAACACCGACTGTCTCACCGTTAAGTCTGATAAATGCAGTAACAACGTCATCTGCAAAATCCTTCTTGAGCTCGAATACAAACTCATCATCAGTGATATCTGCTATAACAGCCTTCACATCCCCTGCCTTTGTAGCAAGATCTGGAATGATTCTGTTCACATCATCCTCACATACTGCGCAGTCGCCATCATCCTCATTGTTTGATGGAAGAAGACCTACCATAGTTCTCACTGCACCGAGAAGCTCTGCCTCTGTGTCGTATACTGCGTCAACATTTGCTGTGTTCTCTGCAACATAATCTGCTGCTGCAGTGTCAAGCTTCTCTGCACGGTTCTCATCCAGAGCATTTGGACTGTTAACAAAGAGCTTAGCTCCTTCCTTAGTCATGAATGTTACGTCTGTGAGATTAGGTATAAGTGCTGCACCACCACCGCATGTACCAAATATAGCTGTGATCTGTGGTATTACACCTGATGCAAGAGTCTGCTTCATGAATACCTCTCCAAATGCATTAAGAGCATCTGTAGCCTCCTGAAGTCTGAGTCCGGCACAATCGATCAGCCCGATAACAGGTGCACCCATCTTCATTGCCATGTCGTAAAGGTTTGCGATCTTCTTGGCATGCATCTCGCCTATAGAACCGCCGAGCACCTTTGCATCCTGGCTGTAAACATAAACTAAATTGCCATCGATCACTCCATAACCGGTTATTACGCCGTCTTTTGGAGTATCCTTGTCCTGAATGTTGAAATCTGTATTTCTAGCAGTTACATATGCGCCGATTTCAACAAAACTTGAGTCATCAAGTAACATTGAAATTCTGTCACTTGCTGACAAGCTTGGTGTGTTGCTCATTTTTAGCCCTCCGTTTAATTTATTTTAGGACTATATATAGTCCAATTTTCGCCGAGTATAATTGTAAAGCCTTTGTCGTCATATTTCAAGTAAAATCGAAAAAACCACCAAAGGTTTATCGGCGTTGTAAGCGATTTTTTTTCAAAATAAAACAGGGAATCTGTGTAAAATATACCCTCAAACAAAAGTATACCCCAAATTCCCCGTTGAATTATAAAATCTGTTTTATTTTTTACTGTTTTAGTCCTTGAGAACTTCTCTGTTGTGATACAGATAATCTCCAAGAGATATAAGTGTCAGTGCAAGTGCAAGGTAGATGAGCACCTGATCAAAGATGTAGAACACCTTGAGATCAGCTATCAGAAATCCTACCATGATCATCTGAACCGTTGTCTTGATCTTTCCCCACCATCCGGCAGCAATAACAATTCCCTTTTCTGCCGCAATAAGTCTGAATCCGCTTATTATGAAATCACGCGCTATGATCACTATAACGATCCATGCTGGGATCCTGTTCAGATCCGACAGTGCTATGAGTGCCGAACATACCAGCAGCTTATCTGCCAGAGGATCCATGAATTTTCCAAAATTGGTGACCAGATTGTATTTTCTTGCAATCTTTCCGTCAATCATATCTGTAAGTGATGCGGCTATGAATATTCCAAGTGCCACCCACTTCGACCATCCCGGTGACATATATAAAAACACGAGAAAGAATGGAATCATTATAGCTCTTAGTATTGTCAATTTGTTTGGTAAATTCATTCTACTATCACTCCTGTCAAGTCATATTCATTTGCCTCGGTTATCTTCACATCCACAAATGAACCGGATATCAATTCATATGGTGCGCTGACGAACACTATTCCGTCAACCCCCGGAGCATCTCTGTAGGTTCTTCCCACATATACATCATCGTCGACCAGATATCCCTCAATGAGAACCTTCTGGGTGCTTCCGATCATCTGCTGGTTCTTCTCATAGGAAATCTCCTGCTGAAGCTCCATAATCTCATCGCGCCACTTTACAGCCAGCTCTCCATCCACCTGATCCTCGTACTCCGCAGCCGGAGTGCCCTCCTCAGGCGAATAAGTGAATACTCCAAGCCTGTCAAACTCGCACTCGTCAACAAAGTCGACCAGACCATCGTGCAGTTCCTGTGTCTCACCTGGGAAACCAGATATGAGCGTGGTTCTGATGGCTATATCCGGCATGGCTGTCCTCAGTCTGCCGACAAGCTCCACAATGTCCTCTCTGCTGGTCCGTCTGCCCATTCTCTTAAGTATCGCATTCTCAGAATGCTGGATAGGTATATCGACATAATGGCAGATCTTCGGATTCGTGGCCATAACCTCTATTAGTTCATCTGTTATCTCCTCCGGATAACAGTACAGAAGTCTTATCCACTCTATGCCTTCTATCTCACTGAGTTTTGTGAGAAGCTCTGGAAGCTTCTTCTCACCATACAGATCAACTCCGTACAGCGTAGTCTCCTGTGCCACAAGGACAAGCTCCTTTATACCATCAGACGCAAGCTTTTCAGCGGATGCGATCAGGCTGTCCATCGGCATGCTTCTGTATCTGCCTCGTATGTGAGGTATTATACAATAAGTGCACAGTTTATTACAACCTTCTGCGATCTTAAAATACGCCATCGACGCATTTGTCGTTACTATTCTCTCGGCAATCGGCCTTGGAGTATAATTTATATCATCTACGATCGACTCCTCGTCGGTTCCTATTGCCTCAACTATCTTATCGTAATTGGTCGCACCAATAATGACATCGATCTCCGGAAGTTCCTTCATTATCTCGTCCTTGTATCTCTGGGACAGACATCCCGCAACGATAAGCTTTTTTAGTTTTCCGGTTTTCTTCAGTTCTCCCATCTCGATGATGGTGTTGATGCTTTCCTCTTTCGCATCGCTGATGAACGCACAGGTATTTACAACTACTACATCTGCCTCTGTCTCATCATTTGTAAGCTGGTGGCCGGCTTTGTTCAGCAAACCGAGCATGACCTCGCTGTCCACCAGATTTTTATCACAGCCTAGTGATATGAGTAATACTTTCATCTGTTCTCCAATAATTTTGCACTTGTTCTTAGTTTATATTTATTGATTCTACACAGTTTGACATGAGCATGGCTATGGTCATAGGGCCGACTCCGCCAGGTACAGGAGTTATCGCTCCGGCAACCTCCTTGGCTGATTCAAAATCCACATCACCGCAGAGCTTATTATTCTCATCCCTGTGGATTCCCACATCTATAACTGTTGCGCCTTCCTTGATGTAAGATGCATCGATCATTTCTGGCTTTCCTATTGCCACCACGAGTATATCAGCACGTCTGCACACTTCCTTGAGATTCTTTGTTCTGGAATGGCACACGGTTACGGTTCCGTTCTCACGGAGCAGCAGCATGCTCATAGGCTTGCCTACTATATTGCTTCTGCCGAGTACCACGCACTCCTTACCCTCTATCTCTATTCCTGATCTCTTGATGAGCTGGATAACTCCGGCTGGTGTACACGACACAAAGCCCGGCTGTCCTATGCTGAGTGCACCAACACTCATCGGATGGAAGCCGTCCACATCCTTCTTTGGAGATATGGTCTTTATGACCTTATCCTCATCTATATGCTTTGGAAGCGGGAGCTGTACAAGTATTCCGTTCACCTTGTCGTCAGAGTTGAGCTTCTCTATAAGTGCAAGAAGCTCCTCCTCAGTTGTCTCCTCTGGGAGCTCATATGACAGTGAACCTATTCCTATATACTCACATGCCTTCTTCTTATTTCCAACATATACTGACGATGCAGGATCATTTCCGACCTGAATGACAGCAAGGCATATCTCTACGCCCTCTGCCTTGAGTCCCGCAACCTTCTCCTTGAGCTCATCCTTTATCTGTTTTGATATAACCTTACCATCTATAAGCTTATACATTTATTTGTCCTCCTAGAATAATCCGACGATCTTGCCGTCATCATCAACATAAATCCTTTCTGCCGCAGGGGATTTTGGAAGTCCAGGCATGGTCATGATAGTTCCGGTAATCGCTACCACAAATCCTGCTCCTGCACTGACATAAACCTCACGGATATTTATATCGAATCCTGTAGGTCTTCCAAGCTTCTTTGGATCATCTGACAGAGAATACTGGTTCTTTGCCATACATACAGGGAAGTTACCAAATCCCATCTCCTCGATCTTGGCGATGGCCTTGCTGGCCTCTGCGCTGTATGTAACACCATCCGCGCCATATATCTCTGTAACGATACAATTTATCTTATCCTTTATTGACAGGCTGTCATCGTAGAGCACCTTGAAGTTGCTCTTCTTGTTCTCCAGCGTGTTGAGCACTGCATTTGCAAGGTCTATACCACCCTTGCCTCCCTGCTCCCATACATTTGCAAGAGCAAAATCGCAATCTCTGTCCTCGCAGAACTTCTTGACAAAGTCAAGCTCTGCCTGACTGTCTGTGACAAATCTATTCAGAGTTACAACAACAGGAACACCATACTTCTGAAGATTCTCAATATGCTTCTCAAGGTTTACTATACCAGCCTTAAGCGCGTCAAGATTCTCCTCTCCGAGATCTGCCTTTGCAACTCCGCCATTGTACTTGAGGGCTCTTACTGTAGCAACCAGAACCACCGCATCCGGCTTAAGGTTGTTCATACGGCACTTGATATCGAAGAACTTCTCAGCTCCGAGATCTGCGCCAAATCCTGCCTCTGTTATTACATAATCTGCAAGCTTTAATGCTGTCTTTGTAGCCATTACACTGTTACATCCATGTGCTATATTTGCAAATGGTCCGCCGTGTACGATTGCCGGTGTATGCTCAAGTGTCTGGATAAGGTTTGGCTTGATGGCATCCTTTAAGAGCGCTGCCATAGCTCCTACAGCCTTGAGATCAGCCGCTGTCACAGGCTCATTGTCCATGTTGTATGCAACGATTATTCTGCCAAGTCTCTCCTGAAGATCCTTCATGTCACTTGCAAGACAGAGAATAGCCATGATCTCCGATGCAACTGTGATGACAAATCCGTCCTCTCTAGGCACTCCGTCGACACGCTTTCCAAGTCCGACAACTGTGTGTCTGAGAACTCTGTCGTTCATATCCATACATCTCTTGAACACTATTCTGTTCACATCTATTCTCAGTGCATTTCCCTGATGGATATGGTTATCCATCATGGCTGCAAGGAGATTGTTTGCAGATGTTATAGCATGAAAATCTCCTGTAAAGTGGAGGTTGAGATCCTCCATAGGTACTACCTGTGCATATCCGCCGCCGGCTGCACCACCCTTGATTCCAAAACATGGTCCAAGTGATGGCTCACGAAGTGCGATAACCGCCTTCTTTCCAAGCTGTCCCATAGCCTCACCAAGTCCTACAGTGATTGTCGTCTTTCCCTCTCCTGCAGGTGTTGGATTGATGGCTGTAACGAGGATAAGCTTTCCGTTCTCGTTGCCCTCAACCTTCTTTATAAGCTCATCTGAGAGCTTTGCCTTATACTTTCCATAGAGATCGAGGTCATCCTCTGATATTCCGAGCTTTGCAGCAACCTCCCTTATGTGCTTCATCTCAGCCTTCTGTGCAATTTCAATGTCTGTCATCATAGCTCTTATCCTCCGCTTTTTATAAATTAGTGTCTATATATTCATCAAACTGTTCCTGAGTCATCAGGATCTTTCTGGCCTTTGTGCCCTCCTCCGGGCCAACTACTCCCGCGGCCATCAACTGATCCATGATCCTTGCGGCTCTGTTAAAGCCTATCTTGAACGTTCTCTGAAGCATACCTATAGAAGCTTTTTCTTTCTCTATAATGAATCTTCCCGCTTCCACGAAATATTCATCCTTATCACTGGCTGAAGCCCCACCTATCGCTGTGGCGCCTGATCCACCATTTCCGGATATTGATTTGGATATCTCCTCATCATATGTTCCCACGCCATTGTTCTTCTTGAGGAAATCAACAACCGCTGTAACCTCATCATCCGACACAAATGCGCCCTGTACTCTGACCGGCTTAGGATAGCCTGTCGGATAGAACAGCATATCTCCCTTTCCAAGAAGTTTCTCTGCTCCTACCATATCAAGTATGGTTCTGGAATCAACTCCCGACGAAACTGCAAATGCTATTCTCGATGGAACATTTGCCTTTATGAGACCTGTTATGACATCAACCGACGGTCTCTGTGTTGCTATGACAAGATGTATACCCGCTGCTCTGGCAAGCTGTGAAAGTCTCACTATAGCATCCTCGACTTCGCCGTGTGCAACCATCATAAGATCTGCAAGCTCATCCACTATGACCACTATCTGTGGCATCTTGGTCAGCTTTTCTCCATCAGCTCCCGCTATAACGGCATTTTCAACCTTGTCATTATATCCCTGTATATTACGTACACTGTGCTCAGCAAAAAGCTGGTATCTTCTTGTCATCTCCATGACAGCCCAGTTGAGTGCCCCTGCCGCCTTCTTTGGATCTGTTACGACCGGTATCAGAAGGTGTGGTATGCCATTGTAGCATGCAAGCTCAACCATCTTAGGATCTATCATTATGAGCTTTACCTCCTCCGGTGTGGCTTTGTACAGTATACTCATTATAAGTGTATTGATACACACTGATTTACCCGAACCTGTGGCTCCGGCGATCAGAAGATGCGGCATCTTGGCAATATCCGTTGCGATGACCTGTCCACTTATATCCTTACCAACCGCAAATGCCACTTTGGACTTGAGGTTCTTGAAATTATCTGATTCTATAAGCTCCCGGAACGCCACAATTGAGTTCTCCTTGTTAGGGACCTCTATTCCTATGGCTGCCTTGCCAGGTATCGGTGCCTCTATACGTATATCCGCAGCCGCAAGGTTGAGCTTTATGTCGTCCGCAAGGTTCAGTATCTTGCTGACCTTGACACCCTGCTCCGGCTGCATCTCAAATCTCGTTACAGCAGGACCGCAGCTATAGTTTGTTATGGTTACATTGACGCCAAATGTCTCGAGGGTATTCTTAAGCTTGATGGCTGTCTCCCTGACATGGGCATCCCTGTTGGAATTGTTCGTCTTTTTAGGCTGGGACAGCAGATCTGCCGTTGGGAATTTATATTTTCTTCCCTCCTGATACTGCTTTGAGCTCTCAGTCTGTACCGCCGGCTTCTTTTTGCTTTGAGCCGCGGTATCCGTCTTCTCCTCCTCCGCAAATGCAGAGTCGTAGAGCGGATTGTAATCTGACACACTCTCTGGATGCATATTGCCATTTACCGCTCCCGCAAGGACATCCTCCGCATCATCAGTAAATGAAAGTATCTCTGCATCCTCCATATCAGTGTCCACAGCAGCCAGCTTTGGTTCTTCAGGAGTTACGACCACTGGCTTTCTTCTCTTCACAGGTGCAGGCTTCCGCACCGGTTTATGCACAGGATCCTCTCTGTCTATCTGAACTGGATTGACGATCTCCTCTCTGTCGGTCATGACGATCTTCTCTATGTCATTGTTAAATTCATCATAGGACATATCCACAGCGCCATCTCCAGGAGTGAGCTCGTGGACATCCTCCATGGCAAAGAAATCCCTGGCAGGCTCCCTCTCTACATCCTTCTGTATCTTAGTCTTCCTTGGCTTGACCTGCGTTGCAGCAGTCCTGTCGGAAGCTCTGTCATCCTTGGACTTATCGCTGCTGTACACATTGAGATTTGCCATCGATGGTCTCACTCTGCGAACCGGAGTATCATTTACATCATGTGAGTAATAACCATCGTCATATCTGTCACTTTGATACTCCTCATCTTCATACTGTTCGTCATCATCACTTTCTCTGCGCTCACGGATAGATGCTATGAAAAGTTTGATCTCGTCTATAACTGATATCTCCGTTATGAGAATGAACATGATAACCGCAGCTATAAATATTACTATGCACGCACCCGGAACTCCAAGCAGTGTCCTTATCGCAAAGAATATTCCTCCGCATATAACTCCTCCGCCCGATCTGTCCTTATACCCATCCATGTACAGAACCTTGACCGACTCAAAGGTCGATGAATATATAGCCTGAAATACCATGGACAACAGGATGAGCACAACGCCAAAATATACAACCTTTTTGACGATCTTCCCCCTGAAATCATTTGATATAAGATAGGCAGCCGACACAAACAGATATACCGGGAATATGTACTCGCTGAAACCGATTATTCCAAAGAAAAATCCCGATACTGTATCTCCCACTATTCCGCAGATCCTGAAGTTTGCAAGTAGCAGAAATACCGAAAATGCAAAGAGAACTATGAGTATGATCTCACTTCTCATCTGCTTCTGCCTTGCCAGTTCCTCTTCCCGGGCTTTGCGTTCTATGGCAGCCTTTGATCTGGCAGATGTTTTTTTCGATGCAGTATTCTTCTTCGCAGATGTCCTGTTATTTGATCCACCTTTTGAAGAGTTCTTTGCCACAGTCTTTTTAGACGCAGCGTTTTTGGACGTGCCATTCTTTGATGTATTGTTCTTGTATGACTTTTTATTACCAGCAGCCATTTTCTACCTCTATTCTAAATCTTAAGCAACAAAATACCATATTACAGACACGATTCCCGCGATCATACAATATATGGAAAAGCCCTTAAAATTCTTTTTCTTGACCGTATAAAGCATAAATTTTATACATAAATATCCAACAACACCTGCAACTACCATTCCAACTATGTAATTTACAACATCAGTTCCTGAAATAGATGACTTAAACAGATCAGGTATCTCCAGTATGACTGCTCCCAGAACAGCCGGTATCGACATTATAAATGAATACTTTACCGTGAATTTTCTTGTGTAGCCGCATGCCAGACCTGCAGTTATCGTACTTCCGGATCTTGATATTCCCGGAAGCGTAGCAACAGCCTGTGCCAGACCTACAAATATGGCGTTTCTGTATGTAGCCTTTGCCACACTCTTCTTACCAGCCGGCAGTCTGTCCGCAAAATACAGGATAACAGATGTTATACACAGACAGATACCCGGTATCAAAAGTGTATCTCCCGCATGTCCTATAGCTTTGTCAAATGGGACTGCGATCACCGTCGTCGTAAGAGTTGACACGAGTATGAGCATAACAAACTTTCTGTATGCCGTACACACAATCTTCCTATACGGATATATCTGTTCCTCCTTCGAGGTCTTGTTCTTTATGAAATTTACCAGATTGACACAGCAATCTCCAACTATCTTGAGTCCCTCTATAACAAGCTTCTTTATATCTGCCCAGTAGACTATAAATATGGCAACCAGCGTGCCAAAATGGAGCAGTATGTCAAATAATATACCCGTATCGGTCTCCACTCCAAAAATATTCTTGAAAATAGCCAGATGTCCCGAACTGCTGACTGGAAGAAATTCTGTAGCTCCCTGTATTATTCCCATCAAAATTGCCTGTAATAAGCTCATGACCAACCTCCCTTGATCGATGTTTATACAATATCCTATGGAATTTTACTATCATTTTCTTAATTAATCAAGTCATACAGCGTTTTTAAAGCCGCCGACATACCACCGATCCTGTCTATAACCCTTTTTTCGACAGCCTGTTTTCCTATCAGAACCGAGCCCACATCCTTGGTCAGCTCTGTCGTGTTAAACATAAGTTTCTCCAGTTCTTTCCTGTCTATAGATGAGTGATCCACTGTGAACTGTATGATCCTCTCCTGCATCTTCTCTATATATTCAAAGTTCTGCTTAACTCCAAGCACCGCCGTATTTGTCCTTATTGGATGAACTATCATCGTTGCGGTCGGCACTATAAAAGACACATTTCCCGACACCGCCAGAGGAACTCCTATGGAATGTCCGCCGCCAAGCACGATATTGACGACCGGCTTTGACAGGCTGGACAACATCTCAGATATGGCAAGTCCGGACTCAACATCGCCTCCGACCGTATTTATCAGAGTCAAGACTCCCTTTACATCTCCGCAGTTTTCTGCCTGGGCTATCACCGGAAGCAGCTTCTCGTAGCTTGTACTCTTCATACCGGCAGGAAGCTTGTCATGCCCCTCAATCTCTCCATATATTCCACATAACAGGATATAACCTCCACCTGGAACATCCATAACATGTATGTTGTCAGTGAGTTTTAACCTCTCAGCGATCGATACCGATTCCACTTCGCCTGCACCACCTTCCAACCCCAATCCACTCATTCCGCATCAGGGCAAAAATTAAGAAGGGCTGAGCCCTTCTTAACTTAATATGGTATAAATAATGTATTTATATTCATTACATTACAAGCACGATATCGTTTGTATCAGCAAGCTTGTCAGCAGGGATATAATTGGCCTCAAGTTTCTCACCATTTAATGTGAGGCTCTGGAAACCGCTCTCATGTCCATCAGGATTCTGAACCTTGATTGAGAGCTTCTTACCCCTGAACATCTTCTCGATCTCAAACTCCTTCCAGTCTGATGGGACTGAAGGCGCGATCTTGATTCCGCCAAAGTCTGGTCTCATACCCATGATACCCTCAACGCAGCCAACCATACATGTGGATGCTGTACCTGTAAGCCAGTGTACATGAGCGCGACCCTCAAATGGACTTCCAACAGACTCTGTGAACTGTCCATGGCAGTATGGCTCAAGCTTTCTGATCTCTGCCTTATCATTCATGGATGCAGGAGAGCTCTCGTTGAAATACTCAAACGCTCTGTTTCCATGTCCCATGAGCGCCTCGGCAAGTATTATCCAGCCCTGTGGCTGTGAGAATATACCCGCATTCTCCTTTGTTCCTGCATTGAACAGAAGCATGAGTGCTCCGTCAAATGCATGCTCTCTGTATGGTGGGAACATAAGTCTCACACCGTACTCTGTGTTAAGCTCCCTGTGAACAGACTCAAGGGCGATCTCAGACTGCTTTCTTGTGGCAAGTCCGCTTATAACTGCCCATGACTGAGGATTCAGCCACATGCTTGCCTCAGGATCATTCTTTGAACCGATGACCTGTCCGCCTTCCTTGTATCCACGGATGAATCTGTCATCCTCCCAGCACTTCTCCTGAATGGTCTCACCCATCTTGTACTGAATGCTGTTGATGTAATCTATGTACTCTGCATCATCCTTCATCTCAGCAAAATACTTGATAACTGTCATCGCATAGTAGAGCTGCATTGCAACAAATGTTGACTCGCCTCTCTTTCCAAGTCTCAGACAGTCATTCCAGTCTGCCCAGAGTCCTGCCGGCATACCATTATCTCCAAGTCTGTTCATGGAGAAATCTATCGCTCTCTTAAGATGCTCATAAACTGTACCCTCATCCTTGTTGGCAAATGGAATAACCTCGTCTATGAAGTCAAGGTTGCCTGACTCAGCAATGTACTTATATACAGTTGGGAACAGCCAAAGTGCGTCGTCTGCACGGTATGCAGGATGTCCTGTCTCCTGTACATATGATGGATCATCCGGTGTATCCTCATGACCTGCGTTATGTGTGAACTTTACAAGTGGAAGTCCACCGCCGTTGTCAACCTGTGCTGACAGCATGAATCTGATCTTCTCAAGAGCCATCTCAGGTGCAAGGTGGATAACGCCCTGGATATCCTGAACTGTATCTCTGTATCCATATCCGTTTCTCAGACCACAGTATGAGAACGATGCAGCTCTTGACCATATGAATGTCATGAAACACTGGTATGCATTCCATGTATTTACCATGTTGTTGAATGAATCACTAGGTGTGTGCACCTGGAAGTTGTTGAGCTTTGAATGCCAATACTCGATCAGCTCGTCAAGCTCCTTCTGACATGCTGCGGCAGGATCTGCGTATCCGGCTATGACAGCATTTGCAGCGTCATTGTCCTTCATTCCGACTATGAATGCAAAATCCTTTGACTCGCCCGGAGCAAGTGTGAATTTTGTCTGGAGTCCACCGCAGGCATTGCTGTTGTAGTTGAGCTTGTTGCCAAGATCTCCATTTATAACTCCGATCGGATTGCCGTAGCCGTGATATCTTCCAAGGAACTCCTCCTTGTCACCACAGTATGATGCAACATCACTTCCGGCAAGTGCAAAGAATCTTTTGTTTGCCTTACTTCCATTGATCTCAGCCTTCTCAACATTCTCATTGATGACCTGAAGGATCTTGTTGTTGTCCATGAAATATGTTCTGGTTATGAACAGTGTATACTGGAGATTTACCTGATCCTGCTCATAATTGCAGTCATTTGTAAACTCACAGTATCCGATAGCTGAAAGGTTACGAGGCTTATCAGAGTTGTTGGTAACTCTCACCTTCCACACTTCATGTGTCTTGTTAAGTGGAACATAATACATCACCTCTGACTTGATATCAGAATACTCTGCATACATCTTTGTATATGCCGTTCCATGGTGACATTCACTCTTATACACATCAAGACTCTTGCCTACCGGCTGCCATGATGCTGACCAGTAATCCTTTGTGTCATCATCGCGAAGATATACATATCTTCCAGGCTGATCAAAGCTGTTAAATATGTATCTCAGTATTCTTCCGTTTGCTCCTGACTTCTCAAAGCTGTAGCCTCCTGCGTTGTTGGAGATTATAGCTCCGTATTCCGGTGAACCAAGGTAGTTTGCCCAAGGTGCCGGGGTGTCTGGTCTGTCAATTACATACTCTTTGTTCTGTTCGTCAAAATAACCGTATCTCATATGTTCCCCCTTAAATCTGAATTTATTTTTTAGTTTGTTTATGTATGCCTTTATTTACTACAATGCCCCGGAACCGGCCATATGACAGACCGGCTTCGAGACATCAAATTTACCCTTATAAAAAATATCCTTATTATAGTTTAGCTCAGAACTGTTATTTACTGTACATCCTTGAGACTCAGGCTTATTCTTCCTGCTCTCTCGTCGATCTTGATGACCTTAACGTCAACCTCATCACCTACATTTACAACATCCTCAACCTTTGCAACTCTCTTGTCTGAAAGCTTTGAGATGTGGATGAGTCCATCCTTGTTAGGTGCAAGCGATACGATAGCTCCACAGTCGATAACTTTTACAACCTTACCATGGTAGTTCTTGCCAACCTCAAGAGGCTCTACGATCATGTTGATCATCTCGATAGCCTTGTCCATACCTGCCTGCTCTACGCCACAGATAGAGATTCTTCCCTCATCATCGATATCGATCTTAACACCTGTCTCCTCGATGATAGTGTTGATAGTCTTACCTCTCTGTCCGATAACCTCACCGATCTTCTCTGGATCTATCTTGATCTGCTTGATCTTTGGCGCGAACTCATTGACCGTTGGTCTTGGAGCAGCGATGGCCGGCTTCATACATGTCTCCATGATGAAGAGTCTTGCCTCACGTGTTCTTGCGATAGCCTCCTCAACGATAGGTCTTGTAAGTCCGTGAATCTTGATATCCATCTGGATAGCTGTGATACCCTCTGTTGTACCTGTTACCTTGAAGTCCATATCTCCGAAGAAGTCCTCAAGTCCCTGGATATCTGTGAGTACGATGTAATCGTCGTCTGTATCACCTGTTACAAGTCCGCATGAGATTCCGGCAACCATAGCCTTGATAGGAACACCGGCAGCCATGAGTGACATACACGATGAACATGTTGATGCCATTGATGTTGAACCATTTGACTCAAATGTCTCTGATACGGTTCTGATCGCATATGGGAACTCTTCCTCACTTGGAAGTACAGGAAGAAGTGCTCTCTCAGCAAGTGCACCGTGTCCAATCTCTCTACGTCCAGGTCCTCTTGAAACCTTTGTCTCTCCTACTGAGTATGAAGGGAAGTTGTAGTGGTGCATATATCTCTTGGATGTAACGTTCTCGTCAAGTCCGTCAACTCTCTGGATCTCAGAAAGTGGAGCAAGTGTACATACGTTACAGATCTGTGTCTGTCCTCTTGTAAACATAGCTGAGCCGTGGACTCTAGGAATGATGTCAACCTCAGCAGCAAGTGGTCTGATCTGGTTGATAGCTCGTCCATCAGGTCTCTTGTGATCCTTGAGGATCATCTTTCTTACTGTCTTCTTCTGATACTGGTATATAGCGTCTGGAAGGACTGCAAGCCACTCTTCGTTGTCTGCAAATGCCTCCTCAAGCTTCTCTGTGATCTGTCTGATGTTCTCCTCACGAACCTGCTTCTCGTCTGAGAATACAGCCTCCTCCATAGCCTCTGGAGGAACGATCTCCTTAATCGCTGCAAAGAGCTCCTCTGGAACTGCACAGCTTACATATGAATGCTTTGGCTTTCCAACCTCAGCTACTATCTCATTGATAAATGCGATGATGTCCTGGTTGATATCATGAGCCATGTAGATAGCTTCGATCATCTTAGCCTCAGGTACAATATTTGCACCGGCCTCGATCATGATAACCTTCTGTGATGTAGATGCAACTGTGAGTTTCAGATCACCCTCATCCCACTGCTTCTGTGTTGGGTTGATGATGAACTCTCCGTCGATGAGACCTACCTGTGTCATGGCACATGGTCCGTCAAATGGAACGTCTGATATACATGTTGCGATAGATGATCCAAGCATTGCAACCAGCTCCGGTCTGCACTCTGGATCTACTGACATAACAAGGTTGTTGAGTGTTACATCATTTCTATAATCCTTAGGGAAAAGAGGTCTCATAGGTCTGTCGATTACTCGTGATGTGAGGACAGCGTTCTCTGATGCCTTACCCTCTCTCTTATTGAATCCTCCAGGTATCTTTCCTACTGAATATAACTTCTCCTCATACTCTACTGAAAGTGGGAAGAAATCGATTCCGTCTCTTGGCTTCTCTGAAGCTGTACATGTTGAAAGCACTGTTGTGTCTCCGTACTTGATAAATGCAGCACCATTTGCCTGTGCAGCTACTCTGTTGATATCAACAGTGAGCATTCTGCCAGCGATCTCTTTCTGGTATCTCTTGAATTCCTTACTCATCTCAAAATCTCCTTGATTTAATATTTATTTGTATTGTGGAAGACGTCGAAACAACTATAAAAAACACCATGTCTTATAACCTTTTTGCCATCTTTCAGCGATGATCCATGATATTCTTTATAGAAGTCTCGATATGTCATTCCACAATCTTTTAAATTTTATCATACGAATATAAAAAATACAATATCCAAACACCTCTGTTTACACTATTTGATACCATAAAAATGTGTCCGGGCAAATAAAAAGGAATCATGCGTGTACACATGATTCCCATAATTGTTATTGTATTAAGGCTCGAATAGAAATTACTTTCTAAGTCCAAGGCTCTCGATGAGCTTTCTGTATGCCTCGATATCCTTGCTCTTGAGGTATGCAAGAAGGTTTCTTCTCTGACCAACCATCTTAAGAAGACCACGGTTTGAGTGATGATCCTTTGGATTAGCCTTGAAATGTCCGTTGAGATCGTTGATTCTTGCTGTAAGAAGTGCGATCTGAACCTCTGTTGAACCTGTGTCGTTTGCATCCTTGCCGTACTTAGCTACGATTTCCTGCTTCTGCTCTTTTGTTATCATAATAACAATCCTCCTATAAAATAATATACATGACTGACACCGGGCAAAAGGCCTAGAGGTGTCCTCAAACTAAGTGTCAGTTGACCTTGTGTAGGATAACATATGTGTCTGGTTTTGTAAAGAGGAAATTAATCCGCAATTTCATACTGCAAAAATGCATAGTGCAGCCTTGTTCCTTCCGCTATACTTTCCGGAAGCAGCGCCCTTGCAACGAGCTTTGTCTCACCGCCAAGATCATTCTCATCAGCAAGATTTGCGTAATCTCCGTCTATCGATTTTACTATATAATATTTCTCCATTTTCTTGACCACCTTATGTCCGGCTGTGCTTTCAGCCGTGTTCTTTCATTCATTTCATAGATATTTTAATATATAACATATTTCATTACAACCCCGGCCGGTAATATTCCCGGTTTGACATTCGCCTTATACGCTTTCACACTTTACAGCATTCCAACTTATTTCTTGTTATCACAAACTTATCTATGCTATAATAGTTCGCGCGGACATTTGCGCGGCAGGTTTCTGCAGTTCATTTGCCGAATAGAGAGCGGCAGGTTTCGCCGCATTTGAAAGGAGATATATTATGGCAGGTTCCACCATAGGAAATAAATTTACCATCACCACATGGGGAGAATCCCACGGAAAGGCTCTGGGAGTTGTCGTTGACGGCTGCCCTGCCGGTCTTCCACTGTGTGAGGAAGATATACAGGTATTTCTGGATCGCAGAAAACCCGGATTTTCACAGTTCTCAACGCCTAGAAAGGAATCCGATACCATAGAGATACTGTCAGGAATTTTCGAGGGAAAGACAACCGGAACTCCTATATCCATGATGGTGAGAAATACATCCCAGCGCTCCGGGGATTACGGAGATATCGCCACATATTACAGACCAGGCCACGCAGATTATACATTTGATGAAAAATATGGCTTCAGGGATTACAGAGGCGGCGGCCGTTCATCGGGACGAGAGACCATCGGCAGAGTTGCAGCCGGTGCGATCGCCTCAAAGATACTGAAGGAACTCGGTATCACCATAACTACCTACGTATCTTCCATCGGTGATGTACATATAGACAGGAACAATTTTGACGCTGACTATATACTTAAGAACGACCTCAATATGCCGGACCCGGATGCCTACGAGAAGGCATCTATCCTTCTTCAAGACTGCATGGCGGAGAACGATTCCATAGGCTCTGGTGTTGAATGTATCGTGCATGGAATGCCGGCAGGTATCGGTGAACCGGTATTTGACAAACTGGATGCATGCCTCGCAAAGGCAGTTATGTCCATCGGAGCTGTGAAAGCTGTCGAGATTGGCGACGGCACCGAGGTATCCACTGCAAGAGGCTCATATAACAATGATGCATTTGTCATGAACGGTTATAACGTAGACAAGGAGACCAATCACGCCGGAGGTATTCTCGGCGGAATGAGCGATGGTTCAGACATAATCATCAAGGCGCATTTCAAGCCGACCCCATCCATCGCATCCACACAGAAAACCGTTAACAAGTCCAGGGATAACATAGAGGTCTCGATCAGAGGCCGCCACGATCCTATCATCGGGCCGAGAGCTGTTGTGGTCGTCGAGGCCATGACCGCCCTGACGATCCTTGATCTTATATTTGAGAATATGTCATCCAGAATGAACAAGATAATTGACTTTTATAAGTAATTGTCAAACAAACTGAAAATTGCAACAAACAATAATGCGATAAAATGTAAGTAATAAAAAACAGATGTGATATGATCCAGGGTGATTCCTCAAATCATGCCACATCTGTTTTTTATTTATCTATCTTATTTTTCAATCCATCATTTATTCAGTCCATCATTCTGACCTTGTTGCCTATAAGTCTGGCGCCAGATTCTACTCTTCCACCTTTTTAGGCTTGTTGATGATGTAAAGTCCAATTCCCACTATCAGACCACCGCCGATGATATTACCAAGCGTTACAGGGAGGAGATTTTTACTGAAAAAATGTCCCACTGTGAGCTGGTCACTTATCTGCTGTGCGGTATATCCATAGAGCTCGCATGCCTTGTCCACGTACTTGCTGTTTGATGCAGCCATCAGACCTGCAGGTATATAGTACATATTTGCAACGCAGTGCTCAAAACCTGACACGACGAATACCATTATCGGGAAGAAGCATGCAAACAGCTTTCCAATTATATCCTTAGCCGAAGATGACATGAGAACCGCGATACACACGAGAACATTACACATTATTCCCGACATGAACGCATTGCAAAAATCAAGGCCTGTCTTACCCATAGCCACCTTGATGGTATAAGCGCCAAGGCCGCCTGCTGAATTATCAAACTGACCGCTTCCATATATAAGAGCTGCAGTCACAACTGATCCAAGCATATTGCTGAGATATACAATAACCCAATTCTTGAGCATCTGCACAAGCTTTATCCTACCATCAATAACCGCTGTTATCATCATACAGTTTCCGGTAAACAGCTCTGCACCGATAATCGATAACATCATGAGTCCTACAGGGAATATGCATCCTGCAAGAGTCTTCGCAAGTCCGAAATTGTCCACCGTATGCACCGCAAGGTTTGATCCCTCAGCTCCTATCGCAATGAACATTCCTGCAAAGAATCCCATCATGATCATCTTGTACAGCTTGAGATTTGCCTTTCCAACAGCACCCTTGAGATTATTCTCAATGATCTGTGCCGGAACGTAGTAATTGTTTTCCATGATTTAATTGTCTCCTTAGTTTATAAGTTATTTGTTAGGCCCTCGGATATGCCTTTGCATATTCTTCCTTGAGCTTACTCTGCTTATTTGTAAGATATATCTGGGTTGTCGCAATATCCACATGTCCAAGCATCTCTTGAACAGACTTTATATCCGCTCCATTCCCCAACATATGTGAGGCAAATGAATGCCTTATCATATGAGGTGTTATATCCTTATCTATGCCGGCCTTAGCCGCATAATACTTTATTATCTTCCAGAATCCCTGTCTCGTCATAGGTGCACCCTTGCAGTTGAAGAACAGATAATCACTGCCTCCACTCATATCATCGCGCACCTCTGTAATATATCTGCTGAGGGCTCTCTGAGCAACCTCCGCAACCGGAACAGTCCTCACCCTGTCGCCGTCGTGGCACTCAATGAACCCAAGCTTTATGTTGACATCCGTGAGTTTCAATGTCACAAGCTCTGTAACACGTATTCCTGTAGCATACAACAGCTCCAGCATCGCCTTATCCCTGATCTCCTTTGGAGTCTTGTTGGTAGGCTGGTCGAGAAGTTTGTTCACCTCACTTATGGTAAGCGTCTCAGGAACCTTCTTCACGATCTTCGGAGGCTTGATATTCTCCGTTGGATCATCATTCACTATCCTCTCCCTCATGAGATAGGCATAGAATGACTTTATGGATGCAATGTTACGTGACACCGTAGCCATGGACATCCCCTGTTTCTCCATTTCCAACACATACGAAGTGATATAAGTTTCATTAATATCATCAATCCTCGTTATGCCCTTCTCGTCAAAATACCTGTAGAATTTTATCAGATCTCTCCGATATGATGCAACAGTATTCTCACTGGATTTTTTTACATTTCTTAAATAATCAACATATCTGTCTATGTATTGTTCCACTAATTTATCCCCTTAGTTATGTAGACTGAATTATATTATAAATACAAATGTAAATAAAATCAAACACTATTTTAACAAGTAAAATCAAGGCTTCACGGCATTTTTAATAAAAGTACAAAATGCGGTGCGCGATCAAATTATGTATACTAGATATTGACATAATTCTTTTCAAAAATATTTCACATTTTTTAATTCTGACAATGTTTCAGTTGAATTTTCTATGTTTCAAATTATGTGATTGCTTGTTTGGGAGCATTTCTTACCCCAATATGCGTAGATTGCAATTATTGTTTTGGAATCCACTATCCTGCCATCTCTTATCATATTGAGTGCATCATCAAGACCTATCTCCTCGGTCTCTATAAATTCATTCTCGTCCAATGCACATATTCCTCTGGTAAGTTTCCTGCCTATATACACGTAAGTCTGTTCATCACTTGTACCGATAGCCAGAACTGTTCTAGTCACATACTCCACAACCTTCGCGGTAAACCCTGTCTCTTCCCTGAGTTCTCTTCTGGCTGCATCTTCAGGAGACTCTCCCTCATCGATAAAACCAGCCGGGACCTCGTAGGTTATATCATCAATAGAATTCCTGTATTGCTTTATCAGTATGAGCGATCCATCGTCTTTCACTGGAAGAATGCATGCTCCCGGGTGATGCTTTATCAGATCATATACAACATCTCTGCCATCAGGCAGTTCAAGATAGTCGTTATATACATCAAACACATGCGCTCTGTATGCCACTTCCGTCTTTATCCTCTTGAATTTTTCCATCTTTTAATCTCACCTCCAGTTTTATAGTTTATCATGCATAAGAATGGTAAACTGTATATGACAAATCATAAAAAGGGTTTGTAGATCATCTCTACAAACCCTAATTTTTATTTTGCGTAATCTGTCACGCGTGACTCTCTTATAATATTTACCTTAATCTGTCCAGGATACTCAAGCTCGTCTTCGATCTGCTTTGCAATATCTCTAGCCAGCAATACCATATCAGAATCGCTTACATGCTCAGGAACTACCATTACACGAATTTCTCTACCTGCCTGAATAGCAAATGTCTTATCTACACCCTTATGAGAATTAGCAATATCCTCTAACTTCTTAAGTCTTGTAGTATAAGTCTCCAAGGTCTCTCTTCTTGCTCCCGGTCTTGCAGCAGAAATTGTATCTGCAGCCTGTACCAGAAGTGCTATCAATGACTCAGGCTCAACATCACCGTGATGTGACTCTACCGCATTGACAACAAGCGCTGACTCTTTGTACTTTCTACAAAGATCTGCACCGATCTGAACATGTGAACCCTCCATCTCATGATCAAGTGATTTACCTATATCATGGAGTAATCCAGCACGCTTTGCAACCTTGATATCGACACCTATCTCTCCGGCCAACAAACCACACAACTGAGCTACCTCAACAGAGTGCTTCAATGCGTTCTGTCCGTAGCTTGTTCTAAATTTCAACTTTCCAAGAAGTCTTACCAGCTCTGGATGGATTCCGTGAATTCCTACCTCAAGAGTAGCAGCTTCACCTTCCTCGCGCATCATGTTTTCAACTTCCTTCTGCGCTTTCTCAACCATCTCTTCGATTCTGGCTGGATGAATTCTACCATCCACGATGAGTTTCTCAAGTGCAATTCTTGCTACCTCACGTCTTACCGGATCAAAGCTTGATAAGATAACTGCCTCAGGAGTATCGTCTATGATAAGATCTACGCCTGTGAGAGTTTCAAGGGTACGAATATTTCTACCCTCTCTACCAATTATCCTACCCTTCATCTCGTCGTTAGGTAACTGAACTAATGAGATCGTTGTCTCTGAGATATGATCAACCGCACATCTCTGTATTGCATTGACAACATACTCCTTCGCCTTCTTGTTCGCTTCTTCTTTAGCTCTGGTTTCTAATTCCTTGACCATAACTGCTGTTTCATGCTTTACTTCATCTTCAACAGTCTTTAATAAGTATTCTTTTGCTTGTTCAGAGGTCAAACCTGAAATTCTTTCAAGTTCCTGTAAACGTTTCGCCTGTAACTCTTCAACCTTAGCCTTCTGCTTGTCCAGCGCGCTTTCCTTGTTAGCTAAACTAGCTTCCTTCTTCTCAACTGCCTCAGTCTTCTTATCAAGATTCTCTTCACGTGCAAGAATTCTCTTCTCCATACGTGAAAGTTCTCCACGTCTGTCCTTTACTTCCTTTTCAAGGTCATTACGTGTCTTAAGGGAATCTTCCTTTGCCTCAAGCAGTATCTCGCGCTTCTTAGCCTCGGCGGTCTTCTGAGCTTCGTCAATAATCTCTCTTGCCTGTGACTCTGCTCTTCCTATCTTGGTCTCTACTATGTTCTTGCGATATGCAATAGCGATAAACCATGTAGCAACAAGCAGTGCAACTACAACAACAGCGATTATTCCCCATACTATTGGTGAATTCACAGGAGCACCTCCTTATTAAGTTTTCATTGTACAAGAATACAACTATTTAAGTTTAATATTTTTAAGATGTTATGTCAAGTAATATCAGAGACAATATTTCGTATACACTCAGAAACCTTACGCCTGTCAAAACCCTTGCTGTACATGTATGCATAGACTTTATCACGCTTTTCAGTCAGTTCTTCCACAGTGTATTTTTTTTGTAAAATATATGTTATCCTGTCGCTTTCATCTGATATGTCTGAGTCTTCCACAGCCAGATCGATAATATCCTGGCCTATATGCTTTGCCTGCAATTCAAATCGTATGACACGAATGCCTTTTTTAGCGGAGTTTCTGCGTACATATCCACATGCATACCTGTAATCATCTATATATCCATACGACTTCAGTTTGTCGATGGTCTGATCCACGATCTCTTCGTCGTAATACAGATCCTTAAGCTTCTGCCTGATATCGTATTCACACTTGTCCGAAAACTTTATGGAGTTCACAGCCTTGTTCATGGCACGTTTGAACAGATAGTCCCGTCTGAATTCCTCAAGTTTACTCCATTCTATCTCACCGTCACAGGCAAGATGTAATCTTCGTATATCCGATGCATAGACCGATGAAAAAGGCTCATAGTCCACAAACAGACAAAACCTTTTATCATCGACCTTCCTGATATCAGTGACAGTTGCGATCCTACTCATCTGCTCCATCATCTACAGTGTTCTCGGCAGACTCTCCGGCAACACCAACCGCCTCTCTTACCTTCTGCTCTATCTCATCACAGATAGCTGTATTGTTCTCAAGATATGCCTTCGCATTCTCTCTTCCCTGACCTATCTTATTGCCGTTGTATGCGTACCATGCACCGGACTTATCCACTATGTCGTTCGCAACAGCAAGATCAAGAATATCTCCGACCTTAGATATACCCTTGCCGAACACGATATCGAACTCAGCCTCCTTGAATGGAGGAGCCACCTTGTTCTTAACTATCTTAACTCTTGTTCTGTTACCTACGATCTCACCGCCCTGTCTGAGCGTATCAATTCTTCTTACGTCAAGTCTTACGGAAGCATAGAACTTAAGTGCACGACCACCTGTTGTAACCTCAGGGTTACCGAACACAACTCCAACCTTCTCTCTGAGCTGATTGATAAATATGACAACACAGTTGGTCTTGCTGACAACAGCAGTGAGCTTTCTGAGCGCCTGTGACATAAGTCTGGCATGAAGTCCCATATGCGAATCGCCCATCTCTCCGTCTATCTCTGCCTTTGGTACAAGTGCAGCAACAGAGTCCACGATAACGACATCAACCGCTCCCGATCTGACCATGGTCTCTGTGATCTCAAGAGCCTGCTCTCCGCAGTCAGGCTGTGATATGTAAAGATTGTCTATATCTACACCTATGTTCTTGGCGTATGTCGGATCAAGCGCATGCTCGGCATCTATAAAGCCTGCGATTCCGCCTCTCTTCTGTATCTCAGCAACAATGTGAAGTGCTACCGTCGTCTTACCACTCGACTCAGGTCCGAACACCTCTATGATTCTTCCTCTAGGCACACCGCCAAGTCCAAGTGCTATATCAAGGCTGAGGGATCCTGTAGGGATCACATCTATATTCATATTCGCATTGGAATCGCCAAGCTTCATCACCGAACCCTTACCATACTGCTTCTCTATCTGTGCTATAGCGGCATCCAATGCCTTTCTCTTATCATCAATATTTACATTACCGGAATTATTCGCCATTATATTTTCCTCCTAAACATATGTTCGATTATCTTTTAATATACTATTAGATTATTGCCACTTTGTCAACCATAAATTGGCTGCCTTCACTTAATTAATCAATATCTGTCTGGTATGTGGGGATCATCGGCATCAGAACAATGCCGCATCTTGAATTTTTCACTTAACATCTTTATGTCCGTCATTATAACACACTTTACAGCCATTAATTATTAAGATAGAATAAACTTTACCGACAAAGGCATTATAAATCGTGACAGGTTATAAAACACGCATTTCAAGGAGGAGCCATGAGCACAGTAGGCATAGTTTGCGAATACAATCCATTTCACAAGGGACACGAATATCAGATACAGCAGGCGAAGCTTCTAACTGGTGCCGAACATGTCATATGCTTTATGAGCGGCAATTTTCTTCAGAGAGGCGTTCCTGCCATAGCAGATAAGCACACAAGAACCGAGATTGCTTTGAGATGCGGTGTAGACGCTGTGTTCGAGATTCCATTTGTATACGCATCATCAAGTGCCAGAGACTATGCACATGCCGCAGTCTGCATGATGAACGCTCTTGATGGCATAGACTATATCTCATTCGGCGCAGAATGTGATGACATGGATCTTCTGCAAAAAATTGCCGAACTCACCGTCAATGAACCGCCACAGGTATCGGAATTCATAAAAAAATCCGTATCTTCGGGCATCTCATATGGATCAGCCAGAGCAGCCGCCATCTCCGAGTATCTGCAGAACCAGAACCTTACCGGTTATACCAGCGCTGATCTTGACCGTATCCTGGCAAGCCCGAACAACATTCTGGCCATAGAGTATATTGCTGCTCTTATACAGACAGACTCCAGGATCAAACCTGTCCCGATCAGAAGGATCTTATCAGAATACAACAGCACTGCCACCGACAACGACATCTGTTCGGCCTCAGCCATACGTGAGCTGCTCCGGTCAGGTGATGTTGAAAGCTTAAGGCGCCACATTCCTGACAGTTGCTACAACATCCTGCAAAACGCGTACAGAAAGTCATTTCCGATGTTCGACGACGACCTGTCTCATCTCCTGTCAGCACGAAGGATACTTGCTCCGTGCACGGATGACATCGTTGACATGGATAGAGATCTCTGCAACCGTCTCTCCAGGCTTGACACAAATCTATCCTTTACTGAGACCGCAACAGCACTTAAATGTAGGAATTATACTCTCACGCACATTCAGAGAGGTCTGCTGCACACCATCACAGACCTGAGATGTGATGACTATTCCCATTTTAAAGAAAACGGCTGGATAGCCTACATCAAGCTTCTTGGACTAAAAAAAGATGCAGGTGCCGTGATAAAAAGCATGAAAAAGGCTTCGCAGGTACCGATCATAACCCGTTCAGCCGAGATATACAAAAGTACAGATTCCACAGGTCTGTCCATGTTCTCATACGACATAAAAGCCGCAGACATATACAGAAACATGGTATACAACAAATACAAAATCAGTATAAAGACCGATTTTGAACAACCTGTCATAGTTATATGACATATTCTTATTTATCATATTTGCTCTATAAAATGAATACAATTGGCATATGAAGAACGTATGTTATATAATTCTAACAGCTTCAATTATAATATTTGCATGTTTAAATTCAGACATCATCAGATCCGGATGCACCCAGGGGTTACAGCTATGGTACTCATCCATTGTACCTATCCTGCTCCCCTTTATGCTGCTGACCGGTGTTATAACCAGCTTTCTCAGATCGATACAGGTATCAAAATGCTGCGCATATGCGATCATCTTTATAATAGGCCTGCTATGCGGTTTTCCCACAGGCACGATCATCATAGCTTTCTTTTACCGAAAGAGGATCATCTCTGAAAACGTATGTCAGAGCCTACTCCCGATGTGCAACAATATAAGTCCGATGTTTCTTTACAATTACATATACAGGGATCATTTGATGGAATATATATCGTTTGCACGGCTGATCGAGGCTGTATATCTTCCACAGATCATTTATACTGTAATAGCGCTTACTCTGTCATGTATGTCATCCCACCGCTCCAGCACTTCCACGGAGCTGCTTACTGCCGCAACAGTCCAGGTATCATCAGACAACCAGAGCCCCAATTCAGGGAATCCAGAAAATACGTATTCTGACATAATAAGCAGCTCGGTACACAATATAACTGTGATCGGTGTGTACATGGTCATATTTGCCATTGCAGGAAATCTTATGTGCAGCTACTTTTCAGGCGATGCATGCACCATAATATCCACATATCTGGAGATAGGCAGCGGTGTACCAGTATTATACAGCATGGATATTTCCACAAAAATAAAGACAGCCCTCATTCTCTCACTCACTGCCTTTGGAGGGCTATCCGCCTTGTTCCAAAGCCGTGATATGATAAGAATATCCGGGCTGTCTTTCATCAAATACACAACAGGGAAAATAGTATGTGCCTTCCTGTGTTTCATTTTCTATATGATGTGTCTGTAAATACATCCTGTATCATCTGGCGTGATTACTCGTCGAGGAACTCCTCATCATCCTCATCCTCGTCGTCATATTCATCATCGTAATCCTCGTCATCATAATCCTCATCGTCAGAGTCGTCTGATGAATACTCTGTCTTGCCGTATACATTGTAATCTGTGTTGTCATCATCAGCAAATGCTGAATCGTCAGCACTTGGCTGTACCTGCTCAGGAACACCGTTGATCTGAGCTATACTTGAATCAAGCTCTGCCATATTGTCTGTAACTCTTGCCGCATTGTCCTCAAGAGACTTAATGAGGTTCTCATAGTTCGCTCTCTCTGCCTGAAGTGTTGCATTTATATACTGGCTTATCTCTGTGAGCTTGTCCTTTGAATAGTACATGGAACCTGCTCTGACTTCCTTGGCATCCGCATTCGCCTCAGCGATGATCTGCTCAGCCTGGCTTCTCGCCATGTCTGTTATCTCATTCGCTCTGATGTTGGCAAGCTCAACTATCTGGCTCTGATCAACCAGTCTGTTTGCCTCTGCAACAGACTCTGTGATGATAGAATCAGCTCTGGCTCTTGCATCCGCAAGTATAGCCTCCTTGTTTCTCATGATCTTCTTACATCTCTCTATCTCATTAGGCAGCTTGAGCTTGAGTTCGCCCACCATCTGCTCCAGATCTTCCTTTGGCACAATAATCTTACTGGATGACAATGGCTGATACTTACAATTGTCAATAAATATCTCTATCTCACTGATCATCTCTTCAATACCTTTTCTTGCCATGTTTTTCTCCTCCTAATAATCTATCCAAAAATTCTTCCTTCGTCTGTCAATCTCTGTCTATCGAATATCGATCTCTCAATGTATCCCTGATCTCCTCCGGGATAAAATCATGTACATCCACACCAAAGCTCGCATATTCCTTGACTACGCTTGAGCTCAGGTACGAATACTCAATACTGGTCGCAAGAAAAACCGTGTCAATATCCGGGGCAACCTTCCTGTTGCTCTGGGCAATCTGTAATTCATACTCAAAATCCGACACAGCCCGAAGACCTCTCACTATGACCTTCACGTCGTTCTGTCTTGCAAAATCCACCAGCAGTCCTCCAAAACCCATAACTTTCACGTTTGGGATATCTGAGACTACATTCTTTAACATATTAACACGTTCTTCCAAAGAAAACAATGGAGATTTTGCGGTATTATTGAGCACCCCGACTATCAGCTCATCAAACATTTCCGCAGATCTCTTAATTATATCCAAATGGCCAAGTGTCACCGGATCAAAACTTCCCGGATAAATAGCTCTACTCATCTTCCAGTCTCCTATATATAAATGTATGTTTATTGGTCTTATATTTCTTCGTCTTATAAAGCTCCAGTCCCAGATCATCAAGATAATCAAAATTCGTGTCAAGATCAGACTCCACAATGACCATTGTGTCATCATCCATCAGAGGTGAACCTGCAAGTCTTTCAAGCACAGCCTTTTCCAGAAGCTTTCCATATGGCGGATCCATAAATATTACGTCAAATGCTTGTCCCTGTCTCTCCAGCATCCCCACTGCCTGAACTGCATCCGCTGACAAGACCTGTGCCCTGTCGGCAAGCTTCGTAAACGCAAGGTTTTTATTGATACACTCCACTGCTTTTCTGCTGTTCTCGACAAATACCGCCATGGCTGCCCCACGGCTGAGCGCCTCTATTCCAATAGCTCCGCTTCCGCTGAACACATCAAGGAACCGGCATCCCGGAATATCATTTGAGAGCATATTAAATAAGGTTTCTTTTATCCTGTCCGTTGTCGGTCTGGTGTCCATCGAATCAATCGTCACCAGCTTCAGACTTCTTGCACTGCCGGCAATAACCCTCATATTCTTCTCCTATCTATATGTACTGTATATCATAAACTTTTCCTGCCAGACATTCTTATACCATGCCTTTTGCCAAATTACAAGAAAAGCTTCCAATCTTCACACTATTTTCCCATTATTCTGTCTCTCACGTATTTTCCGGTGTCAGACAGATCTCCATCGGATAAGCTGCCCGTGGCTGTTGAATCGGACTTTATAAGTGCCGATGTCTCATTCTTGTTACACAGACTCCATGATGAATAGCTGAGATTATTCTCGTTTATAAGCTTGAACCACTCGTCAGATGAATCGTAATCAATACCTCCATTGCCCGATGCATCGCACAGGCTGAACTCACTCACAAATACAGGAAGTCCGTTGTCCAGAGCCGTCTTAACCTTATTTCTCAGGTCATCCTTGTGGGTAGCCGCATAAAAATGCACTGCGTACATGATGTTGTCATAACCGGTTATCGGATCCTGTGACGCAATATCGACATCCTGGCTCCAGTTTGGAGTTCCCACGATTATCAGAGCATCTTTGTCGTTTGCCTTGATGACCGGTATTATGGTCTCGGCATATGACTTGACACTGCTCCACTGGGTTCCACCATTCGGCTCGTTGCAGATCTCATATATGACATTTTCCTGTGCCGCATATTTCTTAGATACCTTGTCAAAGAATTCTTTTGCATCATCTATATGATTATTCGGATCACTATCGCTTAGTATGTGCCAGTCAACTATGACATACATGCCAAGCTCAGTCGCTGCACTAACTCCTTTGTCGACAAGAGCAAGTATCTCGTCCTTATCTCCACCACTGCAGTATCCGTAGCTGTCTCCTGTATCCGTATACATCGCAAGTCTTATAAGATTTGCACCCCAATCATCCCGCAGAGTCTCAAAGGCTTCCTTATTCACATAATCAGGGAACCATGTGATTCCATGGGTGCTGACACCCTTAAGCTGATATTTGTCTCCATTCATGTCCACTATATCCGTTCCTTTTACCGAAAGTTTTCCATGTGTTTCAAATGGGATCTCTCCCGGAACATTTGTATTGTTTTTCTTCTCAGTGGCAGCGGATTCTGTATTTTTTCCGCCTCCGCTTGTTTCATTGCTGTCGGTCTTCTCAGGCGCTGAAGCTACCATCTTAAGACCATCTCCGCTGTACTGTGTGTCATTTACATACAGCACGTATTTCTCAACGGCGAGGTCATCTGAAGAGAAATTATATCCGAGGTTGATACTGCCCTTAGCCGGTATCTCCTGGGTGTAATCCACGGCCTTTATTGACACTGTTTTGCCTGATATCTTGTACTCTCCGCCCCATATCTGATCTACAGCCGGAGTTCCCTTATATGTAATCTCAAGCTTCCAATCCTTTGCAGACGCAGATGTGTTGTTATATATGTTGATGCTCTCTGTAGCACACTTTTTGCCATCTGCCTCCCACGTTGTATCATGTCCTATCTCAGCATAGAAATCGCCTGCAATATCCAAGGATTGGTCATCCTGTTTTTCTGACGACTCAGTTGTATCGCCCGTATTGTCAACACTTTTCACTTCTTCTGTGCCTGCAGAAGTCTCCTGCAGCGTTTCTTTCTTAACGGAATCACCTTTCTTTCCCGAAGCGATCACATATCCCATAACCGCTATAATTATCAGCAAAATGCCAATAATTATTCCCATAACTATCGTTTTCTTATTTTTCATGGTATACCCCCTTTTTTTATTTATAATACAGGCATAGTGTACAGCCTGTCATCCCCTTTATTTATCAGTTTCGCATCTATCTCCTGTCCATAGCGGTCGTATACGTCCTGCGCCGCCCTAAGCATGTCAGCATGATTGTATATATCCCCAACCTTGAACATCAGCTCCCCGCTCTGTCTTATTCCAAAGAAATCGCCCGGGCCCCTCATCTTGAGATCCTCACCGGCTATATAGAAGCCGTCATTTGACTTCTCCAGAACATTCAGTCTCTCCATAGTATCCTTGTCCTTTTTTCCGCTCATGAAAATGCAGTACGACTGGAGATTTCCTCTTCCTACACGTCCCCTGAGCTGATGGAGCTGCGCAAGGCCAAAACGCTCTGCATTCTCCACCATCATAACTGTGGCATTTGGATTGTTTATTCCAACCTCTATGACCGTAGTTGAGACAAGAATGCTTATCTTACCATCTGCAAAATCCTGGAGTATCCTGTTCTTTTCCTCCGCCTTCATCTTACCGTGCAAACATACCACCGAAGTGTCAGCGCCATATCCATCCCTGATGGACTTCTTCAGCTCCTCCGTATACTCGGTCACATTTGCAACATCGTCCAGAACTTCGCTGGCCTCCACCATCGGGCAGACTATATATATCTGATGCCCCTGTGAGACCTCCTTCATGATAAAGCCGAGAGCCGTCTTCCTGTAGCTCTCATCCACAACGCAGTTCTTGATCGGGATTCTTCCTGCCGGGAGCTCATCTATAACTGAAATGTCAAGATCGCCATACATGATGATCGCAAGGGTTCTCGGAATAGGTGTGGCACTCATAACAAGCGTGTGCGGAGCTTCTCCCTTTGACGCAAGTCTCTCGCGCTGCTTTACACCAAATCTGTGCTGCTCATCAGTTACAACGAGCGCCAGTCTTCCATACTCCACCTTGTCCTGTATGAGGGCATGTGTTCCGACCACAACCTGCACATCCATATTCTTGATACGGCTGTACATCTCTCTTTTCTCTTTCGCTGTCATGGAACCCGTCAGAAGTCCCACAGATATTCCGTATGGCTCAAACAGTGAACTGAGCTCCTTGTAATGCTGAACCGCCAGAACCTCAGTCGGTGCCATGATCACTCCCTGATAGCCACTTGCAGCCACTGCGTATAATCCGGCTGCTGCAACTATGGTTTTTCCTGATCCGACATCCCCCTGAACCAGCCTGTTCATGACATGTTCAGAGCGCATATCGTCAAGCATATCACGCACCGCATTCATCTGTGCCCCGGTAAGCTTGAACCTCAAGTTCTCAATAAACGTCCTGACCTCCTCATCACAGTTTATTATACATGTATTTTCTGCATACACATTGTCGTCTTTTATCCTGTGAAGGTTTGATATAAAGCTGTAAAATTCATCAAATGCCATCCTCTTCACAGCCCCCTTGAGCTTCTGCTCATCCTGAGGAAAATGAATCGAGTGGATAGCCTTTTTTATACCCATAATATGGTACTCATCAAGCACATTGTCATGCAGGTAATCCTCAAGCCTGTCTATGGCTTCCTCTGCGCCTCTCACAGCCTTCTGTATGGTCTTTGAGGTTATACCGGGCGTTACCGTGTACACCGGCTGCCAAACATGCGTAAGTTCGCCGTATTTATCATCAGTGTAGTATTCCGGCTGCGTCATGGTCATCATACCGCCCTTATAAGCCACATTTCCTACAAACACAAACTCCTGACCTATATGAAAGAAATTACGCAAAAAAGGACAATTAAACCAGGTAAGTTTAATTGTCCCAGAGAAATCCTTTGCGTACAATATTACTATGGTCAGTCCATGTACTTTTCTGACCTCCGCACGGCTGTTCACAACAGCCCTCACGGACTGCCTGCTTCCCGCCTGCAGATCTGATATATCCACCGGATCCTCATAGGTGACATATGTCCTGGGGTAATTGAGAAGCAGATCGTTCACCGTCTCTATCCCAAGCCGGGCAAATGCCGACGCAGTCTTGTCACCTATGCCTTTTATTGTCTTTATGGAGTCATTCAATTCCATACATACACCTCTTCACAACGGATCTCACAGATACACAGAAAGTTATTCCACAGATACTATATAATAGTATATCGGCTGTCCGCCATAGTAGCACTGCACATCAACATCCGGATATGCCTCCTCCACTCTGCCAGTAAGCTTCTGCGCATCCTCCTCAGACACATCAGCACCATTATATATGCTTATAACCTCTGAATCCTCATCGACCGCATCTGCGATCAGTTCAAATGTTACATTCTCTATATCATTTCCAACACTGACAAGCCCCTTATCGCCGATACCCATGATATCGCCCTCCTTGATGGCCTTTCCATCGATTGAGGTATCTCTTACGGAATAAGTTACCTGTCCGCTTTTGACATTCTTGACAGCCGACTTCATGGCAGATCTGTTCTCGTCCACATCGACTGTACTGTCGAATGCGATCATGGCGCTTATGCCCTGAGGAGCATTCGCGGTTGGAATCACAATTATATTCTTATCTTCACACAGAGTTGCCGCCTGATTAGCCGCAAGAACAACATTCTTATTGTTCGGAAGTATAAATATATTCTCGGCATTCACATCATCGATCGCATTGAGCATATCCTCAGTGCTTGGATTCATGGTCTGTCCGCCTTCTATAACACGGTCTGCTCCAAGCTCTTCAAAAAGAGTCTTGAGACCATCACCCATGGATACCGTAATAAATCCATACTTCTTACGAGGCTCCTTATGCTCCTGCTTTCTGTGCTGTCTCTCTTCCTCCTGCTTCTCGGCCTCATCGCGCTCTGCCTGACCGATAACACGCTCATGATGCTCTATCCTCATGTTGTCTATCTTCATATTAGTAAGGTATCCAAGTGTAAGACCCTTTTCAAATGCCTGACCAGGATGGTTGGTATGCACATGTATCTTAACTATATCATCAAGAGATACACATACTATCGAGTCACCTATAGACTCGAGGAAGCTCTTCAGATCATCCTCCTCAGCCTCGCCATATGGCTTCTCAAGATTGATAATAAACTCTGTACAATATCCAAACTTTATATCCGCTGTGGATATGGAATCGTTGCCTGCGCCTGTGGATGTTCTTGCCACATTCACTGTTCCTGTGTTCTTGCTGAGTTCAACTGTAACCCTGCCCATGAGACAGTCGACAGCACCCTTGAGCACCACCATGAGTCCCTGTCCACCTGAATCGACCACGCCGGCTTCCTTCAGAACCGGAAGCATCTCAGGAGTGGAATCAAGAACGGCATCTCCATATTCAATAACCTCGTCACAGAACTGTGCAAGGGACATATCTGCATCAGCACACTCCCTTGCCTTGGACGCCACGCCCTTGGCAACTGTGAGAATCGTTCCCTCCTTAGGCTTCATGACAGCCTTATATGCAGTCTCCACAGCCTTTTGAAAAGCATCTGCTATAACGTGAACATCTATGGTCCTTGCGTCCTGCACTTTCTTGCTGAAGCCTCTCAAAAGCTGTGACAAAATTACACCTGAGTTACCTCTGGCGCCTCTGAGCGAACCTGTGGACATGGCCTTTGCTATGGACTTCATATCATCAGGTGCCGCCTCAACCTCCTTCACTGCAGACAGGATTGTCAGCGTCATATTAGTTCCTGTATCTCCGTCAGGCACAGGGAACACATTAAGTTCATTGATATATTCCTTGTTCTTATCAAGATTATTGGCACCGGCAATAAATGCTTTCTTCAGTGCAAGCGCATCAATCGTATTACTCACTTTACTCTATCCTCCAAACTAATCAAGTACTTTAACATCTTCAACATAGACATTGATATGGCTGACCTTAAACGACGTAAAATCCTCTACCTTGTACTTTACCGACTGCATAAGATTGTCTGTGACAGCCTTTATACTAACGCCATAAGCAACAACTATGTGCAGCTCAATGACTATATCACCATTCTCATCAAAACGTACATTTACACCCTTAGAAACATTGTCTCTGCGGAGCTGCTTTACAATTCCGTCCTTGACACTGACTATTCCCATTCCTACTATTCCAAAACAGTCAAGGGCTGTAAGTCCTGCAACCTGTGCAACAACACTCTCATCTATACTTACTTTACCGTTATCGCTATTAATATATTCCTTCATACACGACTCCTTTCTAACAAAGTCACCAGTGTTCATCATATCTACCGACTTATAAACACAATTACTCATCAATTATAGCATAAATCTAATTTTATTCTATAGTATTTCTTCATTTCCAATAAAAAATAAATATTTTGCTTGCATATGGAAAAATAATCTGCTATTATATGTCTTGTTGTGAACTTAGGAAGAAAGTTAGTTTATTCATTGAAGGAGGTGCTATTATGGCAAAATGTTCAATTTGTGATAAAGGTGCTCATTTCGGTATCAAAGTGAGCCACTCTCATAGAAGAGCAAACAAGATGTGGAAGTCAAATGTTAAGTCTGTTAAGGCTGTAGTTGATGGTACACCAAAGAAGATCTATGTTTGTACATCTTGCTTAAGATCTGGTAAGGTCGAGCGTGCATAATATTTGCATAATATCACCGATTCAGTTCTGGTATAAATAAGAGTGATGATCCTCAAGGATCATCACTCTTATTTTTTTATCTGCAGGAGAATATATAAGATAACAGCAATAATATAACGATTATGAGAAATTCCACAAATCCACTTATGAAATATCCTATAACCACTCCCACCGCTGTGAAAAAAAACGCAAATCCTGTGAATTTTTTCCAGATAAAAAATCACCACCATAATGATTTATTATCATTATATGTGGTGACTTTTTAATAATGCATTTCCCAACGCACTGAATCTTACTTATATTATATATTCTGATATTTATTATTCTGTGACAGATTCCTCTGACTGTGCGACATCATTTATCGCCTTGTCAACATTCTTCTCTTCCTCTGTCTTGTCCTTCTTGAACAGACCCACGATCTTATCTACGACCTCTGGGGCCATGTCTATGATCTTTGTTACGGCATCCTGGTTCTTGAGATTTACAAGTCTCGTATTTCCTCCTGAGACGACAAGAACAGCAGACGGGCTCATCTTTGCTCCGATTCCTCCGGCAGCTTTGTTGCCGTCCTGCTTATTGAACGCTCCGGCAGCCATACCAAAATTGACATCTACAAGAGGAATAATGATCGTGTCACCGACATACACAGGCTCTCCCACCACCGATTTCGATGATATAAAGCCATCCATTCCCTTAAACATAGAACCAAGTGTTCCCTCAATATTCATATTTGCCATATCAATTTCCTCCTGATATCTTTTTTAATCGAGCAATAGTTATCTTGACATTCTTGTTCCAGATCACCTTCAGCACGCTCCAGCCGATTGTTCCAAGTCTTATCCTGCCCTTCATGAACAGGTCTCCTTCCAGCCGGGCTTCAGAGAAATCCGGTGTTATATCTATATTATCATAGTATAGCGGGAAAAGCAGGCTCATATACCCCAGGCGCTCACCTGTTGTTGCCGGGTCATCCGCACCATATATGATCTGCCCCTTAAGCTTTGTGGGCTTAAGATGCTTTAACACCTTTATCAGTTCAACCTTGAAAACTCTCATGGCTTCCTTTGTTCTGACATTGTGTACAAGCTTAGTATAGCCATCTTTTTTCTTTTTCAGACTGGCAAACTTCTCTGACAGATCTTTGAACTTCGATACAACCGTCTTTGCCATACTGTCTATCCTTCTGCCCAGCCTGATGAGCGGCCCCGGTACGGGCTCCTCAAATTCGCTGTCCTCAAGAAGAAACTGCCTGTCCTCCGGCTCCACCGATGGATAGTCTTCATATCCCGGACTATCAGAAGCTTCTTCCTCTGTCTCAGCCCGACTGTATTCCCCGGGGTCAGAATATACCTCTTCTTCCGGCTCCGGTATGGCACTTTTTTCGCTGCCCATGATGGTTCCGCCAAACAGCCTCAGCCTGTACCGAAGGCCGTCCGAATCATACAAAACCTTAAAACACAGGACAAAACCAAGCCATCTGGCAGAGAACTTCGCAAATATGTCATCATCCTTCTTCACATACGCCCTGTATCTCACCGGCGCAAACAATACGAGAAGTGCAAGAAGCACTACCAGTCCCACCAGCGACAGGATAACTATGAGCAGTATCTTCAATATCAACCAAACAATATGCATGCTCCATCCCCTTAGACCCAGAGACTATCTGGTCACGATGCAAAAAATCTCTCCACATCAACATCCCCGGTCTTCTTATATATATCATCTATTATATCCCTGACAAGCAGTACAGCCTGGAATCTGCTTGGAGCTGCACCGACAATATGTATAGCATCGCCCATGTCAGTGTAGATCTTCTGCCTGAGTTCATTCAACTCATATATCTCCAGAATCCCATCTCCAAACAACGGAAGTGTGATAACGAACACTCCAGGCACATATTTTACTCTATGGAAGCGCCTTATTCCTCTGACCATCCTTATGATCTGCCGGTCCCGGGCTCCACCAACATAAAACTTATCATCAATGACCATATTCAATCACCTGTAATAAACAGTTTATTCTTCCATCATCTGCTTTATAACAATATAGTCCGCAAGAAGTTCACTCTTTTCCCTGCATCTCGAAAGAGATCCGTTTACATATTCCCTGATCTCATCAGTGGTGTTGAAGAAAACAGGTATGTTGGAGAGTATCTTTGCCATGATGGCTCTGTTGACTGTCATTGAGTTAGCCGCAAACAGATCTGCAAACTCATTTGTCAGCTTCTCCTTACATGCAGCTATATAATCAATATCCACATTGAGTACGCCCATCACAGCTATATTGTCTATATCCACAAACATACTTCCCGAGAGAAGCTTATCCATGATCTCCAGATCTCTGTATGTATCCTGAAGCTCATTTGCGGCAATATCATCGGTGTAACCGGTTGAGATGTCGTACACAGCGGACTCAAGCATTACCTTATGCTCTCCTGCCAGCTCCTGTTCTCCGACGATATCGTCAAGGAGTGCATATACATCCTCAAGATGCTCTCCGTCGTCAGCGACAGCCTTCTCTATGACGGTCATCGCTTTCTTACAGCTCTCAGATACGCCTTCCTTTGAATCCAGCGCAAGCATCATAACATAGAGATCATTTACAAGCTCTATGATGAGCATATATTCAGTCACAACCGAATTCAGGAATGCTGCACTTCTGTCCAGCACATCAGTGAGCTTTCTGTAACCATCGTAATCAAGAGCAGTGTAATCACCGGCCTTTAAGACCTCAAGCGCCTCATGTAGTTCAGGGTACTCTGTCTCAAATCCCTCTGGAAGTCTTATGAGAGCAGTATTCTCGATCATCTCAATAAACTGGTCAAGAGACTCCTTCTCCACTCCATTATATATATCAAGAGTTTCTCCCAGAATGTCATAGAATCTGTTCTTTGTCATACGTATCGGGAGCTGTCCTATGATGGACTGCAGTTTGGAGTTGATGGCAACCTTGTCCTGATCTGCGAACACAAATCTGTATATCTCTTCTGCAAAGTCACTGACGCCCGCCTCATCGAGCTCCTTAAGCTCCTTCTGTATCTCCTCGTCAACATTCTCCGGATAACTGTATTCTTTCCTGTTTAAAATATACTCATACATCTCAAATGCATCCGTGTATGATGTGAGCACCTTCATCTTGGCTGTTATGGTGTTCCTGACATCCGAGATAAGCTTCATGTCAGCATCCTCGCACACCGTCTTATCTCCCACAACAAAGTCGCCTATCAGCTTGTCGATCACAGCCTGGCACTGAGCGATATATGGATCATCAGGGACATCCCCATCCATATGCATGTCCTTGAGTGTCAGGTAATTCAAGGTGAATTTGTGGCATGCATATTCATAATTTGCTTTCGATGCCACCCCTGCAAACAGTGCAAGATTCCTGTCCAGATCCTTCTTTCTCTGTATATCGGTTATAAGCTTCTTCTCTTCATTATACATAATAAACTTCCTCTTTTATCTTCTTTATAAATCTTTGATCGTATATCCTAGTTGTGTGTATGGGTAAACAGATGATCCTGACAATACTCCTTGTTACCTGTACACTTTGAGCAGTACCTGAACTGCAGATCAGGATAATCTTTGTCCGTTCTTCCACACACAACGCATCTGTGTCCGATATTCTCCTGTTTTGCTGTCCGCACCTGCCTGTTATAATTCCGCCGCCTCTTCATCTGCTTTGGCGAAAACTTTCTGAAGTTCTTCGTGCTCAGATAGAATATCACAAAGCTCACAAGTGACATGGCTATGTTCACTCTTCCCATAAATGTCTCATTGATGAAGTAATACGCTATAATGACGATATACAGTATCGAGAGATACTTCATCTTGATTGGTATGATCATGGCGTATAACACGCTCATGTCAGGATAGCATACCGCTATGGCAAGGAATATGGACATCAATATATAATATGTCGATGCATATGCGAAATAACCAGTCGAGCTCGCGTAATCATACCTTATGATATAGGTACAGAATATGTGTGCAAGCATTATACCGATCATGGTAAACAGCATGGAGCTGAACATGTACAGATTATAAAGGAATGTTCCGATAGTACGTTCCAGCAGAGATCCCAGACTGTAGTAAAATATCAGCATGATTATCGTGAATATATCGACACCGAATACCGGTGGTGTGATTATCCATGTGAAAAGTCTCCACACCTGTCCATGCATTACCGCCGCCGGATCAAGTGTCAACATGAACAGTATCTTTGGCTGGAACATGAACAACAGATATCCTATACCGTAGCCTATGATGAGGTATAATGTGAGGTTTCGAATGGAGTATCTGCCAAACTTCTTCTCGATCTTACTTATTATATTCATAGAAAAACTCCTGTCATACTTTTTTAAACTACACCTTTTGAATTATATAATATAAAAAATGAGTTTACAACAGTAGAATAATTAAGTTTTTCTAACCTGGCGGATAACAGCAAAATAGCTGCCAGCTATAAACCGGCAGCCAGGACAGATATCATACAGCCATGTGCATCCATCTACTTCTGAAAGTCCACATACTTTATCTCCATGTCCGTGGCAAGGGCCATCTTGTAGAGATCCGGATTGAATTTGAACAGATCATCCGGAGATACTCCGGTATTCTTAAGGACATCCTCAAATGTATCTCCATCCTGCACTGTATATATAAGAAAATCTTCCTCCATGATCACGGGAATACACACTTCATCCCCCGGCTGCATATTGTATACGTTGATGTACGGGTTTGCTGATATGATGTCGCTGAGCTTTACCTTGTATATCCTGGACAGCTTATACAGTGTGTCCCCTCTCTTCACTACATGGATAACTCCGTTACAGGTATCAAAATTCATAGCTTACCCCTGAAAGGCTTTTTTATAATATATTCACCTCCGATGATATAGTTACCTGCAAAAAACTTTTATTTTTACATTTTCTGGTAATGGTTAAGTTTTTATAAAGTCATTGTATTTTTTTAAACCCTACACTATAATAAAGTAGCTTTATCGGCAGAAATGTCGAAATCAAACACATTCAACACACAAAAGAAATTGGAAGGGTTGTTTTATGTACACATTAGGAATTGATATTGGATCAACAACAGTTAAGGTTGCTGTCCTTGACAAGGACAACAAGATACTTTTCTCCGATTACAAAAGACATTTTGCAAATATCAAAGAAACACTTAAAGATCTTGTACAGGAAGCAAAGGATGCCCTCGGCGAGAACGAGGTCAATCCATGTATAACCGGTTCAGGTGGACTGGCTCTCGCCCAGCTCATCGGTGTGCCATTTACACAGGAGGTAGTCTGTGTATCAGAGGCACTGCAGGACTATGCACCACAGACCGACGTTGCCATAGAGCTCGGCGGTGAGGATGCCAAGATCATATATTTTACAAACGGAATAGAGCAGCGTATGAATGGTGTCTGTGCCGGAGGTACAGGCTCATTCATCGACCAGATGGCTACACTTCTGCAGACCGATGCATCAGGTCTTAACGACTATGCAAAGGATTACGATACCATCTACCCTATCGCTGCAAGATGTGGTGTATTTGCCAAGACAGATATACAGCCACTCATCAACGAGGGAGCTACAAAGCCAAACCTGGCCGCTTCCATATTCCAGGCCGTTGTCAACCAGACTATATCCGGTCTTGCATGTGGTAAACCTATCAAGGGCAATGTTGCATTCCTGGGCGGTCCTCTTCACTTCCTCCCGGAGCTGAAGAATGCATTTATCAGAACTCTTAACCTGACAGGTGATGCCATCATAGATCCGGGACACTCACATCTGTTTGCAGCCGTAGGTGCCGCCATGAACTCCAAGCCTGAGGTATCCATGACACTTTCAGAGCTTATACATGCACTCTCACAGGAGCTCAACCTCTCCTCAGGTGTAGAGAGACTTGCGCCACTCTTTGAGAGCGATGAAGATTACGAGAAATTCAAGGCAGATCACAACAAGTACGCCGTAAAGCGCGGTGATCTCGCAACATATAAAGGAAACTGTTTCATCGGTGTCGATGCCGGTTCAACCACCACAAAGGTTGCACTTGTCGGTTCTGACGGTGAACTGCTCTACGACTTCTACAGCAGCAACAACGGAAGTCCACTTAACACCACCATCAGAGCTATAAAGGATATATACAGCAAGCTTCCTGAGGGCGCAGTGATCGCAGGCTCATGTTCTACTGGTTACGGTGAGGCTCTTATCAAGCAGGCTCTCTCTCTGGATTTCGGTGAGGTTGAGACAATAGCCCACTACACAGCCGCAGCATTCTTCGACCCTGAGGTCGACTGCATTCTTGATATCGGCGGTCAGGATATGAAGTGTATCAAGATCAAGAACGGCGTTGTAGATAACGTTATGCTGAACGAGGCCTGTTCATCAGGATGTGGATCATTCATAGAGACATTTGCGAAGTCACTGAACTATGACATAGCAGATTTTGCGCACATCGCCATCACAGCGAGAACACCTATAGACCTCGGTTCAAGATGTACCGTTTTCATGAATTCAAAGGTTAAGCAGGCGCAGAAGGAGGGCGCATCCGTGGCTGATATATCCGCCGGACTTGCCTACTCCGTCATCAAAAATGCCCTGCTCAAGGTTATAAAGCTCACGGATCCAAAGGATCTCGGAAAAAACATCGTGGTACAGGGTGGTACCTTCTACAACGATGCAGTTTTAAAGAGTTTTGAAGTCATATCAGGAAGAACAGCCATAAGACCTGACATCTCAGGTATCATGGGTGCTTTTGGTGCTGCCCTCATCGCTAGGAACAAGTACAAAGAGGGATTTGTCACGACTATGCTCCCTATCGAGGAGATAAGAAAGCTCACATATGAGAGCTCCATGACAAGATGTAAAGGATGTACAAACAACTGTCTCCTCACAATAAACAAATTCTCAAACGGCAAGAGGTTCATCACCGGAAACAGATGTGAGAAGGGTGTCGGTCTGAAGAAGAACGCAGACAACATTCCTAACCTCTTTGAATATAAGCTTGGAAGAATATTTGGCTATGAGTCACTTAAGCCTGAGGAGGCAAAGCGTGGCGTGATAGGTGTTCCTCGTGTACTCAACATGTACGAGAACTATCCTTTCTGGCACACATTCCTCACAAAGCTTGGATTCTCAGTTGTACTGTCTCCAAAGTCATCGAGAAACATATACAGCCTGGGTATCGAATCCATACCTAGTGAGTCAGAGTGTTACCCTGCCAAGATCTCACACGGACACGTTATGTGGCTGCTGAAAAATGGAATCAAGTCCATCTTCTACCCATGTGTACCATATGAAATGAACGAGACTCCTGAGGCAAACAATCACTACAACTGTCCTATCGTTGCTTCTTATGCAGAGAACATCAAGAACAACATGGAGGAACTCAAGGCTGACGACATAACATTCATCAGACCATTTGTGGCCCTGGACAACGAGGAAGCTCTCGTAAAACGTATGTACCGTGAGATGTCCAAGTACTATGATGTGACAATGGACGAGATTGGAAGCGCCATACATGCGGCGTACGCAGAGGCAGAGAAGGTCAAGGAGGATGTGCGTGCTAAGGGCGAAGAAACTCTCAGATACATTGATGAACACGATATGCTCGGCATAGTTCTGGCTGGTCGTCCATATCATCTGGACCCTGAGATCAACCATGGTCTCCCAGAGCTCATCAACTCATACAAGATTGCTGTATTTACCGAGGATTCAGTCGCACACCTTGGCAAGGTCGAGAGACCTCTTATTGTCTCCGACCAGTGGATGTACCACTCAAGACTGTACAAGGCAGCCAACTACGTCAAGACCTGTGACAACTTAGAGCTCATACAGCTCAACTCATTCGGCTGTGGTCTGGACGCTGTAACAACTGACTGTGTCAACGATATACTTACCAAGTCAGGCAAGATATACACTGTCCTCAAGATCGATGAGGTCAGCAACTTAGGTGCAGCAAGGATCAGAATCAGATCCCTCATAAGCGCGGTCAACTCAAGACATGAACAGCACTACAAGACATGTCCGTCAAGCAGTGCCATCAACAGAATAGAATTTACCAAGGAGATGAAGAAGGACTATACAGTTCTTGCACCTCAGATGTCTCCTATCCATTTCGATCTTCTTGCACCTGCATTCAAGTGCATGGGAATCAACATTGAGATCCTGCCGGATGCAACCAAGGAGACGATAGATGTTGGTCTGAAATATGTAAACAACGACGCATGTTATCCATCTCTGATCGTTGTCGGACAGATGATGAGCGCCATCACTTCAGGAAAGTACGATGTGAACAAGCTGGCTGTCATCATGAGCCAGACAGGAGGCGGATGCCGTGCAACAAACTATGTAGGATTTATCAGACGAGCCCTTTCCAAGGCAGGCTACGGTCAGATACCTGTAATAGCACTGTCTGCCCAGGGCTTTGAGAAGAACTCAGGCTTCAAGATAAACTACAAGGTAGTAAAACGTGCAATGCAGGCTCTGATATACGGTGATGTATTCATGAGATGTCTGTACAGGACAAGACCTTACGAGAAGGAAAAGGGTTCGGCAAATGCACTCCATGAGAAATGGAAGAAGGTTTGTCTGGAGAGCCTTACAAAGACCGGAAGCAACGCAGTATTCAAGAAGAATATACAGGGAATCGTCCACGACTTCGATACTCTTCCACTCCTTGATATCAAGAAGCCTAGAGTCGGAATTGTTGGAGAGATACTTGTAAAGTTCCTGCCATCAGCCAACAACCACTTAGTTGACCTGCTGGAAGCAGAGGGAGCAGAGGCTGTTATGCCAGATCTCCTGGACTTCTTCATGTACTGCTTCTACAACAACAATTACAACTATGAGTTCCTTGGCAAGACCAAGAAGGGAGCCATAGTCAGCAACACTGTTATAAAGGTTCTGGAATCCTTCAGAAAACCTGCAAGGGATGCTCTTGAAAAGAGTAAGCGATTCGAGGCTCCTGCCCATATCGAAAAGCTTGCCGCCTATGCAAGACCAATCGTATCCATAGGAAACCAGAACGGCGAGGGATGGTTCCTTACAGGTGAGATGATAGAGCTCATAAAGAGCGGTGCTCCGAACATCGTGTGCGCACAGCCATTTGCATGTCTTCCAAACCACATCGTGGGCAAGGGTGTTATCAAGCATCTGCGTGAGGCATATCCTGAGGCAAACATCGTGGCAGTCGACTATGATCCTGGTGCATCTGAGGTCAATCAGGTAAACAGAATCAAGCTCATGCTTGCAGCGGCAAATAAGAATATGAAGAAATAAAATATCTATATATAACAATTTAAACACATTAAAAAAGAACCTGAAGCAGTCAATATCTTACTGCTTCAGGTTTTTTTATATTTTATTTATTTATGACTCAATGGTCAGGCTATGACATATTCCTTTCTGTCACAATTCTCGAAAAGCTCATAATCAAGTCTTCTCTGTATCTGTGAATGAATAAATCGAACTCCCATCCCATTCTCCGCAGCTTCCTTTGCCAGCTTATGTTTTGCTGTCTCTGACATCTTAAGCTTAACGCCATAGTAATCAGAAAGCTTTCTGACAGGACTTATTCTTTTGTCATTTAATATGGCGTAGAAGTCATCCTCAGTCATCTCCCTGAGCTGAACTATATTCCCTATGCGCCCCGCTATTTCACATCTCACATTTGCATACTGTACAAGATCTTCCTGAGTGAATGTACTCATGTATCCGTCAAATGACTCGTCAGACGATACTGCACCAAAACCTATAGCCCTGCTCTTATTCACAGCCACCGCCTTCGCTCTGACCATGGAATCGAAGGAACCCAGGAACACAAAACTTACATTTGATGTATCTATATCAAGAGCTGGTTCACTGTTCGACGGATTGCCATCAAAATGAACCATGTCCCCCTCCAGAACCTTCAGCAGTTCATTCTGGACTATGTAGCTGTAATGTCTGTCGTCCGCGTCCTCAAACATCTTGTCGGCCTCATCGAGAACGATGATCAAATGGCTCATCTTATACTGATCCACACCGTCGAACAGGTTTCGAACCTTCGTATTGCCCTTCCAGCCCGTGCCCGTCAGAGAGGTGGCATTGTGGATCACTATGTTCGGATATAGCTTTGCGAGCTGCCTGAATATCTCTGTCTTGCCACAGCCGGTAGGGCCTGCAAAGAGTACATTCTGCCTCCTGCCATTCACATGGTTCCAGAGGAGCATGGCAGCGGCGCGCTTTGCCTCCTTCTGGCCGTACACTCTGCGGTCAAGATATTCATATATCTTCGCCGGCGAGCTCAATATTCCTTTTGCATCAGTGCTTCTTTTATCAGACTGTGTCTTTGTTTTGGATGGATTATCGCTGTCTATCTCCTTGGAAGCAGCATATCCGGCTGTTCTTTCATTTCTATCCGCTGCTTTTGCATCACAGGGGATATGCTCTTTACTTGAACGCTCATAAGCACAAAGCAATGTCGCTGCCATGTCCTCCACGTCACTGTCGCTAAGTGTAAGATTCTCAAGTGCAGTAAAAAGCAGTTCACCAATCTGACCGCTTGGCCGATGCTGCCATACATCATTTAATTCATTTACTTTATCAAGCGCCTGGTAATACTCTTCGTCGGACATCTCATCAAAGTCCCCGGCCTTTGCTTTCTTTGTGAAATCTACTGCCGGATTTGCAATGCTTCTGTTTCTGTATCCATTTGATGTTGCTCTAAGTAATTCCTCGTAAAGTTCTCTCATATTGTCGATCTTCATATGCATTTTCTCCTTTCGTCTTGCTCCACGAAACAGCTCACTGTCTGTGCCACATGGGATATTCTTTATTTGATAAACACAGTATAACTACAGCAATATTTAAGCTCGTAAAATTTACGAAGAAAAGCCACCAATCTGTGCCAATACAGATTGATGGCCTATAAACCAATGCAGCTATTTTATTTTTGGGCTTTGAAATGTCATTCTCAGCCGTTTTTTTCTTTCTTTCTCCTCCTGTTCCCTGTCGAACGCTTCAAGCGTATCTCTTATATCTGACTCATCAACATCTCCATATAATGCAGAGTTTCCTGTCACTTCGCCAGATATATCTGCCACCTCTGCTTTTACATTGTCATAGCCTTTGAAATACTTAAGGAAAACCTCCGGACAGCCTGCCGGGGCATCCCCATTATACCGCCTGTACTCCTCCATAGAGTCAGCCTTATAATCATAATTTCTAAACCAACTCACCGCTTCTGACATACCAGGGAACACATTTTCATCAAAGGTGCCTTCCTGAAACGCCGAAAATTCAAATGCACTTCCGCCATCTGTTCCGTAGAAATATACCACGCCGAACTCACAGTTGCTGGCAAGTCTCACATCGGCATTCTCCGCAAACTGCCTTTTGCCTATTAGGAATATTCCGCCGCCTGTATCATTATCAATCCACATCGGCATAAAGACATTCTGATAAGCAGATGCTCTCTTATCCAAATTCAGTCTGTCGCGGACATTATCACACGCATTGTAATATTCATCCCATGTCGTATAACCGCCGGGGATTTCAACATAGCCTGTACCGCCAGAAAATGGATTATCCCCCACATATCTGAAATACGCATCCATTATGTCCATACTTTTATCCTTCTTGCGGGGCTTGCCTCCATTTGAAAAGCCTGCGTCATAAAGCAATGTATTCACATCAATGGTTAATATGTCTCTCTGCAGGTTCTCCGTGAGCTTATCAAGAAATTCTGTATCAAAGAACATATCCGCTGCCATGTCAAATCCTGCACGATCTGTCTTTCCAATCTGCCGCAGTTTTTCAAGCCTTACCGCAGCCCGCCCGCAGCCATCAAATACATCTTTCCCAAATGTTCTCTTACCAAATTCTATAAAATGCGACAGCGCTTTCTTGTCAGGAATATATTTGCTGCTTCCTGACCAGAATTCCAGCAATCTTCTGACGTATCCTGAGGCCGATATAATACCATAATAAAAATCCAGGTAAGACGACATGAGCTCCACATACGGATTCTTCTTCTCACCATCAAACTCGAATGAGTCGAGCAGTTCGGATGAGATATGTCTAAGACTCTCTATATCTGCATCTATACCTATAACTGACTCTGATGCCTGGCATTTGTCCATATACTTATCAAGCATCCTCAGTCTGTCTCCACACGACCTGTCCTCCGCATGCTTTACCGCTTCCAGCTCTGTTTCAAGTTCTGACCTCATCGCAAGTCTGGATGCTTCATCCAACCCCTCTGCCGCAAATGATATGCTGTCCAGCAGTTTCTGGAGGCTGTTTATCTTCTCCAATGAAGCTGAAAGGCTTTTATCAGAAAGCAGCGCTTTCACAAGGAAACGGACATACTTTTTTCTGCTTGCCGCAGTGTCTGCCAGACAGTAATATTCCTCCTTCAAGCAAAGTCTTAGATTGTTCTCTCTTTTAGTTTTTACATATCCGTATAAGAAAGAATTCTCCATATTCTCATGGTAATCACGTCCTATCCTGGCATAAAAATCTTCTCTGAAACCAGCCACTTCCTATGCCTCCTCCCGAAGCTTCTTTATCGCATCTATCTGCTTCTTTATACTGATGTATGCCCTTGCGCAATTATCTGCATCAGTATAAAGAGTCATCCCACGTCTGCCAAGGAATACATCCAGCATGCCCTCCACCAGGATATCAAATATCGTAAGCGGATACCTGATATCCCTGGATTCATCCGTATAAAAAAGCTCACGGAGCTTCATATATCTGGCACAGAACCCTTCAGTGTCAGGAAATTCCTGCCTGAACCGCTTCTCGCTTTCATCCCATCTGACTGCCAGCTCATCGAAATATCTGTTAAGCTCTGCCATATCCGGATCTTCTTCAACATCCACATATTCACTAATAGCCTCTTCTATCTCTTCGTCGGTCATAGCATTATCTTCAGCCTCATCCAGAAACTCATCATACATCTGCATCTGTTCCTGACAGTACGTATCAAGTCCATCCTTCATGCTCTGTGTAAGGCTGTCTCCGATATCTTTCCCGGTAATCGACTCATATGCCATGCTGAATATTTCAAACAGACCAGATGCTCCTCTGACGCCAAAATAAGCCTCCCCCCAGAGCTCATCATATCTTTTCTCGATTGGTCTTACAGAAAACTCTCTCACTCTTTTTGCATGAAGGTAAAGCTGCTGAAATGAATCGGCATACGGTTCAGCATAGATCTGTTCAACCCACTCCATCTCGCTTGTCATGAGCAGTATCATGCAGTAGAGATAATCATGTATAAATTCTTTGAATCTTGTCGGCATACATGGAATTTTCTCTTCCGAAGCTTTTTCTTCTGTCGCTTTCATTTTGCAAAAGTCATCATCCGAAAGCCCATTATCTTTTATCGTTTCGTCACTCTCTATCCACAGTCTGTTTCTTATACCATAGCTGTCCATGGATTTTACCAGCTCATTTACAAGTTTTTCCACAGCCGCAGCTTTTCCCGTTTCTCCATCTGCCAGACACCCCAACAGAAATGATGAGACTTTGTTGTCTCTTCCGCTTACAGCCTGATCCAGAGCCGATTCCAGCTCCCGAAACTTATTCTTGCGGAATTCTATATTTTTCCACTCTTTGTCCGATATTCTCAAAGCGATCACGACCTCTTCTTTCTATATAATAATAGGCAAATTCTCTATCAACCTAACTATTAAACTAATCTTTTGAAATGATTGCGAGATTAATCTACGTCATCAAACCTTAAGCTCATCTGCGTCTCCTTAAGGGATTTCACTTTGCGCTCTGTGATCTTGTCTAACTCACCAACAGTTCCGCACAGGAGAGGCGATCTTGGATCGTAGCATGCACAGTTTGATTTCACCGCAGCCTCAGAATAGTTGGCATAACAGTATCTGCAGCCGTTTAAACACGTGTTGTATGAGCCTATCTCCACGCTCTCCATACATCCACACTCCGGGCGCTGCACCTTATCCTTTGACACCTTTATATCACAGCCTATGATCTCCTCGATGAGCTTCTTATCTATGCAGCAGTTATGCTCAATTCCGCATTTTTCAAGGTCTATGACCTCCGCACATGTCGCAACCACCATACCGTGGCTCCTTGCTATGTCGGCGATGGTCTTTGCAAATGCCTCAAGCTCATCATGACTCATCTCATATCTGTCCACTGCTTCCATGTTCTTCTTGTTCTTGGCATATATGTCGACAAAGCTTATGACACACTTCTCAGTACATCCGTCAAGCGCCTCTGCGATCTGGGTAAATGCTTTTATGTGATACTCCGGCGTGTACTTGTGTGTTAATACGATAGGATCGTACCTCCATATGACGCGCTTTTTTCCAATCTTTGCCGAAAGCTGCCGGAAAGCCGGAATGAGCTTTTGCTTCTTATCCGGAAGATTAGCCTCCATGTCTTTGCCATATCCTGTCAGAGTAAACTGAAAGTAATATTTGTATGCCTCAAGCTCATCAAGTCTTGGAAGCATCGGTATCGGATTCTTTGTCCAGAACACAATGCAGTCCACCACATCCGGTGACAGATCAATCCTGCTTATCTGATGAGCGTTCATGGGATTCCTAACATACAGGAATCCCTCCTTTATTCTGTTGTAGAACCATTCCGAATAAAATGTCGGAATATCTGTCCTTCTGCTGGCACTAACTATCATAATTTTAAAATTCCCCTTGTATCTTCCATCGTTATCTGCTTCTTGATTCCTTCAAATTTGACATATCTTCCACAGATCATATTTGCAAATATCATTCTTCTCGCAAATGACTTGGCCATTATCCTGCCATCCTTGTCATAGAGTCCACAATTTTCGCCATTTGGAGTTATGCCATACCGCAGTCTTCCGTCAGCTTCCTCAAACTGCTCTATACAGCCATCGGCTATCAGTCCCTTAAAGATATTATCAATACTGAATACCTCCTGAAGCCCACGTACACTGTCAGGTACATATCCGGTCGTATCGGCAATAAGCTTGATAGCTTTTTCATGAACAGTCCACGGATACATATACATATTTTTTGCAAATTTATAAATATCCTGCGAGAATCCACTCCAGAATGTAAACCCTCTCATGGTTTCTTCAAGTATATCCAGGACTAGATTTTTATCGGTAAGTTCCCTGTTGTCAGCATTCCCTCTTGTTATCTTAAAAACCTGATAGCATATTCCATTTGTGCTGTCCATCGGATAATTGTGTATCTTATCACTGACATTTGTAAGCTCGTTCCATCTGTCTCTGTCACATATCTTTTTACTGCCATAAAATATACTGTCAAATGAGTCATCATCGTCACGTCCAAAAAGCCATATCTTGTCCGGGGTATCCGGTGCCCCCACATAACTATGAAACTCGTCATATGTAAAATAACATCCTCTGTTACTCTCCGGGCTCTCACAGATTTCCAGATCGTGTCCATACCTCTGCTCACAGTGCATTGGCTGCAGCAACTCCACGTTCATTCCTCTCTCAATGAGACAGGTTCTAAGGTATGTTCCATAGCGGATATCATATGATTCATTCTGCTCTCTGCACACTCCATCGTCAGTTGGGACCTGTCTGTATGTGAATGCAACGTATACCGGCTTGTCCTTTATCCTTGAGTGTATTATGTGGGCAAATCTTGACATAGCCTGATATGTATTGTATAGCGACCTGTCCTCCACCTCATTGGGCACAGTGTGAATACATACCTCCTTCGTGGAATGAGGGAAGAAATAAATATCGCTTAGAGGTTCTCCTGGTCTGTTTTCCATATAACCCAGATACTCATTAAAGTCCGTGCATGATTTTATTTCATCCGCCGGCTCATGAAACAAATCTGGATGACCTGATCCTTTTTCATCATGTATACCAGATGTAATCTCATTGTATCTCACCATGTCCTGCTCCGGCATGTCAGCCGCTTCCGTGATCCTGTACGGCCAGCATACCGGGTCAATTCCGGTGTAATCAAGCTTACTTTCCGGGGCTTCGCCCAGCACTCTCGCTGCATAGGACATTCCCCAATAGTCAATACCTGTGCCACAGCCTATGCTTACCGCCTTTATACTTTCAGGGTTATTCATATCTGCAAATATATCTGCGTAGGCTCTTGAAAACTGGAATCCATATGCTCTTGCATACTTCATAACATATAATGCGGTTATATGCTCATCATCATAATCCGCAGTTCCCGAATCGAACATATCATGGAACTCTGTAACAAATCTGACTCTCTCCTCTTCGGAAAGTCCTTCTATGTAATTTTCTAATTCAGTATATACTCTTTTCATGTACTCTCTTAAATTTATAACCGACATGGCAGACTCCTTTCTCCTACATCATGTAAAGTATAATATATATTCACTTAATGTTTCAATAACATCATATAGTTATCATAGCCGGTTTTTTCTCTGTGCATTGAGATACGCAGTCTTCTCGGCTGCTTTTTCCAGATAAAGCTTCGATCTTTTTAGACTATCCATACTGCTGTATATCGACAGCCCATGATCCCACATGTACGTGTCAAGCATTCCCTCCACAGCTTTTCTCATCTGTGACAGATAACTATACGGCACCTCATCAGAATATATCATATCCAAAAAACTGGCAAAACAACTGCAAACCTTATCCGAATCTTCCATCTGGTCACACACAGAGACGATGGTTTTACTTTCATCCGCATCATGACCATCCTGTAAAAATCCCTCATCCACAAACTCGTCAGCATCCAGATTATCATATATCGGCTCCACAATATCAATATCATCAATATCGAAGTCATCCATATCACCCAAGTCTTCCACGTCCTCCATGTCCTCCATGTCATTCAGTTCTTCCATATCATTCGAATCCAAGTCTTCAAGCATTTCTTCTTCAATCTCCTGCATCCTTTTATAAACCTTATCGGACATCCAGTCAGGCTTATTGTCAGGATGCGAGTAGTCAAATGCAAAAACACACCATGATATAATACCTGCATCACCTATCCAGCCATCCACAATATACTCAAAAAGCAGCGTATCCTTATCATTATTTGATTCAAAATCAATACAGCCTGAGAGCAGATTATCAAATGAACCATTTGGAAGGTTATCCATCAGGAATCCGTATTGGGAAAAATCCAATAAAGACATTCTTATCGCAAGATACAGATACATTCTCACATATCTGCAAAAGCTCTTCTGTTCCGGGAGTGCATTTTCCGCTGTTATGTGCCCCAACCACATCTTGTACCTATATCCATATCGGTCCATGTCTTCCACGAGCTCTGTTATCAGCTTCTCCGCTTTTTCCTCATCAAATCTGCCATTCTCATCAGTCACCAGCGGTCTGATCAAATTACTTTTTCCACTTGCCTCACAGTCAAATTCCTTCATGAGCTTCCTGATATTTTCCTTATTATTTTTTAAGCTGCAATACTCTTTACAATTTTCAAATTTCATTTTCATGCCTCCTTGTTTTTGAACACCAGCCATGCAAATGGCAGGCGCTACATGTCAAGTTTTCATATAAAACTCGACACATCCTTTTTCTTATTATAGCTATGTAAATATTTGTCTCGTAATATTTACGACATGTTTTCAGATGATTATAAATGTTTGTGGATTTTTCCAAACCTGTGTGCTATTTTGATGTTCTGGATTGTTTTATATATGAGATCTCAAATGAGAGAATTGCGGAAATTCATTTCTCACGTATTCTCATATAAACAAACTACGGAGGTGATAAATCTTGAAACAGCAGCAGCTGCTGGAGTTATATGATACATACTCGAACAACGTATTCCGTCTCGCTATGAGCTTTTTAGGCAACACAGCGGACTCTGAGGACATTGTTCAGAATGTATATACAAAACTTATAGAAAAAAGCCCACATATATCAAAGGGCAAAGAAAAATCATATCTGCTCACGATGACGGCAAATATGTGCAGGAATCATCTAAAATCCGCAGCGAACCGTCTAAGCAGCAGCTACGAGGAACTGAGCAGCGACTCTATCGTCAGCGGATTCAATATTGAAGAGCAATCCATGTACGAGGCTCTGGGGAAACTCCCTGACTCATACCGCACTGTTCTTTATCTGCACTACTATGAGGGATATACATTTGGAGAAATTGCAAAGATACTTCACCTGTCACCATCTGCAGTTTCAATGAGAGTATCCCGGGGACGAAAAGAATTAAAAGAAATATTGAAGGAGGAATAACATATGACAAACACAGACAAGATCAGCAATATTGATGATTTCCAAAACTCAAATACATATAACACGTCTGATGATTCTGATGACAGCAAATTTACAGACTTGTACACTAAAACTATGGATAATGTGACTATGTCTCAGGAAAACAAGGATGTTATACGCGCAAAGCTTGCTGAGCAGTCCCAGACTGGCAGATCTGGACGAAAGCTCATCCGCATAGGAAAGTATTCAGCCATTGCCGCCACTGTGTGCGCAGTCCTACTGTGCATCCCGGCGACAAGGACAACCGTCTCAGCAGCCATCGACTACATAAAGCAGACATTCCACCTGGCAAATGGCACCGAGGTGACATACGAGGAAAACAGCGAGGGAAACTCCATACAGTTCACAATATCTACAGATGATGTCAACGGTTACACGAAAGTTGAAAATGGTCGTCTCTACCTTGTTCTCGGAAATACAAAAAAAGATATCACCGACCAGTGCGGTCCTGACAAATATTTCCGTCATGAGATCAAGAATGCAGACGGCTCACACAGCGTCATCCTCATAGGCGGTACACCTGAGAGCTGCGGATGGGCAGAGCTCTTCTTTGACAAGAATGGGAAATATGTATTTAACAACATGAACGTTGAAGACTACAGCGACCCATGGCTTAATGACGCCCTGCATGCTGAGGGTGTTGACACAGGCAATCCTTACCTGGATGATGACCTTTCAGATTCATCCGGCAGCGCCGCTGACGGAAATGCAACATATATCGAACAGTAATTTTTCCTAATAAGCCATATTAAAAAGCAAAAGATACAAAATTTTCCTAAACAAGCCTTTTTCGATCAAAAAGGGATAAATCATCAAATATTTACCTCATATTTCTCCCTTTTTGATGATTTAACCTTGTCTTAGGAAAATTTTGTATCTTTATTTCTTCTATCATATATATTTTTAGGAAAATAATCTCTGAATAGGTATCCATTCCGATCATTCTGTGTCGTGAGATTGATATAGAAATCGCTACAGTCTCATCGGAATTCCCTTATCCTGAAGGTATCTCTTCAGATCTCCTATCTCAAGCTCTTTATAGTGGAACAGCGAAGCCGCAAGAGCTGCATCAGCTCCGCCCTCTGTCAGGGCATCGTAGAAATGATCCTTAGTTCCTGCGCCGCCGGAAGCTATCACTGGAATATTCACATTGTCTGCTATGGTTCTGGTGAGTTCTATGTCATATCCCGCCTTTGTTCCATCGCAGTCCATGCTGGTAAGTAATATCTCTCCAGCTCCAAGCTCTGCGGCCTTCATGGCCCACTCAACTGCATCTATTCCACAGTCGATTCTGCCGCCGTGCTTGTATATGTTCCAGCCTGAACCATCATCACGTCTCTTGGCATCTATTGCTAAGACTACGCACTGGCTGCCAAACTTGTCAGCGGCATCAGCTATAAGCGTCGGATTGTCTATGGCTGCCGAGTTCACGGATATCTTGTCTGCGCCCTCACGGAGTATTGCCTTAATGTCATCGACAGTTCTTATTCCGCCGCCGACTGTAAACGGAATGAAGATAGTCTCAGCAACTCTTCTTACCATGTCGACAACTATATTTCTCTGGTCTGATGAAGCTGTTATGTCAAGGAAAACAAGCTCATCAGCGCCCGCCTTGTCATACGCTGCACCGACGGCAACCGGATCCCCGGCATCTATAAGATTTACGAAATTTACGCCCTTTACAACTCGTCCGTTCTTCACATCAAGACAAGGTATTATTCTCTTTGTATGCATGTCCTACACCTCCAGCTCTATAAAATTCTTCAGTATCTTAAGTCCAACCTCTGAGCTCTTCTCAGGATGGAACTGACATGCAAATACATTGCCGTGCTCCACGGAGGCATGGATCTGAGTTGAGTAGAATGTGGACGCTGCTACATCCTCCGGATTCTTAGCCTTCAGATAATATGAATGAACGAAGTAGACATATGGGTTCTCTGGAAGTCCCTTGAAAAGTCTTGCATTTGGATTTATCTCAAGATTATTCCATCCTATCTGCGGTATCTTAAGTCCCGGCGCATCCGGTATACGGAGTATCTCACCGTCCAGGATTCCAAGTCCTGTTGCCTCCGGTGACTCCTCGCTGGTCTTGAAGAGGAGCTGAAGACCAAGGCATATTCCGAGGAATGGCTTGTCTGCATCCACAACATCATAGATGACGTTCTCAAGACCATACTCCCTGATCTTATTCATGGCATCTCCGAAACTACCAACTCCCGGAAGTATCACCTTGTCGCTCGCCATGATCACATCTCTGTCTCTTGTGATGACAGCCTCCTCACCCAGATACTGCACTGCCTTCTCAACACTCTTTATGTTACCTGCATCGTAATCCAAAATTGAAATCATCTGTCTCTGTCCTTTCAAGTCTAACATATTTTGATCTATATTATATCTCTTCCCACTGGCACAAAACTTCTATCTGTCACTATAATGATATTTGCAAGCAAGAATATATACATTAGTATCGTCAATCTTGTATATTATTCTGTCTTTATCATTTATTCGTCTACTCCAGAAGCCAGTCAGATTTCCAGTTAATGGTTCGGGTTTCCCAATGCCTTCATTTCCATTTCTGCATATATCTTCTATCAGACTATTTATTTTCTTTAGTGTCTTTCTATCCTCCGTCTGCCAATAGACATAGTCTTTCCATCCATTATCAGTAAAGACTTTATTCATCGGCAGATACCTCCGTCAGATCATGAACAGCAAAATTTCCTTTCTCAAGCTGGGTCTTTGACTCCATAATCCAGTCATAGTTTGCTTTATTTCCCATTACATACACATTTTCCATCAGGTTATTATATGCCTCTTCAGACAGCATAACAACATTTTTATTATCCTTACGAGTTACGATCATTGTTTCATAATCATCTGTAACTTTATCCATATACTTTTTCATATTGTCGCGTAAGTTTGTATAATTAACAGCTAACATAAGAACACCTCCTCAAATCCATGTACAGTTTTCTGTACTTATATTGTACTGTACAGAAAATTGTACGTCAAGTACCTGTATTATCTTATGCCTATGTTATAATAGATATTCTGCTCTCGCATGTAATTCTTTAGAACCTCAGCTTGCTTCCCTTGCCGCCGCGCTTGCCCGGCTTAACTCTGGTAAAGATTATCTCGTTATCTCCAACCTTGAAGGTATCCTTTGTGCTTCCCACAAATACCGACTCAAGGACATCGTCACCCTCTAAGTTGATGAGCTTGACTCCCGCTGCGCCCTTGCCCTTCTCAGGAATCTCCGCTGCGTCAACTCTTATGTAATAGCCCTTCTCTGACTGTGCGATTATGAAGTCGCCCTCGGAAATTTTGCCGATATATATGATATCATCACCGACTTTTGAAGCATTTGCAGCACGCCTTGTGGTGTCAAATGCGGAGCCGTCAACAACCTTGGCAAGACCCTGCTTACTGACGAACAGCAGCTTGTCAGTCACAAAATGCTCTATGCAGTCCATGAACAGGATATTCTCGTCACCGTTCATGTTGCAGAACTCGAACACCTGGATTCCCTTGTCGGCAAGACGTCCTATGAGGCTTCCGCCGCCCTTCTTGCTGGTGTTCTTCTTCGCCTGAAGCTTGATGATGTCGGCGACCTTGATGGTATACACCTGATTATTGTCGGCAAATACCGCTATCCTGTCAAGATTCTGACACTTAACCGCGAATCTGTAGTCCTTCGTGATCTGCTCTATGTTCTTCTCGTATACATTTGCATCTACGACCTTGATGTAATAGAATCTATCAAGAAGTACAGCCACATCTGTAGCCACAACCTCAGCCTTCTTCACAACAACAGTTCCATAGTCATGGATCTGTGTTCTTCTAGGTATAGCATACTTGGCCTTGATCTCAAGCATGTCATCTATCATCTGCTGCTTCATGGCATCCCTGGACTCCATGAGCCTTGTATACTTCTTGATGAGCTTCTCTGCGTCTGCCAGCTCTTTCTTGAGAGCATTGATCTCCAGACCTATGAGCTTCTGAAGTCTCATGGCAAGTATCGCATCCGCCTGTTTCTCTGTGAAACACAGGAACTTTGCATCCGCCTCTGAGCCCTTGAATCTGAACTTAACGTTTGATGTATCGCCGTGCATGAGACACGCCTTGGCATCTGCAACCTTTGTACTTCCGCGGAGTATCTCTATGATCAGGTCTATGCAATCGACAGCTGTGAGGAGTCCCATCTTGATCTCTCTGATCTCCTCCTGCTGTGCAAGAAGCTTTCTGTACTTCGTGTCATACAGACCGTACTTGAAATCTGTGTACACCTTCAGTATCTTCTTGAGTCCCATTACCTCCGGCTTGCCGTTGTTGATGCAGTTGATATTCACGCCAAATGTATCCTCAAGGGCTGCCTTCTTATATAATATATTGATAATGTTCTGTATCTCCTCATCAGAAGTTCCCTTCTTCACATCGATACACAGACATTCACCGTTCTTGTCTCCTCTGTCCGCAATATCCACGACAGCTGGAAGTTCTCTGTTCCTGACAAGCTCTGCAACAGTATCGAGGAACTTGGCGGTGCCTCCGATCATGGTATATGGAAGCTCTGTGACACAGATACTCTTTCTTCCGTATCCGATATCCCTGACCTCTACCTTACCGCGCACCTTGATCTTGCCAAGTCCTGTGGCATACACATTGTACAGTTCCTCAGGTGTGGCATTGATGATTCCACCTGTGGCAAAATCAGGTCCCGGCATGAGTTTTAACAGGTCCTCAAGCTCTATCTCAGGATCATTCAGATATGCAACAGTTGCGTCTATGACCTCACCGAGATTATGTGTAGGAATATTTGTCGCCATACCTACGGCGATACCGGTTGAACCGCTCACCAGGATATTGGGTACCTGGAAAGGCAGGAAAGTCGGTTCTGTCTCCGTTCCGTCAAAGTTCGGTATGAACTGATCCTTGAAAAACGGAAGATCCTTCATGCACACATCCTCTGTGTACTTAGATATACGCGCCTCAGTGTATCGCATGGCAGCCGCACCGGAACCGTCCACCGCACCAAAGTTGCCGTGTGGATCAACAAGTGGTATCGGCAGCTTCCAGTTCTGTGCCATATTTACAAGTCCTTCATATATGGAGCTGTCTCCGTGTGGGTGGTATTTACCCATTGTATCTCCGACTATTCTCGCACATTTTCTGTGTGGCTTGTCGGAACCTGCAAGACCATCCAGTGAGTAAAGTATTCTTCTCTGGACAGGCTTTAATCCATCCCTTACATCCGGGAGCGCTCTCTCTGTTATAACCGACATGGAATAATCCACATAGGACTGTCCCATCTCGCTCTCATAATCTACATTTAATATCTTTTCCGACATGATCTATCCCTTTCATAATACAAACTGTGAAAACGCGCTGCTAAGCATTCCAAAATATCACTTTTATATATCTAGCACCGCATCCGCACTGTGTGTCTCTATGTACTCTCTTCTAGGCGCAACCTCAGTTCCCATGAGCGTCTGTGTGAGCTGATTTGCCTCAACACGGCTGTTCACTGATACCTGCTTTAAAAGTCTTGTCTCAGGGTTCATGGTCGTCTCATAGAGCTGGTCTGCATCCATCTCACCGAGTCCCTTGTATCTCTGGATCGTGAACTTGTTCGTGTGTGTCTTTCTGTACTTTGCAAGCTCATCATCTGAGTACAGATATTTGATGTTCTTGCCCTCGCCAACTCTGTAGAGAGGCGGAATAGCTATGTATATATGTCCCTCGCTGATAAGGTCAGGATAAAATCTATAAAAGAATGTAAGCAGAAGTGTCGCTATGTGGGCACCATCCACATCGGCATCAGTCATGATGATTATCTTGTCGTAATTCAGCTTGCTTATATCGAAATCATTGCCGTATCCCTGCATGAAGCCACAGCCAAATGCATTGATGAGTGCTTTGATCTCGGCATTCTCAAGCACCTTTGCAACAGGCTTCTTCTCCACGTTGAGTATCTTACCTCTAAGTGGAAGTATTGCCTGATACTTTCTGTTTCTCGCGGTCTTGGCTGAGCCTCCCGCCGAATCTCCCTCGACTATGAATATCTCGCATTTAGACGAATCTGAGGACTCCTGCTTTGCAAGCTTGCCATTTCCCTCAAATGAAAACTTGTTTATATTGATCTTGGACTTCTCAAGCGCCTTTCTCTTGGAGAGAGCCACCGCCCTGTCCACTATATCCTTCAGCACATCATAATTTCTGTCAAAATAAACTGTGAGCTGTTCCTTCACGATATCGTCGACGGCCTTTGACACGTCCGTGTTGGAAAGCTTTGTCTTAGTCTGTCCCTCGAACTGCGGATCCGGATGCTTCACGGATATGATAGCCTGCATGCCAGATCTTATATCTGCACCTGTCAGATTGGAATCCTTCTCTTTCAGAGTTCCAAGCTCATTTCTCGCATAATTATTGATAAGCTTGGCAAATGCTGACTTGAATCCTGTCACATGGGTTCCACCTTCAGGATTCGTGATATTGTTGGTAAATCCTATGATATTCTCCTCGCCGTCCTCCGTCATCAGAAATACGATATCTGCGGCGATTCCGTCCTTCTCCCCCGATATGGCGACAACCGGTGATGTATGTGTGAGTCCCTGGGATATATCCTCAACAAATGCTGCAAGTCCCCCTGGCTGATGGAACACTATAGGCTCCTCGCCATCCCTCTTGTTCTGGAATGTGATCGTAAGATTCGGATTCAGATATGCTGTCTCTTTAATCCTCTGCTTGATGGCGTCCGCCTTGAACTTTACTGTCTCAAATATTGTATCATCAGGATAGAGTGTTACCGTCGTACCTGTTCTCTTTTCCTTGAGTTTTGTCTTTGGAAGCATACCGTCAACAAGTTCAGTTGTCGGTATTCCCTTCTCGTACGTATCGTGATAAAGGTAGCCATCCCTGGCAACATCTACTATAAGCTTGTTAGACAGTGCATTTACAACTGCAGAACCTACTCCGTGAAGTCCGCCGCTTATCTTGTAGGTGGAGCTGTTAAACTTGCCACCTGCATGCAACACTGTGTATACAACACGCTCCGCAGGAATTCCCTCCTGCTCATGTATATCGACAGGAACGCCTCGTCCATCGTCAGACACGGTTGCCGAGCCATCCTCGTTGATGCTCACCCATATATTGTTGCAATACCCCGCCAGATGCTCATCCACCGAGTTGTCTATAAGCTCCTGTATGAGGTGGTTCAGTCCGCTTCGCCCTGTGTTGCCGATGTACATTCCCGGTCTCAGTCTTACCGGCTCAAGTCCCTTTAACACCTCAATGTTTTTTGCACTATATGACATAATCTTCTCCCATTTTATAAATATATTTGCAGATGCCAGAATCCAACAGAAAAAGGAAACCCTTAGAATTATAGCCTAAAAGTTTCCTCCTTGCAAAGTATTTATTGTTCTGACGTGTTATCTGCGTTATTCTCCGGTATCATTTCCGGTTCGCCATCATCCTGCTGTATGATATCAAGGTCGAAGTAGAATACCACTCCATTCTCCACATTGTAAACACCATAGTTCTTGTTGTGAGCCGCCATGGACGCCGCAACTATAGAAAGTCCAATACCGCTTCCACCATACTCTCTCGTCCTCGCCTTGTCCACCTTGTAGAACTTAATGAATACCTTATCAAGCTCATCGTCAGGAATGTTCGGTCCCTCATCATATACAAATACTCTCAAGTTGCCTGTGACTAGTCCATCCTCAGTCCTTCTCGGCTGATCATAGTCCTTATTCGCCGTCCACACTCTGACCTTGCCTCCATCGTTGCAGTAATGAAGTGCATTTGTAAAATAATTGGTGAATACCTGCTCTATCATGAACTCATCTGCATATACGTTGCACACATCATTCAGCTCATCCGCCAGCTCAACTTCCGCATGGTTCTGCTCCACCAGAATGGATGATGAATCCACTACATTCTTTATGAGTGCATCTATGTCAAATACCACAGGATGAACCCTGTCCACTCCAAATTCAAGCTCATTCAGATCAAGTAACTGTCTGACAAGCTTATTCATCTTGCCAGCTTCGTCCAGAATGACATCACAGTAAAACTCCTTGCTCTCATCATCCTCTATAACATTGTCCTTAAGGCCCTCGGCGTATCCCTGTATGAGAGCTATAGGAGTCTTCAGTTCATGGGACACATGGGACAGGAACTCCTTCCTCATCTCATCTATCTGTACCTTCTCATCAATATCCGTCTGCAGCTTAGCATTTGCCTGTTGAAGCTCTGTCAGCGTGTTCCTCAGCTGATATGACATCTCGTTCATACTGTCCGCCAGCTCACCAATCTCATCGTTGGATGCGTGATCCACCTTCACATCGAGATCAAGCTGTGCCATACGATTGGCAACCGACGCAAGATTCTTTATCGGCTTTGCAACCGCATTGCTTATAAAATAAACCATCACAAATCCAAGCAGTGCCACCACTGAGAACACCAATAAAAAGAACTTCAAAGATGTAACTATCGTTGAGTCCACACTGGAAATAGGTTTTCTGATGATGACAACAAAACCATTGTCAAGGAATCCGACAACGTCATAATAGCTGTTGCCTGTATTCCTGTCATTTGTGATCTGTATATCATATTTATCTGTCTTCTCAATCTGCTTTCTCTTTATCTTCGGATTGTCCGGATTCTTTCCACCGCTGTAATTGAAGTAGTCTGCTATAAATGACAGATTGTTATATACCGCAGCCTCCTCGTTAACCGTCGTGTACACATGCATATTCACACTGTCAAAGATAAATATCATCGCACCTGACTGATTGATCACATCATTCGCCAGCTCTTTACTGTCTATATCCTCATCCCGTCCGAACAGTTCATTGCAGGAATTGTATGTATCCAGCAGCATCTGTTCCATGCTGTGATAGAAATACTTCTTGATAAAGATCATGGTTATAGCACACGACATAACCACCATGATAAGTATGGTCGCAGCCAGAGACAACGTTATCTTGGTCCTGATCGATGTCCTTTTTGATTTCTTCATCACTCTACCTCGAATTTATAGCCCATTCCCCATATAGTCTTGATATATTCGCCCTTATCTCCCATCTTGCTTCTGAGCTTCTTGACATGCGTGTCTATGGTTCTGGCATCGCCAAAGTAATCATAGTTCCATACATTGTTGAGTATCTTCTCTCTCGACAATGCCACGCCCTTGTTCGTGATAAAATACTGAAGCAGCTCGAACTCCTTGAAGCTGAGCTCAACCGGCTTGCCATCTATCGTCACCACATGAGCCGACAGATTCATCTCAATACCTCCGGCTACAAGCTTCTCATCTGAAGCGGCATCAGTTGTTCTTCTGAGTATCGCTGCAACTCTGGCAACAAGTATCTTGGGACTGAACGGCTTCGTTATGTACTCATCTACTCCCAGATCAAAGCCCTGGAGCTCATCGCGCTCATCTGCCTTCGCGGTAAGCATGATAACCGGAACCTGTGAGAACTTTCTTATCTCCTTAAGAGTCTCCCATCCGTCCATCTTAGGCATCATGACATCAAGTATTACAAGAGATATATTCTTGTCATTCATGAATATATCCAGGGCCTGTTCACCATCTCCGGCCTCAAGAACCATATACCCCTCTCTTGTGAGGAAGTCCTTGACAAGCTTCCTCATTCTGCTCTCATCATCAACCATAAGAACCTTTATTGAATCCATATCGTACCTCCACATATAGAATAATATCCAATTTATCTCAATATAACATTGATATTTGTAAAAAATGTGAACTGAGCATATTTTTTACAGTATACCACAGCAAAAAAGCAGTGAACACACTCATGTATCCACTGCTTTTCAAAATATTCTTCTATATCTTAAATACTACTGCGCTGCCTCTGTTGTCTCAACCTCATCTGTCATGGCCTCGCTTGGATCTATAGCCTCTGTGTTGGCCTCTGTTGTGCTTCCTGCCTCACTGGTTGCAGTTGTTGCTATCTCGCCGTTCAACGTTACATTCTCCTTCTGGGCAAGTGCATATACCGCGTCATTGTATGCTGTATACTTGCTCTGGGCGTCTGAGAGAAGCTTCTGTGCCTCTGTCTGGATGTCCTTGTTCTTATCCTTGACAGCAGCCTCAACCTTCTGCATAGCCTCATACTGTGCATTCATGGCATCATAATACTGATCCTTGAGCGCCTTCACCTCGTCGGTCTTGACTTCTATAGCCTGTACGTCGTCAAGAAATGTCTTATAATTTGGAAGCAGATTGTCTGTCAAATCCTTGAGCAGAGCATCTGTATCAACAGCAGTTCCCTCAGCAAAATATGAGTTGAACTTCTTCATGATCTCCGCTTCCTCTGTATCCATCTTAGGGATATCTGTTCCAACAAACTTGATGAACTCATCCTTCACCTCTGATGCAGCCTCTGTGGTTGCCGTCGTCTCGTCTGCCTTCTTGTTTCCACATCCTGTAAATGAGAATGCAAGAACCATAGCCATCATAGTCATAAGTAATCTGCGTTTCATAATCTTTTGTCTCCTTGTTCTTCCTTGTATTTGTGTATGCCCTGCAGTCGCGTCTCCACAAGGTTATGGCAGAATTCGAATAACCTCGAATTCTGCCATCTCTTAGTATACCACCTTAAGACCACAGGTGGCAACCTGCTATTTTCTTCGTTTCTTTTTCTCCTTAGGAGGATTCTCGATCATATACTTCTCGTACATGTCCGGCCTGTGCTCCTTCGTCCTGGTGATAGACTGTTCAAGTCGCCACTCATTTATGAGCTTATGGTTGCCCGAAAGCAGTACATCCGGGACCTTCTTCCCCATGAATTCAGGAGGTCTGGTATACTGCGGATACTCAAGCAGATTATTATAAAAAGTCTCTATCTCAGCACTGTCCTCGTTATTCAGAACCCCTGGAACAAGACGAGACACAGCATCCACGATAGCCATGGCTGGAAGTTCTCCGCCAGTCAGCACAAAATCGCCTATGGACATATAGTCATCGACTATCATCTCAAGGACCCTCTCATCTATTCCCTCGTAATGGCCACACAGAAGAACTATGTCCTCCTTCTCCGAGAGCGCCTGTGCAATACCCTGATTGAAGGTTCTTCCCTGCGGAGTCATATATATGACCCATGGTTTTCTGCCAAGCTTCTCCACCAGTGCCGTGTATGCATCATACACAGGCTGCGCCTGCATGACCATGCCTGCGCCTCCCCCATATGGGTAATCATCCACATGATTGTGTTTATCCTGGGTGTAATCTCTTATATTTATAGCTTCTATATGAAGTTTTCCCGACTCTATGGCCCTTCCCGTGATACTCGTTGAAAGTCCATTCATAACCATCTCGGGGAAAAGTGTCAAAATATAAAAATTCATAGTCCGCTCCTAGTATATGTTCATCATCTCACCAAACGTCTGTATGCGATCAATCCTCGTCATCTGAATCATCTGCTTCTACCATCTCAAATGTTCTGACCTTAACCTTCTTATTCTCTGTGTCAACATCGAACACGAAATCCGGTACTACAGGTATTAGGATCTCGCTGCCATCATCCTTCTTAACGACAAATACATCATTTGCCGGAGTCTCCAGCACGTCGTCAAGGATTCCTATGTGCTCGTCATTCTGATCATATACATCAGCGTCAAGGACATCACAGATGAAGAACTCTCCATCCATGAGAGGAACTGCATCCTCCCTGTCAACAAGTATGTCATAGTTCTTAAAACGCTCTATATCATTTATGTTATCGTATTCTTTGAACTTAAGAATAACCATATTTTTCAAAAATTTGCAAGATGTACAATTAACCTCCAAAGTCTCTCTGCCATTTGACAGATAGCACTTCTTCAAGGTCTTGAAACGATCATTGTCATCCGTTGTCGGATATACCTTAACCTCGCCCTTTATACCATGGCTTGAGGTTATCACTCCTACTCTGAGTCTGTCTTCTGTGTTGTGTTCCATTCTATCTCCTATATAAATATGGTAGCACGCTGATGCGTGCTTTGTCATCAGGCTTACGCCTATGACATGTAATAAAGGGGGAGCACTTGCTCCCCCTCTTAACTCGGTAATAAAATCCTCTGTCATATGAAGATTAAGAAATACCACTTATCCTGCTTATGCAGTTCTACTTAATATCAACGACAACCTTCTTATCACCCTTTGAAGCAGCTGCCTTGACAACTGTACGGATGGATTTGGCTATTCTGCCCTGCTTGCCGATTACCTTACCCATGTCCTCTGGTGCGACTGTAAGGTCTATCTTTATTATGCCGTCTTCTTCAGTCTCGGTTACAGCTATCTGCTCAGGATGATCTACTAGGGACTTTGCAATGATTTCTACTAAATCTTTCATCTCTATACCTCCCAAATGGAACACCAGCCACGCAAAATCGACTTCGTCGATGGCTGGCGCTGCATATCAGCTTTTCATAGAAAAGCTGATACATCCGTAAAATTACTTCTCGATACCTGCCTGCTTTAATAACTTTGCAACTGACTCAGTTGGCTGTGCTCCTGTAGCTAACCACTTCTTAGCAGCCTCCTCGTCGATCTTTACTACAGATGGCTCCTGGTTAGGATCATATGTTCCGATCTCCTCGATGAATCTACCATCTCTTGGTGATCTTGAATCTGCTACGATCACTCTGTAGAAAGGATGCTTCTTATAACCCATTCTTCTTAATCTAATCTTTACTGCCATTGTTCTTGTTCCTCCTAAATAATAATTATCTTAAGCCAAAAGGCATTTTAAAACCACCACGTTTTCTCTTTCCGCCCATCATGCCGGACATCTGCTTCATCATCTTCTTAGACTGTTCAAACTGTTTAAGGAAACGATTGACATCTGCTATCTGGACACCGGCTCCATCTGCGATACGCTTCTTTCTGGATGGCGATATCGGATCCTGGAGTGAACGCTCTCTAGGTGTCATGGACAGAACGATTGCTTTTGGTGTTTTAGCAGCGTTCTCATCTATCTCAACATTCTTCATCTGACTTGCCATGCCAGGCATCATGGAAAGGATCTCCTGCATGCCGCCCATCTGCTCGAGCTGAGCCATCTGATCAAGAAAATCGTTGAAATCAAAACTTGCTTTGCGGAACTTCTGTTCCATCTCTTTAGCCTTCTCCTCGTCGATGGCCGACTGGGCTTTCTCTATAAGTGACTCTACATCACCCATTCCGAGGATTCGGCTCGCCATACGATCCGGGTAAAATGGTTCCAGATCTGTAAGCTTCTCTCCCATACCTGAGTACAGGATCGGCTTGCCCGTTACTGCCTTGATCGACAGTGCAGCACCGCCTCTGGTATCACCATCCAGCTTTGTGAGGATGACACCATCTATACCTATCTTATCATTGAACGTTGTCGCTACATTTACCGCATCCTGACCTGTCATGGAATCCACAGTCAGTATGGTGTAGGCAATGTCCAGATTCTCCTTTATCTCTGCAAGCTCGTTCATCATGTCCTCATCAACATGAAGACGTCCTGCGGTGTCAAGGAACACCAGATTGATATTGTTCTTGGCTGCATGCTGTATAGCCGCCTTCGCAATATCCAATGGCTTGTTGTTGTCTCCCATGGCAAACACGGGAACTCCAACCTTCTCACCATTCACCTGCAGCTGCTTGATAGCCGCCGGTCTGTATACATCACATGCCACAAGAAGTGGCTTCTTGCCTTTGTTCTTGAACTGATATGCAAGCTTTGCCGCCGTGGTGGTCTTACCTGCTCCCTGAAGTCCACACATCATGATGATCGTGATCTCATTGGATGGTCTGAGCTTGATCTCTGTCATCTCAGAGCCCATGAGCTTATCCATCTCTTCCTTAACGATCTTGATGACCATGTGTCCAGGATTCAGACCTTTGAGGACTTCCTCTCCTACAGCTCTGTCACTCACCGACTTGACAAATGACTTTACGACCTTGAAGTTGACATCCGCCTCGAGAAGTGCTCTCTTGACTTCCTTCATGGCCTCCTTGACATCATCCTCAGTAAGTACGCCCTTGCTTCTCAGCTTCTTAAAAACGTTCTGCAGTTTATCTGATAAACTGTCAAATGCCATAGACATTCTCCCTTCTGATATTATCTATCATCAGAAATCTTCGAGTATCTTATCTGAATAATTCACTATATCTTCAATTCTGCCCGCAAGCCGTTCATCCGAGTTCATCGTCTTAAGCTCATCCGCACATTCCTTGATCTTCTGAACCTGTTCCTGTGCCTTCATGAACTTATGTACCAGCATAAGCTTCTCCTCATACTCCTCGAGGATCTTGTCACAGCGCCTTACCATATCATATACGCCCTGTCTGCTTATGTTGTTGAGTCTCGCTATCTCTGAGTAAGACATGTCATTGTTCACGACATCCTCGTACACGCTCTTCTGATGCTCTGTGAGCAGCTCACCATAAAAATCATATAACATAGACTGTCTGACTATCTTCTCCATAACAAACTCTCCGTAACGCACTTGCATGTAAAGTGTTTTTGCTTTACCATGGGCTATTCTAATACAGGCAGGGTGGGTTGTCAAGTGTTTTTTCTTGACAAAGTGAATTATATTTATATTTGTAGCAAATCCTCCGTCTTACAACACAAAACCCTGTATGTTTGTTATATCGCTACAGCGATAGTTTTACAAACTGTATTCAATATATCTTCTTCACATCATCCACCCGGTAAAGTCTCTTAAAATTCTCCAGATCCTTCTCCGACTGTATCACCATCACACCCACAAAGTTCCCGTCCTCTCTGCTCCTGAATCCAGCTACCTGTTCTCCGGTGCAGATAGAACATCTGATGACAGCCTCATGCTTTGCCTCGTCATAAGGGAACAGTTTTGCGTTCCCCTTGTGTTTTGACTTTAATTTTGAAATAAAACTTTTTCCAGTCACTATATCCACCTCTATACATACCATGTAAACAACTGACAATATACATTCTGAACCATCATCTTATCATTATGCTAACATTACGCCTCAGACACATAATCCGATACGACAGCATGGCAAGACCATCTTATCATTATGCTGACTTTACGCCTCGATCTGCTCCAGTATATACGGATCCTTGATCTTATTGTCCTCCGCAAAGAACAGTATCTTCGTGAGCACCTCCGATGTCTTTGGATCATCATCCACAAACGGAAGGAATATTCTGCCTCGTCTCTGTGAATGTACAGGAAGTACATTTATCATAGGTCCTGCCTCCTGATGTACCACTCCACTTCCAAGGTGGACTGTATAATTGGCACGCTTGCCCTCTATCACTGCATGGTTCTTTGTAAATGTGACATTTGTCAGTCTGAAAAGCGGCATGGTAAATTCTGCTATCGCCTTTCGCATCTCAACAGTCGAATGTGAGGTCTCTGGATCCACGCCTCCGGCATGTGCCACGGAAACAGCCATGTCCACATCCCTCATGACCTCGGAGAATATGATATCCGGTATGTCCTTGATTCTCATATCCTTTCCTGTCTTTCTATCCGAAAATACCACCCATTCAAGCGTCGGTGATTCTATATCTGCAGGTGAGAACCAGTCTGCAAGCGCGTATATCTGTGCTACTATGTTCTCCTTGTAATAAACCTTTTGAAGTCCATCCTCTATGTCTGCCACCCAGTGTCTTGACCTCAGACAGCCCAGTGTTTTCTTCGGCTGGATCTGATTGCCCGCGTATCTGAGGGAATGTTCCATGTTCATTTCCTCTTCGGTCTTCACATAGAGCTCTCTGAACACCTGCTTGAACGGCTGGACGATCTTGTTGTCAAATACATATTTCTGTATATCATGCCATTTGCCAGCCATGTACATGTGGAATGGATGTGCTACTGTGAGCTTGGTGTCGTCTGACAAATGTTTGTTTTCATCACCAGCGGTTGTTTCAACAAACACATTGAATCCATCCTCAGTTGCAAATCCAAGAACTACATTCTGACTAGGTACGCCAGCACTTTCGCCTATTGCATTATCTAACTGCACATCACCAGCATCGCTGTTATTCCTCAAATCAATATTCTTGCTATCATAAAGTTCATTTGCCCCTGACATAATACTGTCAGCCGTACTATCCAGCCCTGCCTTCACACCGTCAGGCTCCACTACCTTAAACACCAGCGCAGCCACCATGTCATGTATAACAGGATTCTCCAGCATGCCCCTGATCTCAGCCCAGGTGTATTCCTCCTGACTCTCCATCGCATCCTCAAGCATCGCCTTTGTACGCCTTGACTGCTCCGCCATCTGCTTCTTGGCATCCATCAGAGCCAATACATACTCATCCTTCTTGATCTTTGCCGGAACGGACTTTAACTGTTTGCCGTTCTTCTCACAGATGACAGCGCATTTGCCGCCGTCATCCATCTCAAGCCATACGGTCACTTCTCCGACCTCATGCGGCTGAAAATATTCTGTCATGCCCTGAACTACAAGGCTTTCCATACGTAGGGTAAGTCTCGTCACGTCCTGATATCCGGCATTGATCGCCATATTGCGCATAGCTGTAGAAACTGCTGCCGCCTCGCTGGCTCTCCTCTGTGCTCCGAACTGCCTGCTCTCCTTCTTGAACTTCTGAAGGAACATGTACCTGTCCTTTATCTGCTCCTCATTCTCTATCGGCAGGATTCCCACCGCCATGAGCAGATCTTTGTTTCTCTTTGCCTCGATCTCAGCCATCAGCTCGGGCTCATCATATTTGCCAAGCGCCGCATCCGCATATTTTCTCGCTCTGGTGTGCTTTGCACCGTCTGAAATGTATTTCGCCGCCTTGTATATAAGCTGGAAACGCTTGTCACCCAATCTGTCATAGACCTCGGTGAACCACGTCCTGTCAAATGCCCCGTCGTTCAGCTCATCCACCTCAAGCGGTGTAAATCTCGCTATCATAGCCTTTCTCTTGTCATCAAATGACTCGTTCATGTGCGCCATGAAGTAATAGCATCCCGCAGTAAATCCATCCCATCCAAGATACTCTCCAACTATATCTATCCACTCCGGAGAATACATAGCCGCCTCTATAAGCCTGGCATCACTTATATCCGTACCTGTAAGATAGGCCTTCAAAGTCTCCGCACTGTCATTTGCATCAGGCACACACGCCTGAAGAAGATGAGACATACTGTTCTTCTTGCTGACCTTCTGACGATTATAGTAATAACCGGTATTGAAATACGTTGATCTCTCCAACGTCTCCTTGCCTAGGGCTGACAGTATCCTGACAAAATACTCCGCTCCGAATATTCTTGTAAGCCCGTATATATATGGAGAGAATTCTGTCTCCGTGTCTCCCCTTGTGAGCTCTGCAGAAAGCACAAGCTCTGACATATCAGTGTACAGCTTCTTAGCTATATCCAGCCTTTTCTCGTCCGTCTCTGAGAACTCTCCTTCCGGACTGTGAAGAAGTATCTGCCGCACACTTCTCAGCCTTTCACGCTCCGTATATCCCCACTCATAGCCTCTGGTCTGCACCTTCCTGTTACGCTCCGTTATAAAACGCATCACGTCAGATACACATTTGAGGCCCCTATCCAGGGAATTCCCCTCAAATGCCATCTTGTACATATAATCCCTGGATATAATACCACGGCTGTATGCGGCAATATAGTTCAGGAGACCAGGAACCGACATTACACTTCCTGTGTGTACCCAGTAATATGAATTTCTATCATTTACAACGTCTGAAGGTATATTAAAGTTATGACACTTTGCAAGGGCATAGTTGTATGGGAACAAATGCCTGAAATCCTCTTCATTCTGCCTTGCCTCGTCAGAATCCTCTTTTACGTCCAATATATCGCTGTCACCATCGATTGCAAGCCACCTTGTTATTATCATGATCTGCTCATTTGTGAGCACACTTCTGTGATATACCTTTGAATCATCACCAGATATACTGCTGCCACCTTTATTCCCGCCAAATGTATATATGAGCTCATCACTTCTTCCCAGCAGATAGTCTGCTGCCACAACGGCAAGTCTCATCTTGTCACTATCCATCACATATCTTCTATACAGGAATCCAATTACAGCTCTGACAATGGCAAGATATCCGAATGCTGGACATTCTTCTCTATATATATTTCCAAACATATCCGCCATAAAGGTCTCGCAGTACTTCTTGAAATCCTGTTTGTCACTGTTGTAGCCATTCAGATACACGTAGAGCTGCATGCACATATACGGAGTCTGAATATTTTTCTCGTAGAAATCTACCCACAATTCCTCACATGCCACCTTGTCACGGCTCACATATATGTTCCCACCTGACTCACCAAGCAGACCGATCTCTCCGTCAGCCATCTCATACTCATCATTTTTGTGCTCATCCACAAATGCATCAAATTTTCTTAATATATTTATAACTTCTGAATCAGATGTCGTGTCTTTCTTTTTAGGCACAATCTTTGATTTGAGTTTTGCAAATGCACCCTCGCTCTTGGCAGTCTTGCACAGATTATCATTTGCAATCCCGCTTTCAGGGAAATACTTTTTGTACAGCTCAAGGCACTCAGCCAGATAACTCTTGTCAAATATTGGCTCATAGTACGCATTTACATCATAAAGTCCATATCCCTCATCTGCACCAGCCCGGTCTGTGCCAACATTTTTAATCTCACGTATAAGAATCTGCTCCTTAGTTGTAACACTGGATCTTCCATTCGCAGACTCCCTCTGCATAGCGTCTATATGACCAACACAATCTGCAAAAAGTTTCTGCCTGTTCTCATCATTTTTGAGCTGGAGCAGCAGGTCAAGTCCCGCTGTTCTCTTCTCCTCCTTGGCATCTGTGAGAAGTCTTCCGATGAGATCATCCATGTCATCACCATCAAGCTTATATAATATAGACAGTACAGTCTCCCTTATGTCTGACTTCTTGTACTTGAGCATATTCTCAAGCTGTACATAATTCTCCGGCGAAAGCTTCATATCCTTAACGATCATCGCCGCCTTGTTTCTGGTATATGTCTCCTTGTCGGCAACCGCATCCACCAGTATGGCACGCTGTCTGTCATTTGCCGGCTGCCTTACAAGCAGAAGCAGAAGCGCATCTCTGCTGTACCTTGCGGAATCTATCTCAGGAACCATCTCCGCTATGTAAGTGATCTTGTCCTCATCCCTGAGAGCACTTGCACAGACCGCAAGTCTCATGATGATTGCGGATCTGTCCAGATATTCGGCATTCCATGGAAATACACACGGATCAAACTCAAGCCTCTTCTTTGGCATGCGCTCAAGTATGCCCATGAGGATATCGTACATCTCCTGACATTCTTTCCTACTGTCAAAATATTTGTCCACCTCGGCAAATGTCATTTTCTTAAGTTCATTGTTGTACGATCTGCCGTCTTTATATATGAGACTATTCATATAAGGCTGGTAATCCGACATAAAGCTTGGCATGATGACCGCCATGGTGTCCATCTCGTCTGGGAATCTCTTGATAAATTCCTTTGCAACGCTGTGTGTGTACACCTTTCCCAGACTCATTGCCCTGATATATGTGCCAAATACCAGTCTTTGGTGTCTGCTGCCATCAAGCGCCAGCTTGTTCATCACATGGCATGCCTCGTCCACATCAAAGAAACCATAGCTCCACAGCGCAAGATAGATCTGCATGGCATCCTCGCCGGATAAAGCTTCACGCCTTGCATTTTCATCATTCAGATATGTATCTATAAGAAGCAGCTGTTTCTTCTGTATACGGTCAAGCTTGCTCTCCTCGTCAGCCACAAGTCCTGTCCAGGTGGCTACAGCCCTCATGACAGATGAGAATCTCAGAAGATCATTCTCCTTTATCACATGGAACAGGGTCATAAATGCACCTGCCGTTCCATAATCCATATTCTCACATATCGCCTGCCTAAGCCCCTCCTGAAGCTTTGCCGCAACGAGCAGCTTGCCTACAGCCTCATGGAGTCTTGTGTTGGAGCTCATATATATTCCCCTGAGGATATTGGTCGTGAGCCTTGTCTGCGCACTCTCACCGAACATGATGTCCATGAGCACTTTCTCAAGCTCTGCATTCCCCCTGTCGAGCTCCGCCTGTATCCAATATTCTGATATTATTCTATATCCGTTGCTGCTGCCATCCCTGTAATAGCACAATATATCCTGCGGCAATTTCTCCTTGTAGAGAGATACTATGTCGCATCCGTATATCCCCATAGAGTGATATTCATTCATGATACTGAAATATCTGTCAAGAAATGCCCCATATCTCTTCGTACGCATGGTTCTTCTGTAATAATACTGGCTTGTCTGCCACTTGATTATGCTGTCTATAGAAGTGTAGAAATCCTCCATCAGATGATCCGGCACCCACCCCGGCAAATGCTTCAGCTCGTTCCTGAAGAATTCCGAAGGAACATTCTTTTCATTCTCAAGAAATGTCTCAAGTCTCTTGCCGATCGTTGACTCTTTTACATCTCCATAGTAATTATCCATCTCCTTAAGAAGCTTCTGCGCATCCGCACTGTAGCTCTTTCTGAGCTTCGTGGAATTCTCGTCAAATGCCTCTCTCACTTCATCTGCGATCTTCTTCTGCTCCTCAAGCTCAAACCTTGTCTTCTTGTCCACCGCCATTGTAACCCCTTTCTTTATGTTCTACCACATTCTGCCCGCCAGCATTGTGAGGCGGATAAATGTGATCTCATCCCCTTCGTTAAACTTCTCTTCCCTGTCCAGCTCCGTTAATTCATCCATACCGCGGAACACTCTGAACAGCCCATCCTCAAATCCTTGAATGGCTGTCTTCACTGCTTCATCCACATCCGGTTTCTTCTCCCCATAGACGATCCCGAACGCTATCTTTCCTATTCTTCCCATATCATCGATCTGTTCATCTGTCAACACTGCATCGCCGCGATCCATGCGGGATATGTACTGTGCTACGCAGATCTTTACTGTCTCTGTTATGAGTTCCCGCAGCGTGCTCGGTGCTGTGTCATATTCAAATGGGACCTTGTGCACTGTGTCCTTCCGCTTGCCAAGCTGTTTTATGTTCATGTATAAAGTCATGTGATTCCCCCGAATTTTATTATCTTTGTACATTTTTCTCATTCTGCTTGAGCATTATAAGATTGCTCTATGATTTCCATAACCGTGTCGAGCTCATCATTATGTTCCATGAACAACTCAACATCTCCATTTCCCCATCTTCCCAGTCCAGTAACATCCTTACAAATTCCTTCTGGATCTACTATATCTGAGAATTTCATATTTATACTTATACGAAGTCGTTGTTTCTGAAATACAATGTCTACAAAATTTGTATCAAGTTTATACGCTACATACAATTTCTTATACTCTCTTTTTACCTCTGGAGAAAGATTCATTATTCTTTTATCTAAAGCTGTAAACAATATCTTAGTGAATGCATTTGTATCGTATGTATCTAAACTATATTTCTGAGGAACTTTTTCCTCTATCTCATATGGAGCGAGCTCATGTTCATTCATTGAAGGATACGGCCATATCTTCTCCGCTTTTTCAGCCAACAACCTTGCCCTTTCCTGGATATGAGATTCGTTCCATTCCGTTAACCCTAAAATATATTTATTTAATCTAAGTGCGCTTTCTTTAAAACCACCCTCCATATTCATTTTTTCTATGAACGATTTATCACTCATTTCTGAATTGTAAGCAGTTAATGTTAAGTTTCCAATTGTGTGAAGATATCTTTTTTGAATACTCTCCCAATTATCTCCTAAATCACGCTGCCACTCTGTAGAAAGTTTCTTATTCTGTGGCATAATATGCTCTATAGTATAGTTCTCAATAACAATCGGTGCCTTATTGTCATAATTCTCAAGTCTGGTTAGAATATAGTTTCTAACACGCATATTATATATATCTCTACTAACAAACGCAGCTCCAAACTTGCCATCATCTGGAAATTCTTTATATGTGTCCTGCAAAATAAAATGAGCCTTGACGGAATTAAGATAATCATCCTGTCTAATGAAATTTTTGAATGTTGCAAAAGTCTTATTCATAGAATTTGTTGGTATGTCACAAATTCCTCTTCTAAGAACATAACTTATACACAGTCTCAAAATTTCTTTAAGTTCATCTTTTGATATAACTTTTTCACAACAATCATGATGTAATTTTAATAAGAATGGATAAGATACTTCCATCCTCAAATCAACAATATCTCCATATAGCTTTCTTAACTCTACGTCATCGTTTCTCTTAAATACTATATCTGTATAATATTTCGCATAATCCAACAAATCATGACACAATTCCGAAATAGTACCAAATTCGCAATTTAAGTGATATAATTTAAACTCTTCATACACTCTCCCTTGTTTCGGTATACGGGTTATCTTCATCGTTAAATAATGTCTGAAAAAAGCATCCATGACAGTCTCTTGTGTATCATATATAAACAAATTCTCCATAGGTCTCCACAAATGTTCATATACATATGTCTGTTCTGAAGGTTCTAACCCCATAAGAACATAATTTCGTATAAGATCAGATTCTGACAATTCTTTTCCTGTAGAGTTTAGACTTTCAAATATTGCCTGAGCATCATCAATTGCACGATCCAATGTAATATTCACAATCTGCAATTTACCAATAGAGTCCCATATTTCATCAAGCATTAGAATTTTTTCCGAAACCTTGTCCTTAAAATACATATAGTTATCTAATATACGTGATTTAACATTTGAATTAATTGGCTTATTTTCTACAAGACTGATTAATATTTCTCTATCATTTTCTGTAAGCAGTAACTTGTATTGATCTATGCCACTCTCATATTCATTTTTTAAAAGCATACCATCAATACGTTTCGCATTTATTGAATTATCATCTGGATGCATCAGGACATAATTTCTAAGCGCTATAAGCAACAAAGTTAATGTCGTCATACGCTGTTGTCCATCTATAATCATATATTTTTGAACGCCTGTTGGCATTGCCTGTTCAGCAATATTAACTATTGAACCAACAAAATGTCCAGGCTTGCCATTTTTCTGCATATTTACAATATCATCCCATAATCTTTTACACTGCTCTTCTCCCCAGCTATAATATCTCTGATATACAGGTATTATAAATTGCTTATTGCCATTCAAAATTTCAAAAATATTACCCTTTCGTGCATCCATTAACAATCCCCTCCTAACTATTTTTACTTATTGTGTACATTGTTTTCCCCTCAGCAACATTAGCAAATTTTGCCTCTTCACTATATCTAAACATACTATCATGCTCTTCCACATAAGGCGCATCGCTATTATCCGTCCACAGCTCGCACTGGCTTATTACTGTATTTATGGCAAAATCATAATCCTCTGGTGGGTAATCATGTTTCTTAAGCAGTCTCTTAACCATCTTTCGCATAGTTGCCCTTGCAGTTTCCTTCTTCTGCCAGTCTATGGTTCTATTCTTTCTGAGCATTTCCGTCAGTTCCTTGGTAAGCGCAATCAATTCATCATTTTTATAAAAATCTTTTATATGTTCCGGCTTTGTCAGCGCATCATAGAATGCCAATTCCTCCTGGGAAAGTCCAAGCTTCTGTCCATTCTTATACAGATTTGCAATCTCTTCAGCAGTCTCAAGAAGCTCTTTTATTACTTCCTCATTTGTTATAAGTCCGTTGTAATACGAATTCATAAGCTGCGCTATCTTCTCTGAAAACTTCTGTGACTGAACAACATTTGTTCTTTTGTATAAAGATACCTGCTCTGCCATGAGTTTTTTCAATATTTCCACAGCAATGTTCTTTTCTTTCATTTTGGATATTTCATCCAATACAGCCGGATCAAATAAGCTGAAGTTCTCTCCACCAGTCTTGCTACTGTCAAACAGATTGATTACACCCTCACTTTGAACTGCTGCCTTGAGCAGATCATTTATCTGGTTGTTTATCTCCTTAAGTGATAGTGTCTTTCCATCTGCACCGCCATATGTAATCTTGATAACTGTTGAACGAACCGCCTCCATATAGGCTGCCTCATGGCGTTCTTTCTCAGTAGTCATACTTGAACAGAGAGACTGAGACTGTCTTAACAGCATAGCCTCCTTCAAGAACAAATCTTTTCTGTCAGGTACCCTCGCATCAAGAACAAAATTCACTCCCTTGGTTATAAGTTTTGCCATAACAAGCGGCGAACCATCTATAAATCCACTGAAATCAAATCCATGAAGCAGATCCTTGCACACCTGTAGTTTTTCCTGGAACTTAGGATATGCCACTTTAGCAATATTCATATCCCCATATGTGTTTTTATCCCTCTCAGTATATTCCTTCATGGCAGCCTTAAGCGCAGAAGCTATACCTACATAGTCAACAATAAGACCACCTTCTTTGTCCTTAAACACACGATTAACACGCGCTATCGCTTGCATAAGATTATACCCATGCATAGGCTTATATACATACATAGTCGCAAGTGACGGAACATCAAACCCTGTCAGCCACATATCCACTACTATTGCAATCTTCATTGGATCGTCATTATCTTTGAATTTTCTTGCAAGTTCTTCCTTATGTGCCTTGGTACCAATTATCTCCTTCCAATCCTCTGGATCATTGTTGCCACCAGTCATTACTACTCCAACCTTCTCTTTCCAATCAGGTCGTATCTCAAGAATTCTTCTGTATATCTTCATGGCTATTGTACGAGAATAGGCAACTATCATAGCCTTACCTGTAAGCAGATTAGCCCTGTACTTCTCGTAATGTTCCACAATATCATCGCATAATGACGCAATAGTTGAATCAGCGCCGAGGACACTCTCCATTTGTCCCAGCATCTTCTTGCTCTTCTCTATCGTTGCTTTATCGGATTGCTGCTCAAGAATATCATAAGTCGAATCAATAAGTGCAAGCGTATTCTCATCAAGTTTCAGGTGAACAACTCTGCTCTCATAATACACAGGTCTGGTCGCCCCATCTTCAACCGCCTGCGTCATATCATAAATATCTATATAATCGCCAAATACCTCCCTGGTATTTCTATCTTTCGCTGATATTGGAGTTCCGGTAAATCCTATAAACGTAGCGTTCGGCAGGGCATCATGTATGACTCTTGCATTTCCTACAACAGTATGTGCCTCTTTCTCTCCTGCCTGATTCTCGGATACTACAATCTTCTCCTCAAATCCATACTGACCACGATGGGCCTCATCCGCCATAACCACAATGTTTCTGCGTTCTGAAAGAGGTTTCTCACCTCGCTCAAACTTGAACATAGTTGTGAAAATAATACCATTTGCACTTCTGCCATCAAGGAGTGACTTAAGATGTTCCTTACTCTCCGCCTGAACAGGAGTCTGTCTGAGGAAATCTGCACACTGAGAAAACTGTGCATAGAGCTGATCGTCCAGATCAATACGATCTGTCATTACGACTATGGTAGGGCTATCAAGTGCCTCCTGCAGCAAATGCGCATAAAATACCATAGAGAGTGACTTACCTGAACCCTGTGTATGCCAGAACACACCACCTTTTCCGTCCGTTCTTGTTGCAATCTTTGCCCTCTCTATAGCTTTTCTAACTGCGAAATACTGATGATATCCCGCAAGCACCTTAAATCTACCAGTACCCGTTCCTGAAAAAAGTATAAAGTTCTTCAGTATATCAAGCAGTCTTTTCTTCTGAAACATTCCCTCATAGAATGTCTCAAATTCCGCAAACCCGCTCTCTTCCTTACTTCCATCCTTGCATTTCCAATCCATAAATCTATCAAGCCCGGATGTTATAGTTCCAGCTTTATTCGATGAAAGATCACTGATTACACATATTGCATTGTAATAAAACAGAGATGGTATGTCCTTGATGTAATTACGAATCTGCTTATATGCATTCTCTACTCCTACCTCATCCTTAGAAGGACTCTTAAGCTCCATCAACACAAGTGGCATGCCATTTATAAACAGAATAATATCCGGCCGCCTGTTATTGCCATTCTCAACAAATGTATACTGATTTACCACATAGAACGTATTGTTGTCTATCTTCTCATAGTCAACCAATTTCACTATAGTTGCCTGTTCCTCGCCATTCACAAAGAACTTCACTGTAATTCCATTCTGCAGATAGTCCATAAATGTCATATTTTTCTGCAACAAGCTTCCAGTATCAAATGTCCTAAGCTTATTAATAGCTTCTTCTATGGCATCTACAGGCAATCCCCGATTGACACGCACCAAACTATCCCTAAGTACCGAATCCATCAACGGGCTGGTGTAATCCCTGTCAAAATCCGGCGCATAGATATGGTCATATCCCATATTCTCGAACAGCTCTATTATCGCTTGTTCATATGTATCTTCTGTAAATAAACCCGGCATTTATTCCCCTCCCCTTTGTGTTGTGTTTTGTAGAGCAAATAAAAATTTATCTTTTCATGTATATTGATTATCGAACATATGTTTGTTATAATATAAGAGGTGCTACCCTATTCGGTAGGCGGTTAGCCTTCGCCACAGGAGTTTATAGCCTGTGTTTACATAGATACATCCATTTACGGAAATCTATTACGGAGGTTTGTGCTTATGCTTACAACGGAACTTTTTATAGCCATCATCAGCTTATGCATAACATGCTTTGCTCTTGGTTATGCCGTTGGCTCTAAGAGCAATGATAAGAAATAAGACAAAAAAATAACCGCCCGGTCCTGAGAAAACTTGGCGGTTATTTCTTGTCAACAATATCAGGGCTAACCGTCTATCGGTAGCACCTCTTTACACTTATATTAGCATTTAACCGCTTTTATGTCAAATATATCGTTTTTATTATTTAAGTATAATCATAACAATTACCATTTGTCGGAGTAACTAAATATTCAAATCAGATACATCAAGTTCTCCCGACATAAGTTTTGGAAGTAAACTATCCCTCAACTCTGACAATCTCTGATTCTCTATTTCATTTACTCCAATCAAATCATAAATAGGCGTAACCATAGAACAGAATTGTTCAATCACCTCCGATGGAGGTATCAGCACTTTAAAATCTAAAGTTGCCTTAGGAACAGCTCTCTGCCGGCTTCCAGTGGAACCTGTAACATGAGAACACAAATGGTTACTAAAATTATCACTATCCAAAATTGAAAAAATAAAATCTTTGTTCTTCTTGTTTTTTGCCTCAAATACAATAAACTCAGTTGAACAAACAGGCCTGTCACTTAAACACATTGGTCTCCAAATGCGTTTTATATCCGGATTAAGTTTTGAAATCATAACTGAATTTTTATTAAGTAAATACTTATTGCTCTTAATTCCTTCAGCTAGTTCAAATATTGGAAAATGATTTTCATCCAACGCAGGGATACTATAATGTTCAACTATCACATCAGGTTCTTTATCCGGTTTAAATGTGGTAGTCTTTATTTCTGCAATATCTCCAAGAACACCCTCTCCCCAATCTAACGGAACCATTCCGCCAAATTTTTCAAATGAAACAAACCACGATTCATATATAGCCTGTGCCTGCTCCGACAAATTCCTATTTATCCGATTATTAATGTCAATTTTTTTATCAATAACTGAAAAAAAAGAGGCAATCTTTTTTTGCTCATACAATGAGGGAAATTTAAACATCATTTTTTCCAGAATTGATACATATAAGTTTTTCTGAACACTTCCAACTGCTAGATCAAAAAATTCGTTCTGTCTACTCCTCAACAAATAAAAAACGAATTCAACATCTGCATTATTCTTTGGAATTATATTTATAGTAGCTCTATTTCCGCACATATAATCTTTAATTATTCCAAGTCGTCCTATTGTACCTGATTTAGTAATAACAATTGTATTAGGTTTAAAAAGCACAGCACTCTTTTTTGCGCTATTAAATCCTGCATCTGTAAGTGTTTGCGATGTACTATACACATAACCATTGTTAATATCTACTGCTCTACACCATTTTATATCTCCCCCAAAATATTCACTATGTCCTTTGGGTGGATTAACATATCCCTCTTGAAATTCACAATACTCGGATAATGTTTTTTCTTTCCAATTACTCATAATTCTCTTCTTCCTCTTTAACCTATATATCTCCTATGTGCATTCTTAACATTACTCTGTTTCACCATAGCATAATGCAATGTTGTATCTATCTTTTCATGCCCCAACAGCTTCTGAACCTGTTCAATCGGCATACCTTTATCTATTGCTGTCGTTGCCATTGTTCTTCTAAATTTATGCGGATGTACCTTATCAACCTGAATAGCTTTTCCCATTCTCTTAAGTCTCGATTCTACACCACCTATTTTTAGCCTATTATATGGATGCTTCAATCCAACAAAAAGTGCGGGATTATTATCTATTCTGTCATCCAAGTAATTCTGCAGATGTATCTTCGTCCTCGCATCAAAATATACGATTCGCTCCTTATCTCCCTTTCCCAATACAACACATTCTCTTTCGTTAAAATTTATATCTACCCGATTAAGTCTAACCAATTCCCCCACTCTCATTCCTGTTGATGCAAGTATATCAATCAATGCTAAGTCTCGTAACTCCGTACAGCTATCCCTTAACCGTTCCAAGTCTTCATCAGTATACGTTTCCTTTACAGAAGTCGTAGCTTTGACCCTATGTATACGTCTTACCGGGCTTTTCAGTATATAATTCTCATCCTCAAGCCAAGAAAAAAAGCTCGACAGATTCCTTCGTATATTATCTATTGTAACCTTGCTAACCATATTACTGTTTTGATACTCTGAAAGATATCCTCGCAAATCATCTGTCGTAACAGCCTTAATATTTTTTCCAATTGAAGCCAACATTTTATCTATTGTATTCTTATAAAATACCAGGGTTCTCTCCGAACATCCTTCAAGGCGTTTTGCTGCAATAAAACTATCAACCAACACTTCATCAGATTGATCCGTCCCAGTGCCACTCTTCAACATTGCCCCTTCTAACACATTCTTTAACAGCACTATCTGATCATTAGATAAATGCGGTATCATCTGACAAATTACTTCATTTATTATCTCTTGATTCATATCGAAATCCTCCTTCACTCATTACATTATCAGGAGGATATAATAAAAATACAAAACAAATAAAAATTTATCTTTTCAATTCAGTCTTTTTATAGCCATCATCAGCTTATGCATTACATGCTTTGCTCTTGGTTATGCCGTTGGCTCTAAGAGCAATGATAAGAAATAAGACAAAAAAGTAACCGCCCTGTCCTGACAAAACTTGGCGGTTACTTTTTTGTAATTGCAATATCAGGGCTAACCGTCTATCGGTAGCACCTCTTTACACTTATATTAGCATTCAACCGCTTTTATGTCAAATATATCGTTTTTATTGTTTGAGTATAATGTATTCTATTACCATTTGTCGGAGTAACTAAATATCCAAATCCGATACGTCAAGCTCGCCTGACATAAGTTTTGGAAGTAAGTTATCTCTTAATGTTGTCAACTTATCATTTTCCGTTCTCAATCTACGAATCTCCCTAAAAATAGGTTGAATCATTTCATCAAATTCAGTAATAGCTTCATAAGATGGTATTACCACTTCTACAGTTTTAAGATTTTGCTGGCTTATTTTTAGCTGAACAGCTCCTGTAACAATACTTTGAACATTTGTCAAACTAAATAGCAAATACAGCATCTCAACAGAAAATCCCTTTTCCCCAGTTATAACGTGTGCATGATTATTAGGCCAGAATTTTCCAAATACATACTGAAGAATAGGATATCCTTCTGTATCAATTACAGAACCATCTTCTCCAAGAAGTAAATAGATTCCATCGAAGATATAATTATCTACATAATCCATGATTGATGTAGCCCCGTAGTAAGGATATATCTTCTCCATATCATCTCTCTGCCTGCCAGACAGTGGCTTACGCTTTGAATCATGAAGTTCTATAATTTCCTCGACAGTGCCCAAATGCCAATCACCCGGCATCTCTCCTTCAAACGGTCCAAAATCTATAAACCATTCTTTATAAAGAATTTTTGCCTGCTCCGACAAATTCCTATTTATGCAACCAGTGCTAAATTCCTATTTATCGCAATATTATTTTTTCTTTTTCTCTCTAATTCTTCCAAAATACTAACAATCCTATTTTGCTGTTCTCTTGGAGGGATACTTATTTCCATATTTGCATATGTTTGAGCATTTATGTTTCCTCTTGTACTTCCTGTTAAATGCCCTTGTACCCACCCTTTATATTCATCTGACATGCAATAATATTTTATATACTTAGGATTCACCTTGCTTGAATCAATACTAAATTTTATTAGAAAACCTGCATATACCAATATTCCATCTGTTCCATCATAAAAATAATTCCGTCCAGTACTATTTCCAGTTCTTGCAAAAACAATATCATTCGGTTGCAGTAAATATCGTTCTGCATTTTTATCATTTATAGATTTTAAATTATTCACATTCAAAGTTCCATCATCATTTATATCCGTAATTCTCAAATATGTATATAAGTCTTCTGAATAATCAACAGCTGAAGCGCCTATACCATATTGACCTTTTCCTACTGTAAGGTCCCCCAAGGTTTTTTTTACAAAATCCATCAATTTATCTACCTTTTCTATCCTAACTATATTTTTAGATAAATACTACTAATATATATTTATGTATCCTCTTTATCCATAGAATTATTTACAATATTAATCCACATACTCATATCTCTCTTATAATCTTCTTCTGTATACATTTTTCTTTCACATCCTAACCATCTCAAATTTGAAATGCCTTTTTCTGTCAAAGCATAATTTCCTTCTATCTCTCCGTCTAGGGTAATTATTTGTGGTCCCCCTGACATTTCTGTTGGAATAAAGCAAGAACAATATCTAATTCCACATGGAGATTTTTGCATAATCAAATCTGCAAGTCTATTTGTTACCATATACAAATCTTTTTTCATACAACGGTGCAAATAAAATGGCGAATTATAATCATCCAAAATTCTCATTGGCGTTATCTCATCAAATCTAACTCTCAAGTTTTTTCTCTCATTTTCTGTCAGTTTAGAATCATTTTCTATTGCCATTGCCACCTTATGCAATACATGAGTCACTAAACTATTTGTCTTTAATAAAGACCCCACCTTAAATCCAGTTACACATTCGTATTTTGCAAGATAATATGAATCCCCAGGTTTCAGACCAATCTCTCTAGGTAACACAAATTCCATCGTTCCCAAATATAATATAGGTTTTCTATCGTAATTAAACCTCCCCCTTTTTACATATTTAGGAGGTGCCAACCACCATTCATTCTCATTTACCAAAGGAATCCCATTATATTTCCTTGCCCTATATAAAATTGTTCCTGCTGGAACAGTATACTCATTCCCTAGTACTGACATTCTTTCTTGGAAACTCAATCCAAAAAACCTTGCAAAAAATTCGTCTAGAGATTTACAATTCATTAAATCTTTTATGTTTTCTTCTTTCAAACAAGTCCCCCAAAAGTACAAATTGCAATAATCCTCAAATTATATTTTATATCCTAAAGCACCAAGTTTGCGCCTAATCTCATCCTCCAACTCATGACTCTTATCAAACAATTCAGACAGTTCCGATGTAAGCCTTGTCATCTTCTCCTCGAACGGCTCGCCATCATCCTCCTGCTCTTCTATTCCTACATATCTACCCGGAGTAAGTATGAAATCCTGTTTTTCAATCTCTGCAATATCTGCAACTGCACAGAATCCCTTCACATCTTCAAGAGTTCCATCGACAAATGCTGTATATGCATCTGCTATTTTCTGAATATCTTCATCTGTGAGCTCTCTGAGCTTGCGGCTAACCATCGTCCCCATCTTACGAGCATCTATGAACAAAGTTTTGCCAGACTGTTTTTTCTGTTTATTAAGGAACCACAATGATACCGGAATCTGAGTTGTGTAGAATAACTGAGTTGGCATAGCAACGATGCACTCTACCAAATCAGCATTTATTATATTCTTACGGATTTCTCCCTCTCCACCAGACTGTGATGACAGAGATCCATTTGCAAGAACCATACCTATCTTTCCTGACGGCGCAAGATGATATATCATATGCTCCAGCCATGCAAAGTTTGCATTTCCTGCCGGTGGCATTCCATACTTCCAACGTACATCATCTTTTAACTTATCCGCTCCCCAGTTTGAAAGGTTAAATGGCGGATTTGCCATGATGTAATCCGCGCGCAATGTTGGATGACGATCTTCAAGGAATGTATCTGCTGCATAAGATCCCAAATCAGGCTCTATTCCTCGTATAGCAAGATTCATCTGAGCCATCTTCCATGTCGTTGGATTGGAATCCTGACCATATATTGATATATCACTTATATTTCCACTATGCTTTTCTATGAACTTCGCCGACTGAACAAACATACCGCCTGATCCACATGCCGGATCATACACACGACCTTTGAATGGTTTGAGAACTTCCACGAGAGTACGCACAACACATGACGGAGTAAAGAATTCTCCTCCACGCTTGCCTTCCTGCTCGGCAAACATTGACAGACAATATTCATATGTTCGACCAAGGATGTCCTTCTCGTTCCCATGTTCAATCATCTGAATATTTGTAAATAAGTCTACTACATCCCCAAGGCGCCTCTTATCAAGCTCTGGTCTGGCAAAATTCTTAGGAAGAATATCCTTAAGTCTCTTATTTTCTTTCTCTATCGCTCGCATTGCATTATCTATTATTGTTCCTATCTCCGGAGTATGCGCATTTGCAGCTATATCCTTCCAACGTGCTCCTGCAGGTACAAAGAAGATACCTTCTGATGTATATTCATCTACATCTTCCTCAAATCCGTCTCCTTCTTCCACAAGTTCATTATATTTCTCATCGAATCTATCCGATATGTATTTCAAGAAAATCAGACCAAGCACAACACTTTTATACTCTGATGCATCCAGATTTCCACGAAGTACACATGCCGCATCCCAAATCTGTTTTTCAAAGCCTATTTCAGCAGTATTCTTATCAGCCATCTTCCCTCTCCTCCTATGCGCAAATTTTTATTTATCATGCTATAAATTATACACCACGGAATATCAAAAGCAAACAAATAAAACTCCCCAGGCTAGCCATTTATGAAGGGAAAATAACAGATATGGAACATCATATAAATGCAAATGAGCCATATGACAGTCAGGCACACATAGACGAACTCTCACGGATACCCGATGATTTCGACGACTTCAAATACAGTGCAGGCAGATTGCAGTTCTAATTGGTAATTTTGATTACCATTATAAAATAGTTTATACGATACAATTTTATCCAAAAGTCCTAATGCAATTGCTCCATTCTCTCCCTGAGCACTTCCTCCTCAGTGTATGTGTGCTTTCCAAGAAGTTTATCTCGTTTTCCGCCAAATGCCTTATTCAACTTGCCAAGATTGAATCCAACAAGGAATGCGGCAATAACAGTACCGGCGCCCACGCTTCCAAGACTATGTATGCAGATCAGACATGTTACGACCGACACAGCCACCATAGAACAGTCAAATCCGATCTTTACCTTTGAAAATTCAATGTGTGTGCCCTCTGAGACAGCCTGCATAACACCCTCCCCGGCAAGTGGGATAAGATTCGCCGGCAGATAAAAGAATATTCCGCCTGCTATGAATATGGTACTCACAAGCATCAAAACAACCCTGACAACTATGTTATCTGTTGATGGCAGAAATGTGGCAAGATAATTGCAGAATGTCGTGAAGTATCCAAATACTACTCCAACCACTATCTGAAGGAGATTTATCGGTTTGAAATTCTTTCGAAGTATAATGATCTGTATAAGCACCAATGCCGCATGGAATATGATCGTTGCCTTTCCCATCTCGATTCCCCATACACATGTCATCGTATATGGTATAGAGCTCACCGGTGACACTCCCAGATTGGATTTGACTGAAAGTGCTATTCCTATAGTCATAATAAACAGTCCAACAAAATACATTGGGATTCTTACCTTCATGTTCTTCATCTCTTACGTTCCTCTTTTCTGTTATCTTTTTCGCTGCCCTTCATATTGTCGTACACCCTTACAAGAAGTGACTGCAATTCTTCCGTCTCTTCCGCTGTAAATCCCCTCAGTGCCAAAGATTCAACTAAGTCAAACTTCTTATTGAGCATCTCCACATACTCTCTGCCCTTATCTGTCAAATACACGTACAGGGATCTTCTGTCCCCTGACTTTGTACTTCTCTGTATATAACCTTTATTCTCCATGCCACTCAACACAGCGGTTATCGATGCCGGCTCTATATGACATCCCGCCGCGATATCCTTCTGGCACGCCCCATCATGATCCTTCAGATAGTCCAGCACCTTGGGCTGTCCCATGGTGAGCTCTGTATCCTTTATCTGACTCAGCAATGCCTTCTGCACCATGAAATGATCCGCCATCAGCAGATAATGTATGGATTTTGTATGTTCGTCCATATGGATTCTCCTCTCCAGATAGTTATAATTCTAATTATTAGAATGCTAACGATATTATACACATATTTTTACCCATGTCAAATCGAACTTCGGTCACCTCCATACGCACAAAAAAGATCCGGGATCATATGAACCACCCCGGATCTCCAATTATTCTTTATTTTATTGAGCCTTTATTTCTTTATGACTGCTTTCTTTGACACTCCTCTTTTCAGAAGGATTGTCTTATAACTCTTAAGCTTCTTCGACGGAACCTTGACGGTCATCTTGGCGTATGTCCCTGTAAATGCACCAGATCCAACTGTTTTTCCTGTCATCTGTGTATTCTTTATCACTACTGTCCTGAGCTTCTTACATCCATAGAACGCCTTGGCACCTATAGTCTTGACGTTTTTGCCCAAGGTCACCTTTGTAACCTTTACATTCTTCTTGAACGCCGCTTTTCCTATCGCTGTGACCTTAAATGTCTTGCCACCAAGCTTTATAGTGTCAGGAACCACAACTGTCTTGGTCTTCTTGACAACAGATACGAGAGTTACCGTTCCCTTGCCATTCAGGGATGCATTTGTGATCTTGTACTTGTAATTTCCATTTGCATAGATCTTACCCACAGCCGCAGTTATGTCAAAATACTTTGTCTGTGTTCCACTGTAATTACCGATTCCCATTATCACAACTTTTGCCTTGCCAAAGTCTTTATTTGACGAATATGCAACTCTGTAATCCTTGCCCGCTGTGAGTGTCCGCTTACCGCTAGTCACCTTCACCGCTGGTGTTATAGCTTTGCCTGTATATACAGCCGACTTTGTGATTGTCACAGAGGCTTTACTTATCGCCTGCTTGTTTATTGCAAATGTAAAAGTCTTCGAGCCCTTATATCTGCCCTGACCTTTGACAACTACCTTTGCTGTACCGGCATTGGTATTGCTGCTATATGAAACTATATAGTCAGTTCCCGCATCAAGTGTTCTTCCACGTGATACAACCTTTACGGCCGGTCTTATCGCTGCGCCTGTATATGTAGTCTTGTACGAAGCATTTCCAGTTGCCGCAAATGTAATATTTGCATCAACGCTTATATCCACAACTATCCATGTCCATACAGCCTTAAATGTTATATCCTCTGATACAGCGCCGTATGCAGAATCAGCATTATAGCTTGTTCCGGCTTCATCCTGCCATGCCAGCGCATATCCAGCCCTCGATGTCTTGTAATCAGTACCATCAGACATGGTGATATTTATTTTCGACAGATCAAGAGTTGATCCCTTGTTTACAGATGACGCATACAACTGGTTGCCATTCTCATCTGTGAACACAACCTTTACCATGGTTACACTGTCGCCCTTGCTGTCTACCGGATCCTTGGAATAAATTGGATCTCCACCTATTGACACATCGCCATCAACAATGATCGTTCCATCATCTGACTTTACGCCAAATGAATTTCCACCGGTTGATCCGGATGCATCCGCCGTAACACTTCCACCAACCAGTTTGATAGAATTGTCTGCTGAGATTACCGACTCCCCATCGCCAAGTCCTGATGACTTTGCATCAACAGAGCCTCCTGTGATCTCCACATCCGATGCCGATATTGCCGAAGATACAGAATCTATGCTGTTGCTTCCACCTGCTATCTTCACAGTTCCCGCAGATTCGATTCCCTTACCATCGGACTTTATCTGTATGTTGTCTATCTCAAGATTTCCATCTGTCTTGATCGCAGACGCACCCGGGGTTGTCGCTGATATCTTGGAAGATGTATCCTTTCCAGATACCTTTACATCCGCTGCGTTACTGTTATCGCTGACGCATGTTATACCATCAGCAATCTTATTTTCTCCGCTTACCTTTATGACAAATGTTTCAGAATTGCCCGGACGAACCGTGATCTTCTTTACAGTAGCATTGTCCACGGTTATTCCACTTGCATTTCCGGTATCTACAATTACATCCTCACCATTTCCTGTGATCGTGTAATCCTTATTCTCGGTAAATGAAACTGATATGATTCCACCAGACTGTGATACCTTTACAGTTGGATTTTCCTCACTGTCTGTGAATGCTCCAACATATCTGCTGTCATTCAGTCTTCCGATGTCAATTACGAAAGGATCTGATAAAGGTGTAGTCACCTCAAGTGCCTGGCTGATCTGACCAGCCTTGACATTTGCAGTTTCTTTTACCCTGCCATATACATAATATGTAGTAAATTCCTTGAATCCGGTAAACTGAGCACCATTCTGCCATACAAGCTTTGATGCATCAGCATCCTTTTCACTGGATATTGCATACTCGATCTCACCCACTATACCTGACACCTTGCCGCTGACAGTCACCGCATCAGATGTTACTGATGTCTTTGTCACAGTGACAACTGCGGTATTTTCTCTCTTTGCCACTGTCGCCTTGAGTGTTATGTTCGCTGAGCCATTTGCTGATGATATAACCAGTGTATCGCTGTAGCTTCCGGCACCAAGTCCATTTACCGGTTTTACAACTACTGTTGTTTTATTTCCTGCAGAAATCTGCCCTGCCGGTGATGAAACGATCTGGAATGCCGTTCCATCCTTAAGCTTGGCCTTTACATCTGTAAGGGTTGTCTCCCCGGAGTTTGACAGTTCAATAGCTGCATGATTCGCATTTGAATAGCCATATACGAGGTCTGTCCATGACTTGTCAGCACTGCTACATGACAGCTTTCCAGGAGTGAGCACTTTGACAACACACGCCGCCTTTATTCCCGAGCCATCCTTAGCCGTAGCTGTGATAGTCGCCGTTCCGGCTGCGAGGGCTGTTATCTTGCCATTCTGTACGGATACCTTAGCCTTGTCTGAACTTGACCACACAAGGGATGTATCTTTTGCATCAGCAGGTGTTATCGTTGCCTTGATCTCATCACTGTCGCCCACATTAAGTGTTATGTATGTCTTGTCAAATGAGATTCCTGTAACCTTTACGGCTGGGGGCTCTGACGGAGTCTCTGTGTCTTTCTCAGACGTTGAACCCGTTGTTGATCCAGTTGAGCCAGTCGATCCGGTTGAGCCGGTTGAGCCAGTTGAAGGATCCTTCGTGTCGTCCTCTGTTGTCATGCCTCCACCTGACTCCCCGCTTATCGTCCTGAGCTCTGACGACACCTCGCTCTTTGGAACTACCTTCTGTGCTGCCTTCTCCTCATCTGTTCCGCTGTTCTTTACATACAGATAAAGTCCGGCTGCTGCACCCACAAGGCTTGCATTATAGTCCAGTGCAACCTCGTTCTGGTTATAATCTTCTGAGCTATCTACATAGGATGTACTCGAACCCGCCGGACCGCCAACCAAAGCGCCGACTAGTACATGTGCCTGCTTTGTATATGCATTTCCAGTTACAGAACCCTGATATCCGCTTGAGGCTCTGTGATGAGGGTACTTTGATGAATACTTGTTGTAACCTACAACGAAACACTTTGAACCAGCATTGTTGCCAAGTATGTACTTCATCTGACCATTTGCCCATGATGAATAATCAGTCTTTCCATATATCGTGTCATACATGAGACCTGTCATCTGATGAGCAGTGTTATATCTCGCTGATCCCCAGCTGTCTATCAGGCAGAAGTTGTTATCTCCTGACTGTGTCTTGCTTGCTATAAGTCCTGACTGGTTCTCTACAAACACACTCTTCTTTGATGAGTTAGGACTGTAAAGCAGAGCCGCCTGAGCCACATTGTTCCAGCAAAGAGCCCAGTTTGGATTTGTTCTGCCACCATATACATTATTGTATTTTGTTGCATATGTTGATTTACCTGTTGCCTTATACAGAAGAGCCGCCGCGAGGGCATAGTCATCTTCCCACGAATCTGAGTTATAGAAAGTTGATGCCGGACCCGAGCTGTTCTTCTTAGCCTTTGTATCCGCATATGTGAAGAGCTTCTCCGCATAGGAAAGTGCTTTCTTATCCTTGTAATTTATATAATATGCCGCAAGTGCCGCCGCTGTCTCTGAAACGATATCTGTACACGTATCCGAATCAGATGTAAATGTTGCCTGTCCACTTCTTGATGACTGCTTTTCCGGAGCTCCCCAGTATCCATGATCGACATTTCCATCACCGACCTGATAACAGAAAGCCTGAACCGAGCCATCACTTCCAAGGACTGTGCATCTCTCGAAATAAGCAACGAATCTGTCCATGATCCTCTTATAGTGTGCCTCTGTAGCAGTATCCGCAAATGCCTCGGCAAACTCCATGTGCGCAAGTCCTAGAACTGTAGCCGAATATGCCTGTGGCAGACCAAACTTGGCATGATCTCCCGCATCATGGTATCCACCGCTGACATCCACAGTCTTTCCATTATATGTTGTTTTTGCATCCTCAGTATGGCAGTTTGATCTCCAAGAAAACTCACTCTTTGCAGATACATCACTTCCGCACATATTCGCATCATAAAGATACAGTGACTCCTGAAGAAGCTTCGCATAGTTGTACTCAACATCCGTATTGATCTCACCTGTATTGTCCCCGGCTCCGCCAGATGATGATGAAAGTGAACCGATAAATGTGTCAAATGCACCTGACTGTGAGCTGTAGTACACCTTGACACCTGTTATAGACACACCGTTTGCCGTACCTGTGTAGCCAAGCTTTGAATAGCTCACGCTCGAACCTGCATTTACTGCACCTGACTTCTTGGATGTGTTTGGATATATGTACAGCTTTCCATCACTGAATACACCCTTGAGGGCTGACCAGCTGCTGTAATCCTTAACTGCAGTTACAGAGCCACTCACATCAGCCACCGCTATCCAGTCTGCTATGTATGAATTGCTCTTGTTATTTATCGTTATCTCTGTCTCGTAGTAGCCGTCTCCCTTGGCTGTTCCATCTCCATCAGCAAGACTTGCGGTTACGCTTGAACTTGTGTTTCCAATTGAATCAAGGTCCGCACTGCCTGATCCGCTGTCGCCTGAACCGCCTGACTCCCCTGATGAACCACCAGAGGTGCTCTTTGTTCCTGAGAGAACCGCTGACACGATCCTGAATTTGATCGTGCTGTTTTCCTGAAGATTGGCAACCTGTATTCCAAATGCCACCTTCTCCGTGCTTGTTGTGCTGATAGATGACAGATCAAGTACGGTCTCAAACTGACCGGTCTTGGACAGATCGATCCACTTGTCATTATTCGACCATGAAGATCCATATGACGCAAATGGCATAACTCCCGCATTCTGTCCACTTGCAGCGGTAAATGTGTCAACCGCATATGTGATCTTGAGCGTCTTATATCCCGCATCCGCAATAGCCTTCATGGATGCCAGATCTGATGAAGGCGAAAATCTGATCTCCGCCTTTCCATAATCACTCCACTCATCTGTTGCCGCAGTCACCGTCTTCCAGCCGGTGTCCGGTTTCAGATCCTTTGTGATGCTCTCCGCCTTAGCTGTGATCTCCGGCCAGGTTATACTGCCGATGATCATGCATAAGGTGAGAACATATGCCAGGATCCTGCTCGCTGCTTTCTTTCTCATTTTACTTTTCCTCCTTGTACTTCCTTTTTCCTCCTAAAAAATACCCTATTATTAAAAATATAGCACAGAAAACATCTTCTTGCGACCAAATAATCTGTCATTATTTATGCGCATAATTACCAATGTTTTCTGTGCTATTTTACCAATACTTTATTAGCAAGTATTCTTTTTGAAGTTTCTATGTCATTTGCCATCTGGGCCTTGAGCTCATCCAGGCTTCCAAATTTCTTCTCACCTCGGATCTGCTCGATAAGCTCCACCTTGATGACCTGTCCATATATGTTCCTGTCAAAGTCGAAGATATTCGTCTCTATGGTGATATTTCCCTTGTCGTTGACTGTAGGATTGTCTCCTATGTTGGTGATTCCCATATAGACTCTGAAAGGATCCTCATGTCCCGTATGCTTCCCCCGGATTATCCTGATCCTTGAAGCATACACACCAGCCGGCGGGTACAGCTTGCGCTCCTCCGGTAGCATATTCGCAGTCGGTATTCCTATTGTCCTTCCAAGCTGTTTACCGGACACCACTTCACCTGTCATACTGTACGGTCTGCCGAGCATCGGAATGACCGACCTCACATCTCCCTCAGAAATATTCTTCCTGATGACAGTTGAGCTGACCACCTCGTCATCCTGTTCCAGCTTGTCTATGACTATGACCTTATATCCATACTCGTCCGCATAGCTTCTGAGGGTATCCACATCGCCCTTTCTGTCTCTGCCGAATCTGTAATCGCTTCCAACCACGACATATCCGGCCCGCATCATGTCCACCAGAACATCTCTGATGAACGCCTTCGGCTCTGTAGCCGCAAATGCATCGTCAAACGGATATTCAACCAGGACGTCAACTCCGGTATCCGATACCACCTGTGCCTTCTCATCAGATGTGTATATGGTCTTCATATTGCTCACATCAAACACATGATTCTCCCTCATGTCAAATGTGAACACAACGCCCATATATCCCTGTCTCTGAAGCTTCAACACCTGCTCTATCAACAGCATGTGTCCCTGATGGATACCATCAAACTTGCCCAGGGCAACCGCCGTGCGCTCTGTGCTATTCAGTTTTACCTTCTTCGTGTCCTTTATATGAATCATAACTGTCTGTCCTTAATTGCTCACCGGAAACATCTTGAACGGCACATACTGCCTCTTCTCATCGCTGTATTCATACAGTGCCGCAAATCTTCCATTCTCATCGAACACCTTGACATAGGTATCCCTGTGTATCTTATTCTCGGCAAATGCATCCGCACTGAGCTTATTTCCATTTGCCAGAAGCTTAACACCCTTCTCAGCTATATGAAGCTCCGGTATATCCGGCATGAGCTTATCCGTTGTTAATATATGCTGCATGAGTGTCCCGTCATCCCTTGCCTTCTCCACCTCATCAAGCGTCAGACTTTCTTCTATAGTAAAGCCCTTCACCTCGGTTCTGACAAGCTTCTCCATCACAGCACCGCAGCCAAGCTTTTCTCCTATATCCCTGCACAGGCTTCTGATGTATGTTCCCTTGGAACAGCTCACATCAAATGTCACTCTCGGGAGTTCTACTGACTGTATAGTAATCCCATGTATCGTGACCGGTCTCGGATCCCTCTCAATGACCTGTCCGGCTCTTGCCAGTTCATAGAGCTTCTTACCATTCACCTTGATGGCTGAATACATCGGTGGGATCTGCATGTAATCGCCTACAAAACTCATCACCGCAGCCCTGACTGTCTTCTCATCAGGATATACATCTGTCACGTCTGTCATGACTCCTGTCACGTCTTCGGTGTCACTTGTCTTTCCGAGAAGCATGGTACATGTGTATGTCTTGTTCTTCTCAGTGAGCAGGTCGCACATCTTCGTAGCACTTCCCAGACACACAAGAAGAACTCCCTCCGCCATGGGATCGAGAGTTCCGGTATGACCTATCTTTTTCTGTTTTAATATACCACGGAGCTTTGCCACCACATCAAATGACGTGAACCCCTGCTCCTTATATATATTGATAAATCCATCTATCATAACTATTTCAAATCCAATCCAAAGTCTTTTACATCAGTCCGCTGTATCAGTACCTGTTCCAGATCACATCTTTTCTGCAATTTATCAGCCAAGCTGTTTCTCTATATCCGCAACTATCTCCGCAACTATCTTTTCCGGATCACCTGACATATTGCATCCCGCAGCCTTCACATGGCCGCCACCGCCGTGGCTGCACGCGATCTCACTCACGTTCACGATATCATTTGCCCTGAGGGATATCTTGTAATTATCCTCACCAGCCTGATACATGAAGAAAGCAACCTCAGTACCTGATGTCAGTCTGAGCTGATCCACGATTCCATCCGTATCCATCTTGCTGGCACCAAATCTGTCAAAGTCCTCCTTTGTCAGAAGTGTATGGGTTATCTTTCCATCTGCAAACTGCTTCATGTTGAGAAGCGCATAGCCCAGAAGCTTGTTCTGTATGAGCGTCTTCTTGTAGAAGGTCTCATCTATGACAAAGCTTGGTCTTGCCCCCTTCTCTATCAGGATTCCCGCTATAGTCATGGCTGCCCTTGTTGTATTGCTGTGCTTAAACACTCCCGTATCGTGGACTATTCCGGTATACAGGCACTCTGCACACTTCTGATTGATCTTATCAGCGTCAAGGAGCTTGAATATAGCTTCCGCAGCGGAGCACGCATCACTTTCCACATAGCACACATCACCAAAGCCCTTATTGGACACATGGTGGTCTATACACAAGGTTCTCTTCGCAGTCTCATAATATCTGACAAATGGTGTGAATCTATCCATATCTCCGCAGTCAAGCGACATAAACAGATCATAGGTCTCGTCATCTGCCTCATGTTTTACAGTAGATGCACCATTCAGGAACATAAATACATCTGGGAATTCCTGAAGATATACCTGAACCCTCTTGTCAGGGTAATTGCTTGTAATATAGTTATACATTCCAAGTGTTGAACCTATACAGTCACCATCAGGATTGATATGTCCTGTTATGGCTATGCTGTCTGCATTCTCTATCTCCCTTATAAGATCGTTCATGATATACCTCCTTTTAAATTCTCATATTATATCCTACTCTTCAAACTCATCTTCACTCTCTGAGTTTTCATCTGTACTCTCGTCAGCATCGCCATGCTTTCCGAGAGCCTCATCTATCTTGTGGGACATACTGACACCATACTCTATGGACTGGTCCATGATAAATGTTATCTCCGGTGTATTGCGCAGATTTACAGAATGAGCAAGCTCTCTTCTGATATATCCCATTGCGCTGTTCAGCCCTGCAAATGTGGAATCAACAGCATCCTGGTCACCCAGGACACTGATATATGCCTTACAGAACTTGAGATCAGGTGTGACAACCACATCAACGACCGAAGTCATAGGTGATATTCTTGGATCCTTGATCTCACGGCTGATGATCCTGCTGAGTTCTCTCTGGACCTCACCGTTGATCCTGTTATTCTTTACACTGTTTTTTCTCATATCTATTACTACTTTCTAGGCACCTCTACCATCTCGTATGCCTCTATCTGATCTTCCTCTGCAACGTCCTGGAAGTTCTCGAATACCATACCACACTCAAAGCCGGACTTAACTTCCTTGACATCATCCTTGAATCTCTTGAGTGAAGCAAGCTTTCCTTCAAATATAAGATTGCCCTCTCTGGTAATCCTTACGCTGCAGTTTCTGTTGATTGTTCCGTCGAGAACATATGAACCGGCAATGACACCGATACCAGAAGCCTTGTATGTCTGTCTGATCTCTGCGTGTCCGATGACCTTCTCCTCATATATAGGATCAAGCATACCCTTCATTGCTGAATCAATATCCTCTATTGCATTGTAAATGACTCTGTACAGACGAACATCTACCCCCTCGCTGTCAGCCATATCCTTTGCTCTCGCATCCGGTCTGATATTGAAACCGATTACGATGGCATTTGATGCTGATGCAAGAATTATATCTGACTCGTTGATAGCACCTACACCTGCATGTATGCACTTGATAACTACCTCGTCATTTGAGAGTTTTAAGAGACTCTGCTTAACGGCCTCAACTGAACCCTGTACATCTGCCTTGATGATGATCTTGAGCTCCTTGAGGTTGCCGGCCTGGATCTGGCTGTACAGATCGTCAAGTGACATTCTCTGCTTTGTATCTGCAAGAAGCTTCTCCTTACCCTGCGAGATATATGTCTCTGATATGGTTCTTGCTTCCTTCTCATTGTCAACTGCCATGAATATCTCGCCTGCATCAGGAACTGTGTTGAGACCCTGGATCTGTACAGGTGTTGATGGAAGAGCCTCTGTAACTCTCTCACCTCTTGAGTTGGTCATGGCACGTACCTTACCATGTGACGCTCCGACAGCGATGTAATCTCCAACATGGAGTGTTCCCTTCTGTACAAGCATTGTTGCAACAGGTCCACGTCCCTTGTCAAGCTCAGCCTCGATGACGATACCTCTTGCCTTTCTGTTAGGATTTGCCTTGAGTTCAAGCACATCTGCTGTGAGGAGGATCATCTCAAGGAGATTGTCGATACCTTCCTTAGTATGTGCAGATACAGGACAGAATATTGTTGAACCGCCCCAATCCTCTGGGATCAGCTCGTACTCTGTGAGCTCCTGCTTAACTCTCTCTATATTCGCACTTTCCTTATCGATCTTGTTGATCGCTACTATGATCTCGATTCCGGCAGCCTTTGCATGGTTGATAGCCTCGATTGTCTGTGGCATAACACCATCATCGGCAGCTACAACAAGGATAGCGATATCTGTACTCTGTGCACCACGCATACGCATCGCTGTGAACGCCTCATGTCCAGGAGTATCAAGGAATGTGATAGTCTGGCCATTTACATCGACAACAGATGCACCGATCGCCTGTGTGATTCCACCAGCCTCGCCCGATGTAACCTTTGTCTGTCTGATCGCATCAAGGAGTGATGTCTTACCGTGATCAACGTGTCCCATAACGCAGACTACTGGAGGTCTTGGAACCATGTCCTTCTCGTCCTCTTCGTCCTCCTTCAGGAGTTCCTCGATCACATCTACCTTCTCCTCTTCCTCAGCTATACAGTTGTACTCAAGTGCGATCTCTGAAGCCTCGTCAAATGGAAGCTCTGAGTTCACATTGACCATCTTACCTGCGAGGAACAACTTCTTGATAAGTGCTGTTACAGGAGTCTTTACCGCATCAGCCAGCTCCTTGAGTGTTACAACCTCAGGAAGTGTGATGGTTCTGATTGCATCCGGATCCTCCTGTGGTGCCTGCTGCTTCTTCTGTGGCTTGTTCTTCACATTCTTCGCAAGTCTGCTGATATCAGCCTCGACCTCCTCAGGTGATCTTCTGTTGCCCTTACGTGGCTTGTTCTTATCTCTGTTGTAGTTATCTCTGTTCTGGCTCTTTAAATCCTTACCCGGCATCTCCTTCGCATCGAAGTCCTTGCGGTCTCTCTTGAATGGTGCTCTCTTCTGAGCTGGGCTGTCATCCTCGTCATCCTTGCCAAATGGCATATTGATACGGTTGCTGAAACGGTTGCCACCATCTCTGTTAAAGCCTCTTCCGCCCTGGTTTCTATCGCCATTGCCGAAGCGTCCGCCACCCTGGTTTCTGTCTCCGTCTCTGTTAAACCTTGGTCTGTCACCCTGGCCGTCCCTGTTAAATCTTGGTCTGTCACCCTGGTTTCTATCACCATCTCTGTTAAACCTTGGTCTGTCATTCTGGCCGTCTCTGTTAAATCTTGGTCTGTCACCCTGGTTTCTGTCGCCATCTCTGTTAAACCTTGGTCTGTCGCCCTGACCGTCTCTGCCTACTCTTGGTCTGTCACTCTGATTTCTGTCGCCCTGGCCATCTCTGCCGAATCTTGGTCTGTCACCCTGATTTCTGTCGCCCTGGTTCCTGTCGTTGCTGAATCTGGCTCTGTCTGAACCGCCCTGTCTGTCGTTGTTAAATCTGACTCTGTTACCGTTGTTATTCATCTTGCCGCCGTTTCTGTCCTCCCTGGCAAATCTTACATGATTGCCAGAACCCTGTCTGGCTGCTGAATTGTCATCCCTTGAAGGATTCTGCTTCTGCGCGTCCGCCTTTGGCGCTGCAGCAGGCTTTGCTGTCTCAGGCTTTGGCTGCTCTGTCTTAGGCGCTGCCTTTGGAGCCTCCTGCTTTGGTGCTGCAGGCTTTGGGGTCTCAGCCTTTGGAGCCTCGGCCTTTGGCGCAGTCTTTGCTCCAAACTTAGCTTTAATTATTCCAACCATCGAATCGTCCAGATTGGACATATGACTCTTGATCTCTATTCCCTTTGCGCCAAGTGTATCTATGATATCTTTATTTGAAATGTTTAACTGTTTTGATAATTCGTGTACTCTGATTTTAGCCAAATGTTACACCTCCATGTTTTCATTTACATTCATGTACTTTATGATCTGATTCCCGAATCCCTCGTCAAGTATCGCAATGGATGTTCTCATCTCATTGCCACTGTACTTGCCAAGCTCATCCTTTGTCCCGTACTCATAATAAGGAATCCCATAATAATTACATTTCTGGTCGAAAAGTTTCTTCGTATTGTCAGAAGCGTCCTTCGCCACAATGACCACGTACGCGCTCTGATTCTTAACTGCTTTCTCTACTGAGAAATTGCCACTGCACAGCCTTCTGGCTCTGGCACACAGAGAAATTAACGAGTAGATCTTGTTATTCTTCAATGTCACGCAGCTCCTTGTCTAATTGTTCATACACCTCAGCAGGTATGCTGACCTTGAAAGCCTTCTCAAGTGCTTTGCTTCCAACCGCCTTCTTAAGGCACTCGGATTTCTTGCATATATAAGCGCCTCTTCCGTTGAGCTTGCCGGTTGCATCAACTGCGAACTGCCCGTCATTGCTTCGGACTATCCTTATCAGCTCACTCTTCGGCATCATCTCACGGCATCCAAGGCATTGCCTCAGAGGTACCTTCTTTGCCATCTCATCACTCCCTATTCTCTATCATGTGCCACTACATCAATGCAAATGATTACTCTTCGTCGTTTGTGTCTACTGTTTCATCTATGTCAAATGAAGCAGCATCGGCATCTTTATCTTCGCTTACTTCATCATAATATTCATCTTCGTTATAAGGATCAAAGTTCTCATCCTCTGGCTGCTCATCAAAGTAACCCATCTCCTCGGCCTTTGAATGGCTCTTAATATCGATCTTGTATCCTGTCAGCTTGGCTGCAAGGCGGGCATTCTGACCCTTCTTACCGATTGCAAGTGAAAGCTGTGTATCAGGTACTACGACAAATGCTGTCTTCTCATCAAGATCAACTGATACGTCCTCAACATCTGAAGGACTGAGCGCATTGTAAATAAACTCAGCAGGGTTCTCACTCCAAGGAATGATGTCGATCTTTTCACCGTTCAGATCTGCAACGACAGCATTTACTCTGTCACCATTGATTCCTACGCATGCTCCAACTGCATCGACGTTCTCATCGTTTGACCATACTGCGATCTTAGATCTTGATCCTGCCTCTCTGCAGAAGCTCTTGATCTCAACTGTTCCGTCTGCGATCTCTGTTACTTCCTTCTCAAAAAGTCTCTTGACGAGCTCTGGATGAGTTCTTGATACAGTGATCCTTGGTCCTCTGTTTGTCTTCTTGACCTCTGTGATATAAAGCTTTATTCTGTCGCCTCTCTCGTAGCTCTCTCCCTCGATCATCTCTGACGGCTTTAAGAGTGCCTCTGTCTTGTCATCAAGGCTCACATTCACGCTGTCTCCAACCTGTCTCTGAACGATTCCTGTTACGATATCCTTCTCCTTCATATGGAAGTGATCGTATATAGCTGCTCTCTCATTCTCATTGATAGCCTGAACGATGACATTTCTCGCACGCTGGGCTGCTATTCTTCCAAAGTTCTTAGTTGTGATCTCTATATTTACTGTATCACCTATCTCGTACTTGCTGCTTATCATCTTGGCCTGCTCCAGTGTTATCTGGCATGCAGGATTCTCAACTTCCTCAACAACCTCTTTGGCTGCATATACATGGCACTCACCAGTCTCTCTGTCCAGTGAAACTGTAATGTTCTCGTCTGTATTGAAATCCTTCTTGCAGGCTGTCTTGAGTGATCTCTCTATAGCCTCAAGCAGAACATCCTTGCTAATGTTTCTCTCCTTCTCAAGCTGATTCAATGCTTCAATGATCTCTGACACCTTTTTATCCTCCTAATATATAAATGCTAATCGTATCATGGAAATATCTTTTCTCGTTATCGTTATCTCTGTCTCATCCTCAAGCTCAATGGTGACTGTATTCTCATCATATGCCTTGAGCACACCCTCGAATTCCTTTGCACCATTCACCTTGGCAAATGTCTTGATCTCCACGACCTTACCTATGCTTCTCTTGAAATCCTTCTCTTTCTTCAGTGGTCTCGTAAGCCCCGGTGAGCTGACCTCCAGTATATAGGCATCTCCTATATAATCATCCTGGTCAAGCAGGTCTCCAAGTGCTCTGTTCACTATCTCGCAATCACCGATCGTGATGCCACCTTCCTTGTCCGCATACACTCTGAGGTAATAATCACTGCCTTCCTTGACGTACTCCACATCAACAAGCTCCAGATTGTTCTCCTCAATGATCGGCATCACAAGTGCCTCCGTCTTTGCTTCAATATCCGCTCTCTTCGTAAATACGACCACCTTTCTGTAAAATATTATCCCCACAACAATTGAGAGTGGGCCAAGGCCCACTCTCATGCTGTAATCTATAACAATCTCACTTATTGTATCATAATTATCAAATAATTCAAGTACAAATATTAACAAATATTTATGCGTTTCTTCTGGCTGCGTCCTCACGGTAATATTTGTCAAGCACCTTGTTCGCCTTCTTGTCGTCAAGAACGCATTTGTTGGACAGTGCAACCTTGACGAGTTCATCCAGTGCTTCCTCCCTAAGTGCCGTGCTCTTGATGTTGACATTTGCAAGCTCTGTGTACGCTCCCATCTTTCTTGTGAGCGTCTCGTACTCCTCTGGAAGCATCCTGTCTATCATATTCCTGATCTGCTTGGATACCGCCTGGCTGTTGCCGCCTGTTGTGACTCCCACCACAAGATCTCCGCGGACGATAACGCCTGGAAACAGGAAGCTGCTGAGCTCCTTGTTATCAGCCACATTTACCATGATGCCCCTGTCATTACAATATGTACCTATCTTGGCATTGATCTCCGGGCGCCTGGTTGCCGCCACAACAATGTCTGCATTCTGCAGTATGTCAAGTGCCACGTTGCTCTCATGTACATTTATTCCCTTTATCGCTTTTATATCATCGCACACCTTCGGCGCAATGACCGCTATCTTCGCTCCGAAATACAGCAGCGAATTGATCTTTCTAAGTGCTGCCTTACCTCCACCTACAACTATTACTTTCTTGCCCTCAAGATCGATGTACATTGGAAAGTATGCCATATCTTATCTCCTCCGAATATTCTATAAATCTAGTCATATACTTACTGTGAAAGCTGCTTAAAAAACTTTCACAGCAAATTATAAATGAGGAATTAAGAAATGGCAATTACAAATAACGTTGGTTCACTAAAAATTCAGATAACGAACAACAATTTCTTTCCCGTCGAGGGTGCTTCCGTATACATAAGCCCTACGGGAATGCCCGATTCCACCTCAGAGGAATTTGTCACCGATGAAAATGGTATCGTCATCGACGAAGAGCTTCCCGCCCCCGATGTCGCCTACAGTCTGGAGCCTGGCGACAACCAGCCATACTCGGAATACAACGTGCTTGTGAACGCTCCCGGATACAACGAGCGCTTCATCTCCGGGGTTCAGATATTCTCCGGTGAGAACGGGATCCAGAACATAGAGCTGACGCCATCCGATGGAAGCGATACGAACCCTACCGTTCTCGACGCCCACACCCTCTGGGAGCAGTATCCACCCAAGATCGCCGAGGACATGATAAAACCGGTGAATCCATCAGGCGGCATAGTGTTGAGCCGCGTCGTTGTACCTGAGACCATAGTTGTCCATGACGGCGCCCCGGCGGACTCCACCGCCAGGGACTACTATGTTCCATATAAGGATTACATAAAGAATGTTGCCTGCAACGAGATATATTCCACCTGGCCTGATGCAGCCATCCGTGCAAATGTACTGGCGATACAGTCATTTACCCTTAATAGAGTCTATACCGAGTGGTATAGGGGAAAAGGATACGACTTTACTATCACGAGCAATACTGCGTTCGACCAGAAGTGGGTCTACAATGCAACCATATTTGAAAATGTCTCCCAGATCGTCGATGAGATGTTCGCCAACTATCTCTCAAAGCCCAACGTTACACAGCCACTGTTCACCCAATACTGCGACGGCAGACGTGTATCCTGTCCGGGCTGGATGACACAGTGGGGATCAAAATCCCTGGCAGACGACGGTCTTACCGCCATCCAGATTCTCAGATACTATTATGGGGATACAATATACATCAACACCTCGGAGACTATATCCGGTATACCTTCTTCTTATCCGGGCTACGAGCTGACCATCGGCTCAAGCGGTGACAAGGTCTCCCAGCTCCAGAGACAGCTCGCCAGGATCGCACTCAACTATCCTGCCATCGGTACCGTAACCGTCGACGGCGTATATGGTCAGAACACCGCTGATGCTGTGAGAAAGTTCCAGCAGATATTCAATCTTCCGGTTACCGGAGTCACCGACTATAAAACGTGGTATAAAATTTCACAGATATATGTGGGAGTTACGAAGATTGCGGAGAATGTGTAGCACCGCTTCACACACTATGGCATGAAAACACAAAAAAGCTGAAATCTTAATGATTTCAGCTTTTAGCAGTTCGTAGGGGAATCGAACCCCTGTTTTCGCCGTGAGAGGGCGACGTCTTAGCCGCTTGACCAACGAACCATAAGTGCTTGTATCCTGCCGCTTCGCTTGCGACCTGTTTAATATAACAGAAACGAAAGCAGAATGCAAGCACTTTTTTTATAAAATTGCAAACTTTTTTCAGATTATTGACTTAATTTGTTCCGCCAGCCTACATAAAGTCAAACAGCGAAAGCTGATTTGTCTCCGGCATTCCGTCCAGGATGCCCAGCTCACTCATCTTCTCGATGGTTCCCTTGCCGATCTTTGCACGCTCATTGATCTCCTCCTTGGAGAGGAACGGCCCCTTCTGGGCGGCATCGTAGAGCTGCTGTGCAGCCTTCTCTCCCATTCCTTCTATGGATGCGAAGGATGGCATGATCTTGCCGTCTATTATCTGGAACCTGTCAGCCTTTGCCTTGTATATATCTATTGGAACAAAGTCGTAGCCTCTTGCGTACATCTCGAGAACTATCTTCAGATCCTTGAGCTTGCCCTCGTCCTTGGCTGATCTCTTGTTCTTGTCCACCTTGCTTATCTCATTGATATGGAAGAGAACTCTCTCCTTGCCAAAGCACATCATCTCATAGCTGAAGTCATCAGCTCTGATACTGAAGAATGCTGTATAGTATTCAAGCGGATAATTGACCTTGAACCAGGCAATTCTCCACGCCATCATGACATAGGCCGCCGCATGGGCCTTCGGGAACATGTACTTGATCTTCTGACATGACCATACGTACCAGTCCGGTACTCCGTGGGCAGCCATCTCCGCCTTCCAGTCATCCCATTTGTCACATTTGCCCTTGGCAACTATTCCTTTACGGACTTTCTCCATGATATTGAAGGCAAGTCCGGCATCAAGTCCCATGTGTATCAGATAAACCATAATATCGTCACGACAACAAATGGCTGTCGATATGGTACACTTGCCTGACTTGATGAGCTCCTGCGCGTTGCCCAGCCATACATCGGTTCCATGCGCCAGACCCGCTATTCGCACAAGATCTGAGAAACATGTCGGCTTGGCATCTATAAGCATCTGCATAGCAAAGTCTGTTCCGAACTCCGGCACCCCCAGGCTTCCAAGAGGTATCCCATTGATATCCTCCGGTGTGATCCCCAGCGACTTTGTGCTGTGAAACAATTCCATGACATCCTTGTCGTCAAGTCTTATCTTCGTGGCATCAAGTCCCGTCAGATCCTCCAGACGCCTTATCATAGTCGGATCATCATGGCCAAGAATATCAAGCTTCAGCAGGTTATGATCGATTGAATGGTACTCAAAGTGCGATGTGATAATATCCGACGTCACATCATTTGCCGGGTGCTGTATAGGTGTAAATGAATATATCTCCTCATGTCTCGGAAGAACTATCATACCACCCGGATGCTGCCCCGTGGTTCTCCTGACACCGGTACATCCCAGGGCCAGACGCTCCATCTCGCATCTTCTCTTTGTGACCGTTGCATTCTCCTCAGCGTACTTCTTCGCGGCCTTCTCATCCATTCCGGACGCCTTGGCCTCCGCCATGAGATCCTCCTTGGAGTGATCCTTGAAGTAATTATACACATATCCAAATGCTGTCTTTTCCGCAACACCACCTACGGTTCCCGCCTTGAATGCCTTGCCCTTGCCGAAGAGTACCTCGGTGTATGCATGTGCCTTCGACTGATACTCACCTGAGAAGTTCAGATCGATATCAGGCTCCTTGTCTCCGTTGAATCCAAGGAATGTCTCGAATGGTATATCGTGCCCTTCCTTTATAAGCGGTGTTCCACAATTCGGACAGTCTCTGTCCGGCATATCACATCCGCTCATTCCCGAATACGACTTTACAAGCTCTGAATCAAAATCCACAAAGTGGCATTTCGGACAGATATAGTGAGCCGACAGCGGATTTACCTCCGTGATACCGGCCATTGTTGCAACAAATGAAGATCCAACCGAACCTCGGGAACCAACCAGATATCCGTGGTCATTGGAATCCCACACAAGCTTCTGTGCGATGATGTACATAACCGCAAATCCATTTGAAATGATGGAGTGCAGCTCCCTGTCAAGTCTCTCCTGAACCTGAGGTGGCAGGTCTGGGCCATATATCTCATGTGCCTTGGTATAACATATATCCGTAAGTGTCTGATCCGAATTCTCGATGATAGGAGGCGCCTTGTCCGGTCTGACCGGCTCTATCCTCTCTATCATGTCCGCTATCATATTCGTGTTTGTGATGACGACCTCCTTGGCCTTGTCACTTCCAAGATACTGGAACTCTGCCAGCATCTCCTCCGTGGTACGGAAATACAGCGGTGGCTGCATATCAGCATCGTCAAAGCCCTTGCTCTTCATGATGATCGCCCTGTATATATAATCCTCAGGATCAAGGAAATGCACATCACAGGTTGCGACCACTGGCTTGTTGAACATCTCTCCGAGCTCCACGATCCTCTTGTTGTATCCGATCAGATCGTCCATGGTCTTTGGATTCCTTGTATCCCTCGTCATGAATTCATTGTTGCCAAGCGGCTGTATCTCAAGGTAGTCAAACCAGTTGACCAGTCTCACTATCTCCTCATCCGACGCATCATCAACTATGGCACGGAACAGCTCTCCCGCCTCACAGGCAGAGCCTATTATCAGACCCTCTCTGTATTTGTTGATGAGACTCATCGGCATACGCGGCCTTCGCGCAAAATATGTCAGATGAGACTCAGATATGAGCCTGTACAGATTGACTCTTCCTATCTCGTTCTTTGCCAGGATGATTCCGTGATATGTCTTATCCTTCTTGATCGCATCAGGTGAGGTGCTTCCAAGGACATTTAGATCATCCATGGTCTTAACATCTCTCTCCTTCAGCATGTCGAGCAGCTTGAAGAATACTTTCGCCGTGGCCTCCGCATCGTCTATGGCTCTGTGGTGATGCGCATTCACGACTTTGAGTTCCTTACACACTCTGTCCAGAGTGAATTTTCCAAGCTCCGGCAGCAGTATATGGCTGAGCGTCATGGTATCCAGAACCGTGTTGTCGAACTTAAGTCCAAGCTCCTCCGCATTCATTCTCACAAATCCCGTATCAAATGACGCATTGTGGGCAACCACGATATCGTCACCGCAGAACTCCACAAATCTCGGAACGATCACATCGAACATCGGCGCATCCTTTACCATATCATCATTTATGGATGTGAGCTGTTCTATCTGGTATGGGATAGGCACACCCGGATTTATAAACTCCGAGAATGTATCTACGACCTCTCCGTCCTTCACCTTGACCGCACCGATCTCTATGATCTTGTTGTGCTTCTTGGAAAGTCCCGTTGTCTCTATATCAAATACCACGTATTCCGAATCAAGGCTCTGATTCCTTGAGTTCTTAACCAGATCCTTCAGGTCATCGACAAAGTAACCCTCGACACCATATATGATCTTGAAATCTTTTCTGAGTCCCTTTGTATGGTTTGCTATAGGGAAAGCCTGAACAACACCGTGATCCGTGATCGCTATGGCAGGGTGTCCCCAGTCGCTGGCACGCTTCACGATGGTCTCTATATCGACCACGCTGTCCATCTCGCTCATCTTGGTATGCATGTGAAGCTCGACACGCTTCTCAGGATATGTATCCATACGAGGTACACGGAAGTCCTGAATGTGCTTCATACCGAGCACTCGGCATATCATAACCTCCTTGGCATACGAGTCGAACTCGGCAAGGCCCTTCATCCTATAGAACTTACCCTTCTGTATCTCCTCGCGGTAGACCTCCATATCCTCAGGACTGCAGAACATCTTGAAGCCTATGGTGTCTGTGAAATCTGTTATATATCCCGTCAGTATGATCTTGCCATTTCGGAGCTCTCTCTCCTCAGTGCTCATGATCTGTCCGTGGATGACGACCTCTCCGATACCATCGTTGATGCTGGATATCTCAAGCAGCTTGCCCTCCACATCTCTTCCTATGAACACCTCTGGATCATCTGAATATCTTCGCCTTCTTCCGAACTTCTCCTTTTCACCGCCATTTTTCTGGCCTGAATCGCCGCCGGAGGATGCAGGAGCAGCCTTCTTCTCATCAGACTTGTGTCCCTCGCTCTTCTTATCTTCCTTCTTCGACACTCCGAGCTTATCCTTGTCCACGGCCTTTCCATCCACGATGATGTCGCCATGATCCCTGAGGTTGTTCAATATGGCATCTATCTTCTGCTGCTCAACAAGTGCACTGGCTCTCCTCAGCTTCTCCTTGTCCGCCTCACTGTACTCAAATGCAACATTGACATTCAGGTCAAATCTCTCCTGGAACATCTCCTCCATATACGCCTTTATTTTCTCAGCGTGTATATGCGCTATCTTACTGTCCTCTATAGCTATGGTTATCGCGTCTCCGTCACAGTACAGTTCTCCTATCGATCTGGATATAAGCCTGTAGCCCACATTGCTGAATGATCTTATATCGTAGAGTATGCTGTCCTGATATGCTTTGACTATTGCTTCGAGATTGTACTGTGTAGAAAGTGTATAGTGTTCCCGTATCTGGACCGTATACCTTTTATTGCCAAATACAAACTTACGGATACACTCCTCCGCCTTTTCTATATTCGGTCTGCTTATTATATGTCTCGATCTTATGTCAACCTGCAGGATATTTTTACTGTCATATATCGTGACTTTTGTCACATACACCTCGGTGAACAGACCTGCAAGCTCCTTAGTCATCTCCACTCCGGGGAACACCGTCATGAAGAGCTCCGCCTGCTCATTTCCGGCATCTGAAACCGCCGTTGCAGAGCCATCACTGACCACGTCTTCGTCCTCGGCATCTTCCTCCATATCATCTGCGATATGCCAGTCCGAGTCGTGAACATCCGCCTGGGTGTACGATGCGCTCTCCTGCTGCATATCAGCATACATCTGGCTCTCATACATCTCCTGTTCAGCCATTTGGGCTTCATAATCCATCTGAGTCTGCATCTCATCGGCATACATCTGATCTATATTCTCTTGTTCCCAAATACGATCTTCGTTGTTCAATCCTATTCACTCCAATTATCTAACTCGCGCTTCAGCGCCGGTATAAATTCATCCTCACTGAGTTTGCCTACTATCTCACCCTTTTTGATGAGCAGTCCGCAGCCCTTGCCTCCTGCAATACCAAGGTCTGCCTCCTTGGCCTCTCCCGGGCCGTTCACCACACACCCCATAACTGCGACTTTAATATTGAGATTGTCATAGTCTGACACAAGCTTTTCAACCTTGTTTGCAAGTCCGATAAGGTCAATCTCAGTACGTCCACAGGTCGGACATGACACAAGCTCTACTCCGCCCTTTCTGAGTCCAAGAGCCTTGAGAATAAGCTTTGCCGACAGGATCTCATCCACCGGATCTCCTGTCAGGGACACTCTTATCGTATCGCCTATTCCCTCATGGAGTATGATTCCAAGTCCCACCGATGATTTGATATTTCCTCTTGTGACGGTTCCTGACTCCGTGATTCCCACATGCAGAGGGTAATCTGTCTTGTCCGCGATGAGCTCATGGGCTCTCACGCACATCATAACATCAGACGACTTGATGCTTATGACTATGTTGTGATAGTCAAGCTCCTCGATCATGCGCACCTTGTCAAGAGCGCTCTCAACTATTCCCTCTGCGGTCACTCCGCCGTACTTCTCCACGAGATTCTTCTCCAGAGAACCACTGTTTACACCGACCCTTATAGGAATATTTCTCTTTCTGGCAGCCTCGACTACCTTTGCCAGCTTCTCCTGTCCTCCGATATTTCCCGGATTTATCCTGATCTTGTCCACACCATTTTCTATGGCCTTTATGGCAAGCCTGTAGTCAAAATGTATGTCGCCCACAAGCGGAATGTGGATCTGTTTCTTTATAGCCGGGATTGCATCTGCTGCAGCCTCATCGTTTATCGTACATCTGATTATGTCACATCCGGCCTTCTCAAGCTGGAGTATCTGTGCAACCGTAGCCTCCACATCGCTCGTCTTTGTGTTGGTCATGGACTGTATAAGTATCGGATTGCCTCCGCCTATAACCCTGTCACCTATGTGGATCTCTCTTGTCTTCATATATACTCACAGCGCCAGTACATAAGCACTGGCGCCTTTCCTCCTTCTTTAATTGTCTTTAACTGAAAAATACATTCTTTATATCATTGAACAATATTACGACCATGAGGATCATGACCAGCACAAATCCCACAAATGTGACTATGTTTTCCTTGTCCTTCGGAACCTTCCGCCTGGTTATAAGCTCGATCAGCAGGAACAGGAAACGTCCTCCGTCAAGTCCCGGTATCGGAAGCATATTCATGATTCCAAGGTTGGCCGAGAGAAGCACTATATAGTTCATCCAGTTGAGGAGAACCGTAAGGACATCGACCTTTGCAGCCTCATTGAACGTATCGTTCATGGACTTTGCCACACCCACAGGGCCGGACACCTCATCTGAGCTGACCTGTCTGGTGACTATGAGCTTAAGGCTCAGGAACGTGGCCTTGACCCAGTATCTGACCTCATAGGCAGAATACTTCATCAGCTCGCCAAAATTCTGTGGCAAGACATAACCGCAGCTTACGATTCCCACCTTATAACCTGCACTTGTCTCCACCGGATATACAGTCGTATCGTACACCGTGCCATCCTTCTTCTGCATCTTGAGGTCTATAGGAGAACCGTCCCCGTATATCTCAAGATATATCTGAAGCTCCCTGAAGTTCTTGATCTTGCTTCCGCCGATCTCAAGGACGGTATCTCCATCCTCTATCCCGGCCTGCTCCGCAGGATAAACTCCATTGAACTCCTTGACAACATCCGCATACTCGCTTTCCTTCGCCATCTCGCTGTCGTACACCCTGCCGATAGTCGCAGGATCTGTACCACAGAAGTGGATTATGACCGCTGAAAAGATAAATGCTATAACTATGTTCATGAACGGACCGGCAAGAACCTCCGCCATACGCACCCATATGGACTTCTTCTCAAATGCGTTCTCGTCATCCTCATGACCTTCCTCGCCTTCGCTTAGCAGCATACAATAACCGCCCAGAGGTATGAGTCTCAGTGAATACTGTGTATCCTTCTTGGTAAACGAGAAGAGCTTTGGGCCAAGTCCCATGGAAAACTCAATTACCGATATATGATTGATCTTTGCGACAATAAAATGTCCAAGCTCATGAAAAAATATTATCACACCAAATACTAGAATTATGAGAATTATGTTCAATCTACCACCTGCTTTCTACAAAATCATATACCCTGCGCTCAGTGTCAAGTATCTGTGACACGTCAGGGTTTTCTATAACTGTATGACTCGCCATACACTCCTCTATTATCCTGTATATATCGAGGAAGCGTATCTTCCTGTCAAGGAATTTTGACACTGCGCACTCATTTGCCGCATTGAATACAGTCGGCATTGAACCGCCATCTGCTATGGCAGAATACGCATACTTTAATCCCTTAAATGTATCCATGTCCGGCTTCTCAAGAAGAATCGAGTTCATAGTCCAGAAGTTCAGTCTGTCACCGGCCATGTATCTTCTCTCCGGATAACACAAAGCGTACTGTATCGGAAGCTTCATGTCCGGAGTTCCAAGCTGTGCTATGACTGCGCCATCCCTGTACTCAACCATCGAGTGGATTATGCTCTGTGGCTGGACTACCACCTGGATATTCTCCGGCTTCACATCAAAGAGCCACTTTGCCTCTATAACCTCAAGTCCCTTGTTGACCATGGTTGCTGAATCTATTGTTATCTTTCTTCCCATACTCCAGTTTGGATGCTTGAGCGCATCCTCCACCTGAACATTCTCAAGAAATGCGGTATCCTTTCCCCTGAAAGGCCCACCTGACGCTGTGAGCAGTATCTTCTCCACATCGCCGTGCACATTTCCCTGAAGGGACTGGAATATAGCGGAATGTTCGCTGTCAACAGGCAGTATCGCTACATTCTTCTCCGCCGCCAGCGGCATGATGATATGTCCCGCTGTCACCAGAGTCTCTTTATTGGCAAGTGCTATGTCCTTTCCCGCATTTATGGCTGCTATAGTCGGTCTTATTCCGATCATGCCAACTATTGCCGTGACAAGGATGTCTGATGACGAAAGCTCTGCTATCTCTATCAATCCGTCCATGCCCGCAACAACTCTTATGTCAGTGTCCGCAAGGCACTCTCTGAGTCTCGCAGCATTCTCTTCGCTCCATATTCCCACAACCTCAGGCGAAAACTCCCTCGCCTGTTTTTCCAGGAGCTCTATATTACTTCCGGCGGCAAGCGCCACTATATTCAGATCTTCCTGAACCCTAACTATCTCAAGGGTCTGTGTTCCAATTGAACCTGTAGAGCCAATTATCGCTACATTCTTCATGTTATCCTCCTGTATCCGGATTTACCGGATCATCTATCCGAATATAATAGGCAGTATCCAGTGAACCCACTGGGCACTGCCCATCATGTATCCTACAGCAGATATACAAGCAGATAATAAATTATCGGTGCTGTAAATATTATGCTGTCAAATCTGTCCAATATTCCTCCGTGACCCGGAATCAGCTTTCCGTAGTCCTTGATGTCGTTATTTCTCTTTATCGCAGATGCTGCCAGATCTCCAATAACCGCCGGAAGTGCACCGACAGCGCCGACAACTGCAAAAAGTAATGGCGCATAGTTCATGGTGTCTACATACTTATCAAACAGTATGCCAAACACTGCTCCGAATACACCTGCTCCAACGATACCGCCGATAAGACCCTCTATGCTCTTCTTAGGGCTGAGCACAGGTGCCATCTTGTGCTTTCCGAGGGCTCTTCCCACGAAGTAAGCACATGTATCATTTATCCATGAGCTGACAAATATCAGCAGGACAAGTACCAGTCCATGCTCCATGTTTCTTATGAGATATACAAATGACAGCATGACACTTACATAGAAGAAATCCATAAATGCCGCCATGATCTGTTTATCACTGTATGTTGGGAATGTCAGCACATACACAGCAAGCATAACCAATAAATATATGACCATCATAGGAACAATAATGTCCATACGATCCAGGTATATGGCTATATAATACAGAACTGTCGCCAGGTAACACACGATTCCCGGAGTCTTCTTGTTCACTCCGTATACTCTGAGCAGCTCCATAT
>NZ_JBCPDQ010000003.1:266611-274144 GCF_040915325.1 Coprococcus sp. RTP21281st1_F1_RTP21281_210402
CTCCGAATCTTCTCTCTCTCTTATTGTAGTACCTCACGGCTTCTATCAGAGAATCCATGTCAAAATCAGGCCACAGTGTATCTGTAAAATAAAACTCAGAATATGCAAGCTGCCATGGGAGGAAGTTGGATGTTCTCTCCTCACCGCTTGTCCTTATTAGCAGATCAGGATCAGGCACACCCTTTGTGTCGAGATATTCCGCAAACAGGCTCTCGTCAATGTCATCCGCACTGATCTTTCCCGCATCGGCATCCTTCATGATCTTCTTCACCGCCCTGACAATCTCATCACGTCCACCGTAGTTTATCGCTATATGGAACTGAAGTCCTGTATTCCCCGCAGTCTCCCTCTCCAGATCATCCATCTTCTGAACTATATCCTCCGGGAGGCCCTCTCGCTTACCTATGAGGTTAACCTTCATGTTGGAGTTGTTAGATCTCTCTATACTGTCAACCAGGTACTTTCTGAAAAGATTCATGATACCTGTGACTTCCTCAACAGACCTCTTCCAGTTCTCCGTGGAAAAAGCATACACTGTAAGATACTTTATTCCAAGCTTATCGCAATTTTCACATATAGCCTCTAGAGCCTTCGCACCCTCTGCGTGTCCATAGTTTCTGGGAAGAAATCTCTTCTTTGCCCATCTGCCATTTCCATCCATGATCACAGCCACATGCTCCGGCACATTAAGTAATTCTCCGTTAATCTCTCTCTTCATATTCTCTCCGCATTCCATTTGAGGGATACATCATATCCATGATTATTATACTGTCATGATCTCCTTGGATTTTGACTCAACAGCCTTGTCGATCTGACCAACGTACTTATCTGTGAGCTTCTGGATCTTGTCCTCGTTGTCCTTGAGCTCGTCCTCGCTTATGTCTCCGTTCTTCTCCATCTTCTTGATGGCATCGTTGGCATCACGTCTGATGTTTCTTATAGCGACCTTTGCGCCCTCACCCTTCTTCTTGATATCCTTGACGAGCTCTTTTCTTCTGTCCTCTGTGAGCTCTGGGAAGTTGAGGATGATGTTTCTTCCATCGTTGTTAGGTGTGATTCCAAGATCAGAATTCATGATAGCCTTCTCTATCTCCTTGACAAGTGATGGCTCCCATGGTGCGATGACCAGTGTTCTGGCCTCTGGAACAGTTATATTTGCAAGCTGCTGCATAGGTGTTGGAACTCCATAATACTCAACCTTGATCTTGTTGAGGATGTTAGGGTTCGCTCTTCCTGCTCTGATGGTAGCATACTCAGCCTCAAGATTCTCAACTGACTTCTGCATCTTCTCTTCGTACTGTGTTAACATGATTCATTCCTCCTGGATTATATATTTTTCTTATTATTTTCCCTTTTATTCCGCATTCACATATGTTCCGGTGAAACCGCCTGTAACGGCTTTCACTATGCTGTTCTCATCATTCAAGCCAAACAGCATCATAGGCATCTTGTTCTCCATGGCAAGAACTGCTGAGGCAAGATCTATTACTCCGAGCTTGTTGTCTACTATATCGCTCATCTTCATGCTGTCATACTTCTTAGCGTTCGGATTGGTCTTAGGATCACTGTCATATACTCCATCGATGGCCTTACCTGAAAGAATGACATCTGCCTGAACCTCTATTGCCATAAGCACTGTCGCCATATCTGTTGAGAAATATGGATGGCCGATTCCACCTGCAAAAAATACGACATCTCCCTGCTCCATATATGCGATTGCCTTGTCCTTGTCAAAAAGCTCAGTCATATTACCACATACAAATGGTGTCATGATGTGTGTCTTTATTCCGCAGCTTCTGAAGCTGTCCGCTGTGTAGATACAGTTCATGACAGTTGCCAGCATTCCTATGGAATCCGCCTTAACTCTGTCCATGTTGTCTGAGGTTCTTCCTCTCCAGAAGTTTCCTCCTCCTATTACTACACATACCTGTATTCCCTTGTCTACTATCTGCTTTACCTGATTGGACACATCTCTGACTGTCTCCTCGTCAAAACCATGTTTCTTATCACCGGCAAGAGCTTCACCGCTCATCTTGAGCAGAATTCTGTCCATCTTCATATCGCGATCCATCCTTTGTGTTCATATTTTATTATTCATATTATATATCGTCATATCCTGGCATGATAACCCATGCAGACATCTGCCTGACGACCTGATTCATTATAGCACATACCCTTTACATTTCAAAGTAAAAAAGAAAGGCACATATCACTGTGTACACGTGCATATGATATGTGCCTTGCTGTTATGCTTATTTCTGTTATATGTCACCCGACAACCTGCTTTCAGATCCCAGATATCATCAATAGCCATCAGAATAATCTGACTCCGTCGATACAATGGAATCCACATCATCCTGAACTGTAAATGTATCAAGATCGAGCTGATTCTCACAGCCTGAATCATTGATGATGTTGTAGCTTATATTCTGTACGGTAGCTGACGGTGTATAATTCATGTCGTCGAACAGGAATCTGTGAAGTGCTGTGGCATTCGTTGCGAGATCACAGGCAACGACATAGCTCACCTCATCCATGGTAGGACTGGCGATGGTAAACGGGAATCCTGTTGTAGTAGACAGCTTGTAGTTGAAGCAGGATTTTGCCATATCAATGATCTCTTCCTCTGTAAGGCTTGATGCAACATCATCCACAACCACGTTGATACAATCAAGCAGCTTGGAGATTCCTGCTGTCTTTGCCGCCTCTATCATCTTGGAGATAACTGTTCTCTGTCTCCATGTTCTTGTTATATCACCCTCATCTGTACTTCTGATTCTGGAGTAGGCTGTAGCCTGCACACCGTTCAGATGAACGACACCTGTGTCATATACATAATCTGAATAAATACCATTTACACCCATCTGCTCGTCAATACACTGGTTGAGCTTATAAAGCTCCTCCTCCTTCAGCTCTATATCAATTCCACCCAGGGCATCGATGGCTTCTGTGAGGGCTGTGAAATTGACTGCAACGTAATCTGTTATATTCAGGTCAAGGTTCTTATTTATCATATTGACAGCGCCCTGTGCTCCGCCGTATGCGTATGCATGAGCTGCCTTCTCGTATGACTGGCTGTCATTACAGAGCTCAAGGTAAGTATCTCTGTACAGTGAGAGAAGCTTGACCTCCTGTGTATCATTGTTGATGCTACAGATGATTATACTGTCTGAACGCACTCCTTCGTCAACCATGCCTGCATCTCTGGTATCTATACCAAACAATGCGATGTTGGTGTATCCTGTCATCTTCTTGACTGTTTCTTCATCCAGATCCTCATTTATATGAGTGTCCTTCAGCTCTTTGTACTGCATCTTGTTATATGTGTTGTTGATGTACGCCTTCACAAACAGAACACCTATGACTATGGCTGCAACAGCCTCGATTGCAAGTATGATTCCCCATACTCTGTTCTTTTTCTTTCTCTTCTGATCCTTCATATCCTGCTCTTCTTCCGCATATTCATCTTCATAATATTCATCATCCGATGTATAAGCTTCCTCTTCTGATGCCGCATCCTCTTCATCGTCTGCGCCCGGTCCAAATGCGCTGTCGGAATAATCATCCTTTGCAATACCGGTTCTGCCATGATCATCTGAATAATCGTCGGCATCGTCATCGTAATCATCTTCATCGTCAAAAAGCATCTCTCCGGCATATCTGCCCTTAACACGCTTCATATCATCGTCATCATGACCACTCATTTTATTTCCCATATTTTTCTCCTAAATATCGAATGTATCTGCCAAAATTTAAATCATATAGCAATACATTTTACTACAAATATCTCATCAATTCAACGGGATACACATAATTCACACATTTTTTATACTTGATCAGTCAGCCAGGATAAACTTGTCCACCACCGGCACAAGTCCGTCCTCGTCATTTGACAATGTTATATAATCGGCATGTTCCTTCACTATGTCCTGTGCATTTGCCATGGCGACTCCCACCCCGGCATACTCTATCATCGTGAGGTCATTATATCCGTCACCGCACGCCACAAGATCCTTTCTGTCCATATCAAGGACCTCAAGAAGCTTCTCAAGGGATGTTGCCTTGTGAACATTTGGCGGCATGATCTCCACAAAATATGGCTCCGAGCGGAATATATTAAGCTGATCACCGAACTTTTCTGCAAGCTCCTGCTCTATCTTCTCCGCCTTGTCAGGATCTGCGGTAAGAAGACATTTGTTGAGAGGAAAATCGATATATTCCCTGAAGTTATCTATCCTCATGATCTCCATATGATTGATACTTGCCTCAAATGTCATGTATCCGTCTATATCAGTTCCGGTTATAACTCGGTCTCCATCGTATGTCACCATTCCGCAGCCCGCTTTCAGACAGTAATCATATATATCCCTCACCACATCATTGTCAAGCACAGCCTGATATACCACCTCGCCGGTACTGTAATCGACGATCCTTCCGCCGTTGAAAGCAAGCACATATCCGCCAAATCTGTCAAGCTCTATGGTGTCTGCTATCTTCCTTATTCCAGGCAGTGGACGTCCCGATGCTATCGCAACGATATGCCCCTTCTCCTGTGCCTCTATTATTTTCTCCAGCGTTGCCGGAGTAATATCCTTCTGAGTATTTGTCAGCGTTCCGTCAATATCAAGTGCCAGTAATTTTTTACTCATTTTATCCTCCATAATGTTATAACATAATTTGCTATATATTTTCTCCTTGATGCTATATAATGTCAGAGTTAGGATGCCGTTACGCCATCCTGCCGCCCATTTCTGACTTTAGGAGAAATCACATGGATATAAACATATACGTTAATCAGAAAAAAATCAACCCTTTGTATCAGAAAGCCATCGCCGAGTACGTCAAGAGACTTTCTCCATACTGTACTCTGTCTATAGTATGTGTTGCAGGGAAAATTAAATGCACCTCAGGGAAAAACACCACAAACTACTGCATATCCGGCTCCGATACCATCTCATCTGAGGACTACGCAGCCCGCATCAACAGTCTGACTTCAAGCGGTACCTCAAAGATAAACTTCTACATAGGGTACGATGAATCACTCACAGCTGATATGGAAAATTTCTCTCTCTGTTCAGTACAGCCGTCCGCCGAGATGACTGCCCTCCTGCTGTCCGAGCAGACCTACAGGGCATACACTATCCTGAACAACATAACCTACCACAAATAATCCCTGTCAGCTCCGGCTTATGATCGCAAGCTGCTCCGCCAGCGTCACCCTTATGAGCTGATGCGGAAATGTCATATCCGACACGCTCATCCTGTAATCAGCCCTCCTCACTATATCTGCAGCAAGTCCAAGAGATCCCCCTATCACAAATGTAACCGTGTCATGTCCGCGCTCCGATGCCCTGCGGACCTGATCGGCAAGTCCTTCCGTGGTCGTCTTCTTTCCTTCTATACACAGTGCGATAACATAGTCGTCTCTCCCGATCACATGTCTCAGCCTGTCCGCCTCGGCCTCAATGATCATGGCATTTACCTTGTCGCCAGCCTTCTGAGGTATCCTCTCGTCAGGAACCTCGCATATCTCCAGACGCCCTCTCTTGTCGATCTCCTTCTTATATTCATTTAACATCTGCGTAAAATGCTGTTCCTTTATCCTGCCGACGCAGGCAATCCTGTATATCATATGAACTCCTTCAGATCAGGCCTGATCAGCCCTCATCCTGTCAAATATCTTCAGTTCTTCCTCTGTATTTTTCTGCGTGCACACACTTACTCCAATGGTGAACAGCAGACTCACTGCAAATCCAACCACGTCACCGCTGATACCCGAGTATGCCGCCAGGCTGCCTCCGTTCACAAACGGGAGATATTTCCACATAACAAATGTGAGTATTCCTGCTATTATTCCGGCATACATGCCTTTTCCGGTCGCATGCCTGTACGTCAGTGTACAGAAAAGAGGAGCCGCAAGTGCCGCCGCACACAATCCCCAGTTTTCGGCGATCATATGCTCTCTGTTGAATTCAACAAACTCTGCCACCAGGAAAATGCAGCATCCGGTCAGCACAACAACACCTATATCTATAAGAAGCTTTGCGATTCCACCGGCTCTTGAGATTGCCGGAACAAGCCCTCTTATATGTTCGCATATATTTCTCATGAACGATTCCAGCATTACGACAACCGCCGCTATAAACACCATAAGCGCGGCAAATCTGAACACATACGCATAGGTTCCCGTTCCAAGCAGCTTCTTGAGCATCAGGTTGTACACCTGGAATGAGTTCATATTTGCCCATGCCTTCTCAGGATAGAGCACCGGTACGACCAGAAGTGCCAGTATACAGCTTGAAAGTATTGTGAACCCTTCAAAGATTACAGCCCATATTCTTCCGACATCGAGCTCCTTGTTATCCCGGATATTTAAGACACCCTTGTACATCAGCGGCATGGCTATACATCCAAGTCCTACTCCCGTCATGGATATCGCACTTCCTATATCCACTGTTTTGCCATCGTAATACAGTATATTCAGATAAATGCTGGTTCCCCCTGCAAGCCTTGATCTCCTGTAATTGTCAAGTATCTCCCTCGCATCCATCCTGTAAAATACCAGTCCGATCATCGTCAGACATACGATTATAACCATTATGAACACTATTGTCTTGATTATTCCCATCAGCTTATTGTCAACCAGTATGGTGGCAAGGATGAGAAATGACACTATGATGGCAAGGCTTATGCTCTCCGGCATGTCCATAAAATAGGCGACAACCGATACGATAACCTTGAGAACAGACACAAGTATCAGGCCAAGCGTCACTATCCATATGACGGACACCAGATCTTTCAACTTCCATGACCCATATCTTGCTGCGAACAGCTCCGGAGCATTGTGTATCTTTTTAGGGGATATCTCAGCATACGAATTCATACGCTTTGACAGAAATATCCATCCGACAACATTGCCCACGAACAATCCCATGGCCACAAGGCACTGTCCTGCACCATGTATTACTATATTAATAGGCAGCAGAAATATGACCCACAATATTACATCATTGGCGCATACCTGCCCTGCGGTGGACACACCGCCACAGTTCTGCCTTTTGATTCCAAATACTCTCTTATCACTAAAAACAGACATGTATCAGCCACTCCATTCTTTTATCTGAATCTTCGTTATCATTTTTATATAATATACCCTGCTCATTCTACCACAGTTGAAGTTTTGCCGCCACCATCATATTTATTGTGACATTTGCCGAAATGTTACCATCAATTGCATTATTTTTTCAATAGTACAAAAACTAGTGATGTGTTATAATCTGAATCGTATGGGATTTTACATATTTATTACATATTTTTTACCTGTCAGAAACACAGGTAAAATTCATTTTACTCAGGAGGGCTATAATTTTGGATTTATTTTCTATTTTAACATTGCTCGGAGGCGTAGGTTTATTTCTGTTCGGAATGAATCTCATGGGTGCCTCGCTGAAGAATCTCGCCGGTGGCAGTCTGGAAAAGGTTCTTGAGAAACTTACAACCGGAAAAAATCAGTTTACGGGAACTATCAAGGGT
>NZ_JBCPDQ010000003.1:274153-335246 GCF_040915325.1 Coprococcus sp. RTP21281st1_F1_RTP21281_210402
CGCATACGAGATGTGAGTGAGTCTCGTGGGCTCGGAGATGTGTATAAGAGACAGCGGTACAGCCGTAACAGCCATCATTCAGAGTTCGGCAGCAACGACCATCATGCTCATCGGCTTTGTAAATGCCGGAATCATGAAGCTTGGGCAGGCCATACCTGTCGTGTTTGGTGCCAACATCGGTAGTACCGCGACCGCACAGATCCTTCGTCTTGGAGATCTTGCGGAGACTAATATTCTTCTTAAACTTTTAAAACCGTCATCATTTGCTCCTATCCTTATATGTATAGGTGCATTTATCATACTATTTACAAATAACAACAAGAAACGTGATATTGCAAGTATTCTTGTTGGTCTTGGAATCCTCTTTCTCGGCATGAATACCATGGAGGGTGTATTTGCGCCACTTAAGGAATCAGAGAGCTTCCAGAATCTGTTCACATCGTTTAATAACCCATTACTTGGTATTTTAATAGGACTTGTGCTCACAGCCATCATACAGAGTTCATCTGCATCAGTAGGTATACTCCAGGCCATTTCGTCCACAGGCGTCGTTACATACGGAACAGCCATTCCTATCATTATCGGTCAGAACATCGGTAAGTGTATGACCATTATCCTCGGGGGAATCGGTGCGAACAAGAAGGCAAAGAGAGTTTCTCTCTCATATCTTCTCTTTAACATATTCGGAGCTGTGTTCTTTGTTATTGTCATATACGGACTTCAGCTTTTCATAGACATGCCTTTCATGGACAAGGTCGTAAACCGTGGTAACATTGCAAACGTCCACTTCCTGTTCAACTTTATCATAAGCCTGATACTTCTGCCATTCTCCAATCAGGTGGCAAAACTTACAGGAAAGATCATCAGGGACGACGAGGAGTCCAAGATCGACAAAGAGCTCGCCACACTGGATCCGAGACTTATCGCTACCCCTTCCATCGCTATTTCACAGGCAAGAAATGTCATGTTTGCCATGGCTGACTGCATAAGAGAGAACTTTGCAATAGCATGCAGACTCATCAGTGATTTCAATGAAGAAGATGCCGCCAAACTCGAGGAGAATGAGGATTTCATAGACAAATGTGAGAGCTCACTCAACAACTTCCTCCTCAAGGTAACATCACAGAACAACATGTCCAGATCCGAACGACTTGATGTGTCTGAGCTTCTGAACAGTCTGAGTGATATGGAAAGGATTGGTGACCACTGTGAGAATCTTCTCGTTGTATCGAGAAATATAATAGATCAGAAGATAAACTTCTCAGATCAGGGAATGAATGAAATCCAGACAGCGCTCAAGGCGACTAACAATATTATTGATATGACTCTGAACGCCTTCAAGGAGGACGATCTTCAGGCAATATCAAGAATAGAGCCACTTGCACAGACCATCAGCGAGATAACAGAGCTTATAAAGGATCACCACGTTGTGAGACTTCAGATGGGCGAATGTGGTATCCCTGGAGGATTTGCACTGGTTGACATTCTCACAAGTCTTGACAGGATCGGAAGCCACTGTAAGAACATCGGCCTTCACATTGCCAAGAAGATCAGGGGTATCCATATGGACGAGATGCACGGACACATCTACATCACCGGATACAAGACATCTGAGGAATACAAGGCTCTGTATGCATATTATTCATCCATGTATGCCGATCCGATAACAGAAGGCTTTGATGCCAGCATCCGCGAACTCCGTGAATTAACAACACCTGATGAACCTGATAACAAAGCTAAGGTTTCCGGCGAGGAGCAAAAGAATGAGTCAAAGAACGACCAGAAGTCCGACCAGAAGAAAAAGTCATCAGCAAAAAACAAAGTAGCCGACAGGCACGAAAAGATAAAAGAAAAGATAAACGAGAAATATCCTGAAAAGGGTAAAAAGAACTCCAAGAAAAAGTAAAGGAATATAACAAACTGCTATGCGAAAAAGCTCTGCACAGATAATACACTGTGCAGAGCTTTTTCGTTATATTTATATTGTAGTTTATATGCCTGGTCTTTTAAAACATATCAGTCACGGCTGTAATTGACGATCATATAGCCATCTTCTATCTCTATCCTTGCATCCTCCGATACAACCCGGTTGCTCACTCCAAGGCTGTCTCCTATCTCAAATGTACGATTCTCCACGTTGTATTCAAACCCTGTAAGTGTTACCCCCGTGACGCATCCACCGTACGGTATAAAAGATATATAATCGTATCCCTCTAGCCGGCTTATTCCGGCACTGGAATTTATCATGGTTATTACATTATGGTCATCCTCTATATACGCATTTACGCCTTTATCCGCACATTCCTTGAGTAGCCCTATGTTTGCCATTGTGTGATCAAGTCTTGTTCCTGTGGCCCCCAATATATAAATATCCGTAGCACCTTCCTCCATGGCATGCATGATGGCTACATGAGTATCCGTGAAGTCCTTGTGTGTGTCCAGATCAACAAACTGTATGGAGTGCATCTTTTTAGCCATCTTCCTGTACACGCCCACAGTCACCTTGCTGGCTGAATCGAAGTCACCCACGATCACATCCGGTACTATTCCTATCTTATTGCAGGTCTCTATACCCTTGTCCACAGCTATCACTCTGCTGCTTTCAAGGTGTCTGTCCATGATTTCCTGAAGTGAATACAGATCAACTCTGCCTCCGGATATTATAATATAACTCTTCATATCACTATTTGCCCTTTATTATCTATGCCTCATATTTCTCAAATACTTTGAGAAAGCTGCAGCTGTTCTCATAAGCATCTCCGCCAAATACCGCAGAACCGGCAACTATGACATTTGCACCAGCTTCTATGACGTCACCCACATTCTTCAGATTGACTCCACCATCCACCTCTATATTGAGCTCAAGGCCTCTGTCATCTGCCATTTTTCTGACCTCAGCCACCTTTCTGAGTGCTGAAGGAATAAATGACTGTCCGCCGAATCCCGGATTGACACTCATAACAAGTACCATATCCAGATCGTCTATCACATAGTCAAGCACTGATACAGGAGTTGCCGGATTGAGTGCCACTCCGGCCTTCATTCCAAGCTCATGTATCCTGGCAACGGTTCTGTGCAGATGCTTACAGCTCTCTGCATGTACGGTTACCCAGTCAGCACCTGCCTTCTTGAAATCCTCAAGATATCTGTCCGGCTCCTCTATCATGAGATGCACGTCAAATATCATGTTCGTCTCTTTTCTGAGACACTTTATGACAGGCGCACCAAATGATATGTTCGGAACAAACGCACCGTCCATAACGTCAAGGTGCAGCGCAGGAACTTTCGCTCTGTCAAGCTCCGCAATGCCGTCCGCAATATGTGCAAAATCAACTGACAATAATGAAGGTGAAAGAATTATCATTACCATTTCCTCTTTTCTTTTAAGTCGTTATATATCATTACATAATCTTCGTATCTTATACGGCTTATCTCTCCGTCCGCAACCGCCTGCTTTACCAGACAATCCGGCTCACTGACATGATTGCACATGTTGAATCTGCACTCTCCCGTATATGCCGCAATATCCGGGAAATACTCCTTGAGATCCTCCGCCTCTATGGAATCAACATAGAGCGATGAAAAGCCCGGTGTGTCCATAATATATGTCCTGCCGCCAATGTGCATGAGCTCAGAATGTCTCGTGGTGTGCTTGCCACGCTTTATCTTGTCACTTATAGCGCCTGTCTGGGCCTCCGCCTCTGGCTTGATCGCATTGAGAGTAGACGACTTGCCGACTCCCGATGGCCCCGCAAACACCGTTGTGCGGTCTTTTATGATCTCCCTGAGCCTGTCTATGCCCTCGCCTTCCCTGGCGCTTATAAAGATTGTCTCATACCCGCTCTTGCTGTATGATCTGCAAGCCTCCATATTGTCCGGCGAAAGATCCGTCTTGTTAAAACAAATGATAGTCTCAACACCGCTTTTCTCCATGCTGACAAGGAATCTGTCAAGCAGGTTAAAGTTCGGCTCAGGCTCGCTCACGGCAAATATTATGATCGTCTGATCCACATTTGCCACAGCAGGTCTTATTAAAGAGTTAAATCTAGGCAATATCTCAACGATATTACCTAGATTGTTCTCAGGATCAAGTATCTCTATATTCACATTATCTCCGACAAGGGGCTTGATCTTTTTGTTTCTGAAGATGCCCTTCGCCTTACATTCGTACAAATGTCCATCCTCGGCGTCTATATAATAGAATCCACCGATTCCTTTGATTATCTTTCCTGATATGATCTCTGCCACTACTAATTACTCTCCTGTGTAAATGTAGCGGACAAACCGCCCGTGTTAAAGCTTGATGTGACATCTATTCCCTCTGAATCCGTGATGGTCACAGAGAATGATCCCTGGTTGCTCTCAAGTCCTGTAGGACCCTCAACTCCATCTATATTGATAGGGAAGTCTCCTGCACCAGCCTTGCCGCTGTATACAGAGAATGTCTGTCTGCCTATTGTGTATGAGATGTCAACTGTCACACTTCCAAATGTATCAAAATCAAACTCTATATTCGATATTGAACCGCTGAAAGATACAGAGTATGTAACCTTCTGAGGTCCCTTACTGACAACATATGACACGGTAGTTCCCTCGTCAACCTCAGTGTTGACCTCAGGATCCTGTGATATTACCTGGCCTTCCTTCACATCATCGCTGTACTCATAGCTTGGATTGCCTACCAGGTTGACCTCCTGAAGCTTAGCTGCTGCATCTGCCTCAGACCTACCCTTGAGGTTAGGAACTGCGATCTTCTTAGTCTCCTTACCGTTACTGATGATTATCTTGACTGTTGAGCCCTCCTCAACCTCTGTTCCGGCAACAGGATCTGAGGATATTACATGATCCTTCTCAACATTATCATCGTACGCATAGCCATGTGTTACCTTAAGTCCTGCCTCCTCGAGCAATGTTGTGGCCTGACTGTCCTCATATCCGAGAACATTCGGCACCTTGGTCTTTTCCTTGCCAGATGACACGTAAATAGTTATCTGTGTATCCTTTGTTATGGATGTTCCATCATCTATACTCTGTGATATTACATAGCCCTTCTCAACTGTGGCATCTGTCTTCTCCACAAATGTATAGTTGGTGAAGCCATTCTTCTTCATCTGCTCCTCAGCCGCAGTCTTATACAGACCTACTACATTGACCATAGGTACTGTCTCCTGTGCAGTTGTGTCGTTCGATCCCTCTGTGGTTATGACATCGGTGCTTTCCTCCGTCTTACCCTTACCGCCCAGAATATTCCAGCCGGCTATCTTGCCTATGAGAAGTATGGCAAGTATGGCAAGAACCACCGCGATGGCAATACTTGATACCATGATTATCTTCTTAAGTCTTGGATCAAGCTCCTCTTCTCCATCGTATTCCTGCTCCTGTTCTCCATCATCTGCCACTGACTCGTCCGTATCATCCTCTTCATCGTCGTCATCTGGGAACAGATCGTCGAACTGTGACGGCGGCATAACTGGCACGTTAGCCTTGATCTCTGACGTTCTCGGACTTACAGGTGGAACCTCCGTAGTATCTGCCTTATCGACCTGTCTTCCGGTCTTGATCATCTCCATCTCCTGCTTTGTCATCTCAATGGTAGGGGATGTAGGAACGCTGGTCTTAGGCACTACTATACAATCTATATTAGGATTCTCTTTTACTCTGTTGAGATCAGCTATAAGCGCATTTGCTGTGAGATATCGTCTCTCCGGCTTCTTCTGTGTACACTTTCTTATGATCTTCTCAAGGCTTGTAGGTATATCCGGGTAATACTCCCTAGGTGATACCATCTCGCCCTGAATGTGCATCAGCGCTATAGCCACATTGTTCTCGCCTTCAAATGGAACATGTCCTGTGAGCATCTCATACATGGTGATACCGAGTGAATAAATATCACTTCTCTCATCTGAGAATCCGCCCCTTGCCTGCTCCGGTGATATGTAGTGAACACTGCCCATCGCATTTGTCGTGGTCGTGCTTGACGATGCGGCTCTTGCGATTCCGAAATCAGTAACCTTCAGCGTGCCGTTGTTCGACATGATGATGTTCTGAGGCTTTATATCTCTGTGTATCGTGTGATGCTCATGGGCTGCCTGAAGTCCCTGGGCTATCTGTATGGCAAAATCAATCGCCTGCATAGGCTCTATTCTACCGTGGGCCTGTATATATTCCTTGAGGGTGGTTCCCTCCACAAGCTCCATTACTATATAATATATTCCGTTGTCCTCACCGACATCGTATACATTCACAATATTAGGATGTGACAGCCCCGCCGCAGACTGGGCCTCTATCCTGAACTTTGTAACAAAATTAACGTCTGAGCTGAACTCAGGCTTAAGCACCTTTATGGCAACATATCTGTTTAACACATGACATTTTGCCTTATATACCTCTGACATACCGCCAGATCCAACCAATTCTATGATCTCATAACGACCGCTGAGCATCGTTCCCGGATTTAACATACCAATTTATTCCTCCCAATCTATCGCAGCTACAACGGCAGATATATTGTCCTTGCCGCCGTAGTAATTCGCTCTCTCCACCAGCTTCTCACCGACTGTCTTAAGATCATCCGACTCTGATACAATGTCCCGAATCTCGTCGTCCTCTATCATGTTCGACAAACCATCAGAACATAGAAGGATCTTATCATCCGCTGAAAGTTCTACTTCAAAGAAATCCGGAACCACATCATCACCTATTCCAAGTGCTCGGGTTATAATGTTCTTCTCTGGATGATTCCGTCCCTTATTCCTGTCGAGCTGACCATTCCTTATCAGCTCCTCAACCAATGAGTGATCAAGTGTGACCTGTCTTATCTCATTGTTAACTATATATAATCTGCTGTCACCTATATTCGCGACATACATGATTCCATCATCGATCACTGCAGCTACAAATGTCGTTCCCATACCTGCGTAATCCTCCGGATTGCTGAGCGCAAGCTTATACACCTTGTCATTGGCATATATTATCGCCCTCTTGAGCAGCGATACAGGATTGCTTATCTCGCTTTCACTTATATATTCAACTGCGGCTTCAATCGCCGTTCTGGATGCAACGTCCCCGGCCTTATGACCGCCCATGCCATCCGCAACTATGTACAGATTGCTGATAGCCCCTATTGGCTCATCTGTATAAAATATGCTGTCCTGATTCATGGAACGCTTTTTTCCAACATCTGTTATTCCAAATGATTTCATATATTCTCTCCATCAGCCTAAAATATTATCTGATACGCCACCTTGCCTATTTTAGCACAACACATAAAAAAGAACAAGACGAACTATTTATCCGTCTTGTTCTCCTCCTCATATTTACGGCGGAGCTGTCCGCACGCTGCGTCTATGTCACGCCCCATGCTTCTTCGCACCGTAGCTGTTATCTGGTTTCTTTCCAGAATATTTTTGAAATTCTCAATGGCGCTGTTATCCGCCCTCTCGTAATCCCTCTCCTTGATCGGATTTACGGGAATGAGGTTCACATGGCAGTTTCTTCCCCTTATGAGACGCGCCAGCTCGCATGCCTTCTCAGGGCTGTCATTCTGCCCTTTTACAAGAGAATACTCAAATGTTATCCTCCTGCCCGTCCTGTCAAAGTAATAATCACAGGCGTCCAGAACCTCTGCAATGCTGTATCTGTTGGCTATCGGCATGAGTGCCCTTCTGTCCTCGTCATTTGGCGCGTGAAGCGACAATGCAAATGTAATGGAAAGCCCCATATCCGCAAGCCTCTTTATCTCAGGCACTAAACCGCAGCTCGACACTGTGACATTTCTCTGGCTTATGTTCAGTCCATTCTCGTCCGTCAGCATCTCTATGAACCTGACAAGATTGTCAAAGTTATCCAGCGGCTCTCCTGTTCCCATCACGACCACATTTGACACACGCTCACCTGTTATCTTCTGGATGCTGTATATCTGTGACAGCATCTCAGACGCTGTGAGATTCCTCACCAGCCCGCCTATGGTCGATGCACAGAACCTGCAGCCCATACGGCAGCCCACCTGGGATGATATGCACACGGAATTGCCATGCTTGTACTTCATGAGCACGCTCTCTATGACATTCCCATCATGGAGTCTGAACAGGAATTTATTTGTGCCGTCATCCTCTGAAATGAGTCTGGTGACAACGCTCACACCATATATTCCATATTCATCCATCTTCTCTCTGAGGCTTTTCGGCAGATTGGTCATCTCCTCCGTTCCGTCCGCAAGCTTCACATGAAACCACTGATATATCTGCTTCGCCCTGAATGCCGGCTGACCGGCACCGATGACCCAGTTCCTGAGTTCTTCCATATTCATTGATTTCAGATCCGGCTGTCTAATATCCTTATCTTCTCTATCCTTTACTTCCATACTCTGTCCAATCTTTTATACATGTTCTATCTATTTTGTACGCACGAACTTCGATATGAAAAATCCATCACACTCATCTACTCCCTGTAACAGAGTTACATATCCTTTATCGCCGCCGTGCCCCGGTACGATCTCATCTATACTCACAGTCTCAAAATCATGATTTTCCACAAACCACTTAACATTGTTCTGATTCTCCCTGCTGTCTATAGTACATGTCGAATACACCAGTGTTCCACCCGTTTTCACATATCTGGATACAGTGTCAAGAATATCCCTTTGAAGCTGTGCCAGCTCGTCTATGCTGTCACCTGTCACATTGTACTTGATATCGTTCTTCCTGCCCATTATGCCAAGTCCCGAACACGGAAGGTCTGCTATTACCACATCAGCCTTTCCGACAAGGTTCTCATCAAGTTCTCTCGCATCCCATGCCTCGACAGTGACATTTGTCAGTCCAAGTCTGTCCACGTTCTCCTCTATGAGCTCCGTCTTGTTCTCGGTGAGATCCCTTGAGATCACCCTTCCTGTCTGTCCCACAAGACTTGCGGCATACATGGTTTTGCCGCCCGGTGCTGCACACACATCCACCACCAGATCTCCATTCTGTATACCTGCTGCCCTTACAGCCAGACACGAACTCTGATCCTGTACAACAAATTCTCCATCCATGAATCCTGGGATCCTTCTGACATAATCATATCCCTTTATAAGAAGTGATGTGTCATTCAGGTTTCCTCGCACTGTCTCTATTCCAGCGGCCTCCAGCTTCCTCTCGACTTCATCAACGCTTATCCTGTCTGTATTCACCCTTATGGATGTCGGACGCATTTCGTAGCTGCTTCCGAGTATCCTGTCCACCGTTTCGCTGTCATAGTCCTGCAGCAGTATCTCCACAAGCTCCACAGGAACTGAATATTCAACCGAATAGTATTCCAAAGGTGATGTGTTCTTATCAGGGTATTTTATACCATCCCTGCTTCTTGCGATATTTCTGAGCACTCCGTTGACAAAGCCTCTGAGGCTTCCAAATCCATGATCCACCGCCAGCTTCACCGACAGGTTGCAGGCAGCCGAATCCGGAACAGAGTCCATAAAGAACAGCTCGTAAGTTCCCATCCTGAGGACGCATCTTATGAGCGGCTTGCACTTGTTCACCTTTGTTTTGGAGAACTGGTTTATTATGTAGTCCAGCTTTATCCTCTGCTCTGTGACTCCCTCGACCATTCTCGTGATGTACGCCCTGTCCTGTTTGCTCATGAACTGGTTGGCCCGGAGTGCCGTTCCAAGTGCTATATTTGAAAATGTATGATTTTTCTCTATGTCCAGTAATGTGGTCAGAACCACCTCTCGAGTCTTTGTATCCATTCTACCTCTGTCCATTCTTCATCAGATATATTTGATCAGATGTGCTCTCCGGCTGTGAGTTTATTGCCCGCAAGGAACGCCGCCGCATCCATAGGCTTCTTGCCCTCAGGCTGCAATCTTGTTATCTGGAGTGCATCCTGTCCACACGCTATGGCAAATGTCTTCTTGGTCACCATGGTTATCTCACCCGGTGCAATGCCATCCTCACGACTCACTACCTTTGCCCCATATATCTTGACATTCTTGCCGCCTATCCTTGTGTATGCACAAGGCCATGGCTGAAGGCCTCTCACAAGTCTCTCTATCTTCTCTGCCGGCTCACTGAAATCTATATCTCCCATACCCTTGTTCAACATGGAAGCGTAACAGCTCAGGCTGTCATCCTGAGGTGTCCGGACCGCAGTTCCATTCTCAAGCTTTTCAAGGGTTGACAGTATAAGCTGCGCACCGCTTGCCGCAAGCTTGTCCGTCAATGTCTCTCCAGTGTCATCGTCACCGATAGACACAATCGAATGTTCTATCATATCTCCGGTATCAAGTCCCTTTGCCATGTACATGGTGGTGACTCCGGTCTCCTTCTCGCCGTCAATGATCGCCCACTCGATAGGCGCCGCACCGCGGTACTTCGGGAGCAGCGATGCATGGATATTGACACATCTGTACTTCGGAATATTGAGTATGCTCTCAGGAAGTATCTGGCCATATGCTGCCACAACTATCACATCAGGTGCATACTCTCTGATGATGTCCACGTTCTCCTGCTCACGGAGCTTCACCGGCTGATATACCGGAATATCATATTCCATTGCCTGTACCTTCACCGGTGTCGGTTGAAGCTTTTTGCTCCTTCCCTTTGCCTTGTCCGGCTGCGTAAAGCATGCCACAACGTCATGTCCCGCTTCCACTATGGATACAAGTGCGTGCACGGCAAAATCAGGGGTTCCCATATATATAACTCTCATCTGCATGTCCTCCTTGTTATAGGTTAAGTATCTCTTAATTCTGCTCTACCTCGTGAAGGCCATCCTCGACAAGATCCTTGTAGAGCTTTCCGTCAAGATGATCAAGCTCGTGGCAGATAGCTCTCGCCAGAAGTCCCTCTCCCTCGACTGTAAACTCCTCCATATTCTCGTCAAATGCCTTGCATATTACATGCATAGGTCTTGTAACTGTTCCAAATTTTCCAGGAAGGCTGAGGCATCCCTCCTCACCTGTCTGCTCTCCGTCTGATTCTGTTATCACAGGATTTATAAGACAGAGTGGATTGTCATCGCCGACATCGATAACAACTATCCTCTTGAGGATTCCAACCTGAGGTGCGGCAAGTCCAACTCCATTTGCCTCATACATGGTATCAAACATGTCATCTATGAGTGTAAGTGTTCTGTCATCCATCTTCTCAACCGGTCTGCACACCTTTCTGAGTATGTCATCTCCGTCATATCTTATATTTCTTATCGCCATGTCCACAAATCTCCTTTTCACTAATACATATTTACCGGATTCAGGTCAAAGAATACACTCACATCGTTCTCTCCGTTCTCCTTAAGCCATTCCTCGACATAATCCTTGACATCCACCAGCATCCTGTAATCCCGGTGTTTTATATACAACACCCGCCTGTACACATCCTTTATCTTTGATATGGCCGGTTCCGAAGGACCGATCACAGACAGATGTCCTGCATTTATATATTTTCCCCTTATAAGAGAATACATCCTATCCATTATATTGGCAAGCTGTTCTTCGTCCATGCCCGTGCCCATTATGACCATCATATTCCACTCCGGCGGATACCTCATGAGTGATCTGTACGCCTCCTCGATATCGTAGAATGCCCTGTAATCCTGGGACGCTGCCGCAGTTATGACGTAGTTGTCCGGCTTGTAGGTCTGTATCACAACCTTTCCGGGCACATCACCTCTTCCGGCTCTTCCCGCAGCCTGGGTCAGCAGGTCAAATGTCCTCTCACCGGCTCTGTAGTCTCCGCTGAACAGTGTGAGATCCGCCAGCAGCACACCCACAAGTGTCACTCTGGAAAAGTCATGTCCCTTGACTATCATCTGGGTTCCTATGAGTATGTCCGCATCGCCTCTTCCGAAGCTCTCAAGTATCTGCTCATGAGAATTCTTCTTCGAGGTCGTATCCCTGTCCATCCTTAAGGTTCTGGCCTCCGGGAACAACCTGTGTACCTCCTGCTCGACCTTCTCGGTTCCGACTCCATAGCCTCCTATGAGCTTTGAACCGCACGCCGGACATTTGTCCGGCTCCGGCATTCTGAATCCGCAGTAGTGGCACACAAGCACGCCCTTCTGTGTATTATTTCCAGAGTGCAGTGCCATGGACACGTCACAGTGCGGGCATTTCACTGCCTCTCCGCAGCTCCTGCAGGATACAAAGCTGTTATATCCCCGCTTGTTGATGAACAGCATGATCTGTTCCCGCTTGCTGAGCCTGTCCGCTATATCATTTGCAAGCTCGTCGCTTATTATGGATCTGTTGCCCCGGTGGAGTTCATCCCTGAGATCTACTATGCTTGTCTCTGCCATGGCTCTGCCCTCAACACGGCTGTCCATGGTCCACAGCCTGTACTCACCCGCCAGTGCACGCTTGTAGCTCTCCACAGAAGGAGTTGCGGAACCGAGTATGACACTCGCCCCCTCAAGCCTTGCACGTTCTATGGCAGTCTCCCTTGCGTGATATTTTGGCGGGCTGTCACTCTTATAGCTGCTCTCATGCTCCTCATCTATTATTATAAGTCCCAGCTTCTCAAATGGGGTAAACAGCGCAGACCTCGGGCCTATCACCACATCCACATCGCCCTTCCTTGCGCGCTCAAACTGATCATACTTCTCCCCGCTGCTGAGCTTTGAGTTGACCATGGTCACACGGTCACCAAAGTATCTGGAGAAATATGTCAGTGTCTGATACGTGAGTGCTATCTCAGGTATCAGCACGATCGCCTGTCTGCCCGCGCGGACGACTTCACGGATACACCTCACATACACCTCAGTCTTGCCGCTTCCCGTCACGCCATGAAGAAGATATGTCCTGTGTATACCCTGATCTGCATCACTTACGAAATCATCGACTATCCTCTGCTGGTCACTGTTAAGCTCTATATCAGGAGCCTCAAATGCCTGCTGCCTCACCGCGTCAGACACCACATCCCGGTATCTGCTGTCCTCAACGATACGAACGACACCTTCGTCCTCCATGGCCTTAACCGCCTGATATGACACATTCAAAGTCCCGGTGGCCTCCGTCATTGTGAGCTCATGTCTCACCATAAGCTCGCGGAGGAGCCTGAGCTTTGCCCTGGCATTCTTCTTCATATATCTGTATTCCCATGTGTCCACATCCTCGCATGAAAGGACAATATATCTGACCACCACGGACTTAACCGTTTTTTTCACCGGCATCACCGTCTGGATGGCATTTATCATGGTGGAGCCGTAGTTCTCCTTTATCCACGCCGCAAGGGCAAGGAGCCTTCCCGGAGCTGCCACGCCGTCCTCGCACAGAGAATCTATAGACTTTATCCTGCTCTCATCATATTCCGTGGAATCCGATATCCCTATGACATAGCCTTTTCTCAGATTATTTCCCTTGCCAAATGGAATGTTGACCTGACTTCCTATCTGTATCCTGCCGGCAATATCGTCAGGAATAGCATATTGAAATGTTCTGTCTATCGCCTCATGGGATATATCAATTATCACATCTGCGTACAATCCCCGCATTTTTCTCCTCCAATATCTGCCGTATCATTTCTCTCTCGTCCATTTGTGTCCTGCGTCCCTCTATATCCTGATATGTCTCATGGCCTTTGCCGGCCAGAAGGACTATATCATCCCTGTCCGAAATCTCCAGAGCGTATCTTATAGCATCCAGACGGCTGCATATCTTTACATATTCTCCTCCGCCCTCGAGAACCCCGGTCTCAATATCCGTCATTATCGCCTCCGGGGATTCAAACCTCGGGTTATCACTTGTTATGACCGTCATATCCGCCAGCCTGCCCGACACAAATCCCATGCCTTTTCTGCGCCCGGCTGATCTGTTGCCGCCGCATCCGAACAGACATATAAGCCTCTTCGGCCTGTACTGTCTGAGGGTGGTCAGTACATTTTCCAGGCTCACGGCATTGTGGGCATAATCGATGAATATCCTTGCGTATCCCGGAATCTCCACCGGCTCGAGTCTGCCCCTCACCTTCATATCCGACTGCGAATCCTGCATTACCTCCATCGGTATCCCGATGATCCCGCAAGTGGTTACCGCAGCAAGAGAATTGTACACATTGAACTCTCCCGGTATGCCAACAGTCATGTAAGTGCTCTCCCCGTCCGTTCTCTCACACTCATAGCCTATCCCCATAACTCTATGGAGAATGAGCCTGTGTATTGCTCCCGCCATACACACATTACCATCCCCGGCTGCAGTGTGATTCCTCACACCATAATATACCACTTCAGCCCCTGCATTCACAGCCTCGGCAGCAATACACCCAGAATACATGTCATCTGCATTTATCACCGCAGTCTTACACTTTGAGAACAGGCTTCTCTTCCATCTCCCATACTCGGCAAATGTGCGGTGTTCATTCCGCCCAATGTGATCCGGAGCAAGATTTGTATATACGCATATATCAAATTCTACCCCCGACACACGGCTGTGCATAAGCCCCTGTGACGATACCTCCATGACGCAGTATTCCGCACCATTTGCCACCATGTCTGCAAGCTTGCGATGGAGATATATCGTTCCCGGAGTGGTGTTCACAGATGGTATCTTCCGAATACAGTCATCGATCTCTATGGTTCCCACAAGACCGGTTCTACGCCCCCATCTGTCCAGCATAGACTTTATCATACATGCGACCGTGGTCTTTCCCTTTGTCCCGGTCACACCTATAACCTTCATACTTCGTGACGGAAAATTCCAGAAATTATTACATATCATTCCTATACCGTGGCGATAGTCATACAGTCTCACGATCAGTACACCATCGGTATCCCCCCAGCGTCCGGCTGACCGCTCCGCAGGTATGCCGATATCATCTGTCATGACTATACACGCTGCGCCCCTTGCCACGGCATCATCTATATAGCGATGTCCATCTGTTCTCGCACCTCTCCGGCACACAAAAAGAGTTCCCTGTGTGACATCTCTGGAATCATCTGCCAGATCCGTAATCTGACAGTCAATGTCCCCTGCCAGGATCTCATAGACCGTGCCTTTTAGAACATCTGACGCCCTCATGATACACCTCCCGTCGACATATTCCTGTTTATTTAGAATATGCCACATCCGGCACAGTTGTGTATCAGAAAAATAGGAGGCTGTGCTAAAAGCTCCAACCTCCATTCTTCTCACTTACCGCTATATATTCCGGTCTGTTAATCCTCGTCTGCTCCGACGATCTTTACCTTTCCATGGTAAACTTCATCTACAGCGATGGATAATGGCTTCTTCTTTGGGTCTGCTGCCACCATAGGCTCCTGACCATCAATGATCTCTCTTGCTCTCTTTGCTGTTGCAAGAACGATTGAATATCTGCTGTTTACTACAGGCTGCTCACCTGGCTCAACCTCTGCATTTACTACTGACATTAAGTCTGTGTATGATGGATGTAACATGATATTATATCCCCTTTCTTATATGATTATTGAAATATTCTTCTAAACTGCTGTCCACTGTTATCCAGTCTAATTTATCAGAGTTTCTTTATCTCTGCAAGCTCTTCTTTTATTCCGGCTATATATCCAAGCTGATTATCTCTTCTGCAGCCATAGCTTCTGATGACTGAATCCACGGTGTGTATACACTCGTCCAGATCATCGTTGACTATGATGTAGTCGTACTTGTCCATGTCCTCAGCTTCCTCTGTGGCCTTTCGGAGTCTCTTGATTATGGTCTCCTCCGACTCTGTTCCTCTTCCTGCCAGTCTGCTCTTAAGCTCGCTTATGCTTGGAGCTGATATAAATATGAGAAGCGCATCAGGGAACTGCTTCTTGACATTGAGTGCGCCCATGACCTCTATCTCGAGTATGACGTCCTTGCCATCAGCAAGCTTCTCCTCAACATACTTCTTTGGAGTTCCATAATAATTCTCTACATACTGTGTCCACTCGATAAATCCGCCGTAGTCAATGAGATTCTCAAAATCCTTGCGATCCATGAAATAATACTCTCTTCCATCGACCTCACCCTCTCTCGGTGATCTTGTCGTCGCCGACACTGAAAGGTTATATCCAAAATCCGACACAAGTCTCTTGACAACTGTGCCCTTTCCAACTCCTGAAAAACCGGATATGACTATGAGCGATCCACGCTTTGTATTCTTATCTGCCATCATCATTACCTCTAAAAATTATGTACTCTATTCCAGATTCTGTATCTGCTCTCTGACCTTCTCTATGTCAGTCTTGAGCTGTATCGCCTTGTCTGACACATCAAGTGAATTGGCCTTTGAAAGTATCGTGTTCGCCTCTCTGTTCATCTCCTGTGCGATGAAGTCCAGCTTCCTGCCGACGCTTCCGCCATCCTCCAGAATCTTCTTCGTGCTGCTGATATGGCTCTTAAGCCTTACAGTCTCCTCGTCCACACATATCTTGTCCGCATATATAACGACCTCTGTGGCGATCCTGTTCTCATCTATAACAGGATTGTCAAGAACCTCTGTGATCTTGTCCGTGAGCTTGCGTCTATACTCCTCCACAAGTTCAGGTGATATCTCCTCTATATAATCAACGGCAGCTCTCATTCCGTCAAGCTTGTCGATCATGTCCTTCTTAAGGTTCTCTCCCTCTGTTATCCTCGACTGCACGAACATCTTCGCAGCCTCGTCAAGGGATGTCTCTATTATCTTCCACAGCTCATCCTGGTCGACCGCCTGCTCCTCAACCGTGAACACGTCAGGGAAGCCTCCAAGCTGTGCAGGTGTTATGCTGTTCTCAATTCCAAAATCCTTGGACATCTCCTCGAAATATCCCATGTACTTCTCGGCAACGTCCTTGTTGTACTTCAGCTTGACATTGTCATCCGAGAAATCCTCGTATGTGATGAACACGTCAACCTTTCCTCTCTCAATATATTTTTTGAGATATGTTCTTATGTTTGTCTCAAAGAAGCTTATCTTCTTCGGGAGCTTTATATTGATGTCGCAGAATCTGTGATTGACTGACTTCATCTCTACAACTATCTTGTATGCATCAGTCACCCTCTCGCTGCGGCCAAATCCTGTCATGCTTTTTACCATATCTGTCTCCTAATATTCCCAGGTTATATGTTGTTTTCAATTACCTGATAACAGATAATATATTATACTTCACACCTGTTTAAAAATCAAATTATTTATTGTACTTCCTCTATTCCCGCAATTCTCGGCTCTGCAATCATCGAGTAATTCGTATGATATATTACAAATCCAGGCTTTGCCCCCGCAGGCTTTTTGATATTTCTGCGCTCGGTATAGTCTATCTCCACCTTCGGTGCCGTCCTTCCAGACGAATAATACGCTGCAAGTCTTGCCGCCTCCTCATATGTAGAATCAGGAAGTTCTCCCGCACCCTCAAGTCTCACGATGACATGGGAACCCGGCATCTTCTTAGCATGGAACCACATATCCCCACCATTTGCGAATTTAAATGTGAGCTCATCGTTCTGGATATTATTCTTGCCCACATACATATGAAATCCATCGCTGGATATGTAGTGCAGCGGTTTTGACTTTGCCTTTTTCCTGTCGCCCTTGCGTCCGTAATGTCCCTTTACATATCCGCAGGCTACGAGCTCCTCCTTGACCTGTGCCAGTGAATTCTCATCTATCGCCATATCAAGGAACGTCTGCACCGACTGAAGATGCTCCAGCTCACTCTTCGTCTCGACAGTGAGCTGTGTAAGTGCCTCATAAGTCCTCTTGAGCTTGTTGTATCTCGCAAAATATCTCTTGGAGTTGTCCATAACAGATATGGTCTTGTCAAGCGGGATCTTTATCATCTCGTTAGTATAGTAGTTGAGAGCCTCAAAACTGTCCGCTCCCTGTTCTATATTGTAACCATATGTGTTGATCAGTTCTCCGTACACACGGTACTTTTCCCTGGATTCAGTGTCCTTTAACTGAGCGAGCTGCAGGTCGTACTTCTTGCTCGTTCTCTCAATGGCATTCGAGACGATCTTTCTGAGATCCGATGACTTCTGTCTTATCCTTGTGACCGCACTCTTTCTGTAGAAATACTCATCAAGCACCTTTGAAATGTCATCCCTTGATTCTATGGTCTTGTCGCTGTACATCGACAGATGCACCGACGAGAACTCCACTGGAGTGTAACCGTCCAGTATGATCTCAGGAGTATAGTTCCCGTTCCTTATATCAGATACTATCCCGGCAAATTCATCATAAAGCCTTGCGACATCCGCCTCGCTCATGCTGTCCACAGGCATGTTGCCGTCAAGTCCTGCCCTGTAGGTTATCTCACTCGCCACAACCGGTGAAAATCCGGTTATGTTCTGGTATATCGCCTTTATGATATTCGTAGGGCTCGAGCTCACACGCTCTATGAAGTCCCCGCGCTCTATCTCAAGCGGGGATACCTTTCCTCCCGCCGGAGGATACTCATAAGTCCTGCCCGGAAGAACCTCCCTCACTGAGCTCACCATATGGGATATATGCTTTATGCTGTCGATGATGACATTCTCATCCGTGGCAAATATGATATTGCTGTGCTTACCCATGATCTCTATGATGAGTTTCTTTCTCTTTAGATCTCCAAGCTCGTCCAGATGCTCGATGACCATGACAACTATTCTCTCAAAGCCCGGCTGATACACATCAACTATCCTTCCGTTGTTGATATGCTTCCTGAGGAGCATACAGAAATTCGGCGCTGTCATAGGATTCTCCTTGGCGGACTGCTGAAAGTATATAAGCGGGAGGCTTGCATCCGCAGACATGAGCAACCTGTAATTCTCCCTGTTATTCTTTATTACTATGTTGAGCTCGTCCTTCTCCGGCTGATATATCTTATATATCCTTCCGTCGATGAGTTTCTCCTTCATGTCTCTTACCACATTGGATATCACTATTCCGTCAAACGCCATATCTGTCTCTCCTATATCCCTGAAAAAAGGCAGAAAATGCAAATTCATTCTCTGCCTCTTCCATATCTACTACCACATTACTGCTATCCTGATCCTACAGTGAATTGTAGAGATCCTTATATATATTCGCCGAGTTATACCATGAGTAATCCTGTCTCATGCCACGCTCCTGGATTCCATACCATGCCTCTTTGTTGTTATAGTACACTTCCTTTGCATAGTTTATGGCATTGAGGAGCTCATATGCATCATAATTAGCAAATGAGAATCCTGTTCCTGTACCCTCGAACTGATTATAAGCCTCAACAGTATCTGCAAGACCACCTGTCTCTCTTACTACTGGAACTGTGCCATATCTGAGTGCCATGAGCTGTGTGAGTCCACATGGCTCAAATCTTGAAGGCACGAGCATCACATCGCAGCCTGCATACATCTTATGAGATCTCTCATCTGAATAATAGATGTTCGCTGATACCTTTGCAGGATGTATTCCCTGATAATACTTGAACATGTTCTCGTACTTGCCGTCACCGGTTCCGAGGACGATGAACTGTACTCCGTCACAGCATATATCGTTCATGATCCTGTCAACCAGATCAAGACCCTTCTGGTCTGTGAGTCTGGATATGATTCCTATTACAAACTGATTCTCATCCTGAGGAAGTCCACATTCCTTCTGCAGTTCGATCTTGTTGATCTTCTTGAGCTGTCTGAAGTTATCCACGCTGTAGTTCTTATATACCTGTGGATCTGTTGCAGGATTCCATACCTCGTAATCTATACCGTTGACAATGCCCCAGAGTGACTGCCATCTGGCACTTAAGAGCCCGTCAAGTCCCTCTCCATAATATGGAGTCTGTATCTCCTTGGCATATGTGTTACTTACCGTTGTTATCTTATCTGCATATACAAGTCCGCCCTTAAGCATGGAAGCATCCTTCTGGATCTCCAGCTTGTCCGGTGTAAATACATAATCAGGGAGTCCTGAATACTCCTGAATGGTCTTTATATCCCACTTGCCCTGGAACTGGAGATTATGAATAGTCATAACAGACTTCATGCTTGTATAGAACATATCTCCTGCAAACAGAGTCTTGAGATATACAGGCACAAGTCCTGCCTGCCAGTCATGACAGTGAAGTATATCCGGCTGGAAACCGATCGATGGAAGGATCGAAAGCGCTGCCTTTGAGAAATAACAGAACTTCTCGATATCCCACTTTACATCACCATAAGGTGTAAATCCGTTAAAGTAATACTCGTTATCTATGAAATATACCTTGACACCCTCATACTCCAGATACATAACGCCAACATAATCATTCTTGTAACCGATGTCCATATAAAAATGCGTTATATACTGCATCTTCTCCCTGTACTTGTTCGGAATACAGAGATAATTCGGCATGATGACTCTCACATCATACTCGTTCTTATCAAATATCTTTGGCAGTGTTCCAACTACATCCGCAAGACCACCCGTCTTTATAAATGGCACACACTCTGATGCTATATATGCAACCTTCTTCATCAAATAAACCCTCCATAACATTTAGACATTAAATCCTTGTACATTATATCACACGGGTATCCATAATTCAATAAATCAGTGTATCTATATTGTTGCATTTGCCACATTCCGCTGATATACTTTTAGCATGCAGCCGCACGCAGATACGGCTGGATCACAATCCAGAAAACAGGAGATTTTCAATGTTAGACATCACCATCACCGAGACCAGGGACTTCGTGAAGAAGCTTCTGATGGACAATACATTTGACCGTTTTCTCGCCATGGAGGCATTTGTAAAAAGCGGGATAACATACAGCTTTGACGGAAGGGTAAACAAGGATTTCTATGACAAGGAGGAGCTGGAGCTCATGGCTTCCACATCCTACGCCTCATGGGAGTCCATAAAACCACATGTATATAATGTTATAAGAGGAAAGAAGCTGCCACTGAGCTTCAAGATAGTGCTCGTGCTCTCCCAGCCGGACATCATGGATATGCTTGAGAAGAACCATCTCACCATACCTGTATCTGATGTGGCAAATCTCACCTTGAACGTCTACTATGACGGCATGAGCATACAACTCACATCCATGGCGACCCAGAACATATTCACCATGGATAAGACCCTTGAGCATGTGTGGGATGCGGAGATCAAGGATTTCCTGAAGACTGCCGGAATATATTTCACCGAAAGCTGATTTTTTGAAGAAATTTAATATGATTTTTGAAGATCCGGCACCTCATCTGATGCCGGATTTTTTACGCGCCGCCCCTGTTAGCACTCATTTTGTCTGAGTGCTAATTTTTTCTTGACTTTAGTTCCCAGCTGATTTATCATACCTTTTAGCCTGATGTGTCAGTGTACATTTCTATTAAGATTGAACACAGATCGGGGATGACACATCTTTCATTGAAAACCATTATATTTTAAGGAGATGTATACAATTATGAAGAACGGAAATTTATCGATCAACAGTGAAAACATTTTCCCTGTCATCAAGAAGTGGCTGTATTCAGACCACGATATATTTGTCAGGGAGCTTATATCAAACGGCTGTGATGCCGTGACAAAGCTTAAGAAGCTGTCTCTCATGGGCGAATTTGACGAGCCGGATGAGCCATATCGTATAGATGTGACCACAAGTGCCAACGACAAGACCATCACATTTACCGATAACGGTATCGGTATGACTGAGGCGGAGGTTGAGAAATATATCAACCAGATTGCTTTCTCAGGAGCCGAGGCATTCCTTGAGCAGTACAAGGACAAGGCAACAGAGGAACAGATCATCGGCCACTTCGGACTGGGCTTCTACTCCGCATTCATGGTTGCCGACAAGGTCACCATCGAGACAAAGTCATACAAGGACGGCGAGGACGCTGTATACTGGGAGTGCGAGGACGGCCTTGAATACTCCATGAAGAAGTGCATTAAGGCTGACCGAGGTACTACCATCACCCTTTATCTGAACGAGGACAGCTATGAATTTGCAAATGAATACAGGATCAAGGAGGTCATCGACAAGTATTGTTCGTTCATGCCTGTTGAGATCTACTACACCAACGCAGACGAGCCACAGGAAGATCCTAAGGATGCTACTGTAGACGTGGATGCAAAGGAAGTCAGCGACACAGCAGATAATGCTGAGGACAGCAAGGGCCCAGACGCAGACGATACAAAGGCCGAGGAGAAGAAGCCTGAAGCTCCTAAGCCACTCAACACCACTACCCCACTATGGGCAAAGCATCCAAACGACTGCACCGACGAGGAATACAAGGAGTTCTACAGAAAGGTATTCCACGACTACAAGGAGCCTCTGTTCTGGATACACCTGAACATGGACTACCCATTCAACCTGAAAGGTATCCTGTACTTCCCTAAGATCAATACACAGTATGACAACCTTGAGGGAACGATCAAGCTGTACAACAACCAGGTATTCGTCGCCGACAATATCAAGGAAGTAATTCCTGAGTTCCTCATGCTCTTAAAGGGATGTATCGACTGTCCTGATCTTCCACTGAACGTATCACGTAGTGCGCTTCAGAATGACGGATTTGTCAAGAAGATCTCAGACTACATCACCAAGAAGGTTGCAGACAAGCTGTCCGGCATGTACAAGACACACAGAGAGGACTACGAGAAGTACTGGGATGACATCAACCCATTTATCAAGTTTGGTTGTCTGAAGGATCTCAAGTTCCTCGACAAGATGAAGGACTTCTGTATATACAAGAATCTCGAGGGCAAATATATAACTCTCCCTGAGTATCTTGAGGCTGGAAAGGAAAAGTATGAGAACAAGGTATTCTATGTAACCGATGAGCAGGCTCAGTCACAGTACATCAATATGTTCAAGGCTGAGGGCATGGACGCGCTGATCATGACACAGACCATCGACAGCCCATTCATCACACTGCTTGAGCAGAAGAATGAGAATGTTCACTTCTACAGAATAGACGCTGAGCTCTCTGACAACTTTGTCGGCGAGGAGCTCTCCGAGGAGACTGCAAAGGAATACAAGGATAAGCTCACAGCTACATTTGAGAAGGCTCTCGACATGAAGAACCTGAATGTAAAGGTTGAATCCCTGAAGGATGAGAATACATCTTCTATCCTCACCCAGCCTGAGGAGACAAGACGTATGCAGGAAATGATGAAGATGTACGGCATGGCCGGTATGGATCCATCAATGTTCGGTCAGGGCGAGGGAGAGACACTCATCCTGAACAGCAACAACAAGCTTGTTAAATACGTTCTGGACAACCCTGACAGCGACAACACAGCTACGATCTGCTGCCAGTTATATGATCTGGCCGTACTTGCCAACCGTCCACTGTCAGCAGAGGCAATGACCAAGTTCATCGCAAGAAGCAACGAGATCCTTGGAATACTTACAAAGTAATATAATCTGTCTGCCGGTTTACGGCAGCAGATCTTAATGGATAACTAACACAACAAAAAGCAGCAGCCCGATATGTCTTTGATAGCATATCAGGCTGCTGCTCTTTTATTCTATTCCACTCCCTAGTGGGCAAGTATCTCCACTCCATGTTCTGTCATAACCAGTGTGTACTCCCACTGTGCCGATGGTGAGCCATCCTCCGTGTAGATAGTCCAGCCGTCATCTGCATCCTGATATACATCAGGGCCGCCCATGTTGATCATAGGCTCAATGGTAAACACCATTCCCGGAGCAAGCACATAATCCTTGCCAGGCTGTCCTATATGACTTACATAAGGCTCCTCATGAATTGCAAGACCTACTCCATGGCCGCCTATCTCACGGACAACCGAATAGCCCTGCTCCTGTGCAAATTTGTTGATGGCATATCCTATATCTCCTATGGTCACATATGGCTTGCTGCACACCTCAACACCTATATCAAGAGCCTTCTTTGTATCCTCTACAAGCTTCTTCCATGCGGGATCAACATTTCCCAGCATGAACATTCTTGATGAGTCTCCGAAATATCCCTTGTACTCTGTTGTACAGTCGATATTAACTATATCTCCATCCTGGAGAATAATGTCATCACTTGGAATGCCGTGGCATACCACATCATTTACCGATATACACACACTCTTAGGATATCCCTCATATCCAAGACATGCAGGAATAGCGTCTATGGACTTTGTATAGTTATAGATAAGGTCATCCAGCTCTCTGGTAGACACTCCTATCTTGACAAATGGAGTTATGTAGTCGAGCACAGATGTGTTGACCTTTGAAGCCTCCCTGATTCCCTCGATCTGCTCTGCGTTCTTGATCATCGCATGTGTAGGGATCTTGAATCCTCTGTTCTTCATATCCTCAAGCTTATCGTCAAGAGCCAGGTGACAGGCCTTGTATTTCTTACCACTTCCGCACCAGCACATATCATTTCTACCAAGTTTCATAATTAACCTCTTTCTTTATTGCATAATATTTTCATTACATACCTATGGTATTAGCCACAAATACTATAATACGTTTTTGAGAATAATTCCACATTTTAATATGATAAATATTGTCAATTATCCTCGTCTATCCCCAGATACCTGGCAACATATGTATAATACCCCGACTCTGTTATGTTGTCAGCTGCTGTAAATTTATCCGCGACATATAGCTGCATCGCAATGAAGCTGTCATCCGATACCTCCGCACCCGTGTGGGATGTCAGCGTGTCCGTGACTGCGTTATATTCAAATGCATCCGTTATAAAGCTTCTGTCCGGGAACAGCACCAGTCCTGTACTATCTGACAGGATATCCCTTCCTATGATGAGCCTCGAATCATAATCCACTCCCATGAGATTGAGCATGGTCGGCAGGATATCTATACTGCTGCACACCTTGTCAACTCTCACCGGCTTCTCCATCGACGCCGACCATATGACAAGTCTGCTCCTGTACGCCTCAAGACTGTTTTCAAAGTTCTCCCCTGCCAGTTCATCCACAACGTCCATATTGTCATACGGTACATGATCCCCCGCCAGGACGATAACAGTATTGTCCAGCAGCCCCTTCTTCTCAAGTCTCTTCATCATATATTCAAGCATCTTTTCCATTTCGTACTGGGATGCCAGATATGCCTTTGTCGTATCCAGGACATAGTTAAGGTCACTGACCACAGCCTTGTTCTTCTCCGCCATGGCATTTGCCGCACCGTATCCATATGGCACATGACCGCTGACCGTCAGGTAGTACAGGTGGAACGGCTGCGTCTCTGTATACTTGTCAAATGTCTCCTCCATCATGACAAGATCCGACTGAGGCCACATGTCCTGCCCGTTCTCGTCAGTCTGGTACTCAAGCCCATTACCGCTGGCTATCCACTCGTATCCCAGCGCCGGATGGGTGATATTCCTGTCATAATATGTATAGTCGTTGTCATGGAATCCGTAACAGCTATAGCCGAGTCTCTTGAGCGTATTCGCCATGGAAAACAGCATGCCATTCTCATTGTCGGCAGCCCTGCACATACTGAGGTATGAACCGTTCTTAGTCGGGCTTCCCATCAGGTTTGCATACTCTCCGCCTAATGTTGAACCGTACCATAGCGGCTGATAGTAATTTTCAAAGACAAAGCCCTCGTCCGCAAGTTTTGACAGTGTAGGGAACAGACCGGAATCAAGCGCATAGCCTGAGAACCCCTCCGCAGTTATCCATATGACATTATAGCCCTCGAACATACCTGTATATTCATTCTTATTTGTCGGGGGTATATTTGCAAAATATTCGCTGAGCGATGAAACCGCATCATTTCCCGCAAGGTCATTTATGGCATCAAAATCCAGATCCAGGACATTCGGGGATGTGTCGATCACAACCTCCTCTGTGGTCGCTTCCGCGACATCCACCGTCTCGGTGGTAATCTCCTGCATCGTTGTGCTCTCTGTGGAGGCAAGTGAGTCGATATCGACCTCACCACCCGAGGCAAAATTTATCCTGCTCTGTGCTGAGCTCTTGCCTGCGATACCCTCTCTGACATCCACCACAAAACTCTCCATGACGCCGAGCTTTTCAACAGAGAGATCAACCGATGTATATTCCTTGTATAAATTGTACGGACTGTACACATCCGAGTCCACAGCCCACATCACAAACAGTGTTGTGGCATACACTAGAGCTGTTCCGGCGGCACCTATGAGGTTCACCCACCACCTTCTCCTGTCAAATGCCATAAATGTCCATATGCACACGATCATTATGAGCACCGGGACAGCCAGAAGAATAACGTCCACTATCTGTGCCTTTATATTGGATATGACCGTGTCCGCATTGTCCACAGCCTGATTGCCGAATTTTATGGTTCCAATAACAGACAGATAGTTGTTGAAGACCGAATGATATACGTACTGGGCGATGAAGATCACACCCGTAAACAACGTGAACAGCGTTGCAAGTATCTTATTGATGACCGGCGGAAAAAATCCTGTCAGCACGCCGAACACGCCTCCAGCCACCACCGCAAATGCTATTATAGCGGCTATGTTTCCATCATCCAGGCTGAAATTCATGCCGTGAAACAGCAATTCATAATACAGGATCAACACAGTGAACAGTATCCACCCCGACCATTCTCTGAAATATTCCCTTACATCCCCAAACATCGCCTTAAAAAACTTTATCATACGTTGAAATCTCCCATATAAACAAAAAAAATAAAGATATGGCCCTTAACTCCATATCTTTATTTTATATAATATTTTAAGACTTTTTACAATATTTTAAGATATATTATATCTACTTTACACCGTACTGATCGTAGTAAGCGTCGATAGCGGCCTTAAGGGTGTCATCTATGATAACTCTTCCCTTATACTCTCTGTTGTAAAGATGCTCCACTACCTCTGCCATTGTTACGATAGCTGTTGTCTTGATTCCGTAGTTCTCCTCGATCTCTGTCAGCGCACTCTTCTCGCCCTGGCCTCTCTCCATTCTGTCTACTGAAACCACAAGACCCATGACATCCACGTCGCCCTGTGCCTTGATGATAGGAAGTGTCTCCTGAATAGATGTTCCGGCTGTTGTGACATCCTCGATGATGACAACCTTATCGCCATCCTCTATAGGACTTCCAAGGAGTATTCCCTTGTCGCCGTGATCCTTTACCTCTTTTCTGTTTGAGCAATACTTGATGTCCTCATCGTACATCTCTGCTATGGACATAGTTGTCGCAACTGTGAGAGGTATTCCCTTGTATGCAGGGCCAAATAACACATCAAAGTCCAGACCGAACTCTGCATTTATAGCCTCAGCATAATACTCGCCAAGTCTCTTGAGCTGGGCACCTGTTCTGTAAAAGCCTGTATTGACAAAAAATGGTGTCTTTCTTCCACTCTTTGTAACGAAATCTCCAAACTTGAGTACGTTACAGTCAATCATAAATTCGATAAATTCCTGCTTATATGCTTCCATTTTAATAAAACCTCCTGTATTTACAGGGGTTCCGGGGAACCCCTTATTCTCAAAATAGCCTTACTACACACTTACTACACACTTTTGAGCTTACACAGCCTTTTCCATCTTCATCATCTCTGTAAACAGTGTATCCTCTGTCACATGACAATACAAATCCATTGTCATCTGCAAGGAGCCATGTCCGAGAATCTTCTGTAATGTCTTTGGCTGCATTCCGTTCTCAATTGCTCTGGTTGCAAAAGTATGTCTTAAGCAATGTGGTGAAAACATCTCATAGTCAGGATGCTCTTTTCGAATCCGGTTTACAATGGCACCGATTGCCTCCTGCACTATGAACTGTTGTGTAGGTCTGTTGTTTTTCGTAACAAACACCAAGTCCCTGTACTGTTCCTCTGTTTCGATTCCCTTAAAGAGAATCTTCTGTTTTTGAATGCGCTGTCGTTTCAATGCCTCCAACGCCCTCGTGGTTAATGGAATCGTTCGTCTTCCATTCTTGGTCTTTGCATCATGCATCTCAAAAATGTACTTACCATCTTTTTGAAAATAGCACAATGTGTGACGCACATACAGTACCTTCTTGTCAAAATCAATGTCCTTCCACTGAACACCACAAAGCTCTCCAATACGCATTCCGGTTTCTATGGCAAGCACAAACAGATTATAGTAGAAACTACTCTGTGCCTCACCTAAAAACAACTCTGCTTCACTTACTGTCAGTACACGTCTTTCCTTCTTATCTTCCTTGGAAATCACCGTGTTTAATTGCTTTGCAACATTTTTTGTAAGTAAATCAGAGTCGATTGCTTTTTCCAGCATATCCACCGGAATCTTTTTCGTGTTCTTTCTGGCATTATCAGAAACAAGCTCATTGAGTGCATTCTGCATGATAATCAGGTTCAATGATGTCAGCTTACGCCACCCAAGCTCCTTCTGTATCCGCTTATAATGTGTGGCATAGGATTCCCTAGTGGAATTCCTGCAATTCTTCTTACAGGTATTCATCCAAATCTCATACCACTCATCAAGGGTTACATCCTTGGTGACAACATTCAGTGCCTTCTCATCCTCATACTGTTCCTCACGCATCCTTTTACGAAGTTCATTCAGATTGCTTGCGTATATGGTCTGCGTCTTGCCGAAACGATTCACAAATCGTCCCTGATAAAGTCCATCACTCTTTCTCTGTGTAATGCCTTTACCAAGTTCTTTACCTTTTATGGATTTACCCATATCTGCCTCCTTCCAGCGTGTATATACGTTGAAAGGAACCATCAGTCCACCCAATTGTAGCATATACACACTTAATTTTCAATTAGTTTCATGGTTATTTAATAAATTCATTGTCTTTTTATGAATCAAATTTCCTAGCATCCAATCTGATTCAAAAGCCATTCATCCAGCTTGCCCTTGTGAGCATACAGTCTGTTTCCGATGCGAACCGCGAATACATCAGCATTTTCAGCCAACAACTCACGTGCCTTTGTCTGACCAATCCCCAAATAAGAGCAAAACTCTTTTACAGTCAATAAAGCCTTATCCTTCATTCTTCTACCTCCTCAAAATCCTATTTCTAAGCCAAACACAAATAAATTTCTGTTTTTTCTCCAAAAATATAGAACATTTGTTTGTGTCATATTATAATGGTTATGCGCATACCATTTCTTTTCAAAAGTAATCGTTTCTTATCAAAAACTATTACTCTCTCACTTATAGGAGATTTAGAAGGGGTTTTGCGGAAGTGTTTTTAAAAAAAGTTGCAAAAAATTTTAAATATGTATATACAAGGCAGGTTTTACGGATAAATGAACATTAGAAAACATCAGGAATTGATGGACTTCTGGGAATATTCTCATAACTTCGACAGCGAAGACGGAGCCTTTTCCATAGATGAGGATATTACCTTTGAGGCATCCCAGCAGGAATTACAAATTGAATTAGAGCATTTTAATGAAATGGATTTGGAACAGGAATTACATCCCATAAAAGATGATAATTTCCAGCCGAAGGATGAGCACCCCAATAAGACCATGTTAAAAAAGGAGCTTCGTGCCATTGCTTTAAAGCGACTGGAGGACGGTGCCCGCACTGTTTCGGATTTTGAGGAAGTGATAAGGGAATGGGACCTATTAGATTCCAACAGAGAACGCAAGGAGCGATATCACGAAATCGGCAGAGAAAACCTAGACAGCAAGAAGGATGTGGCACCACTTGCCATTGTTATCCCGGCTCCCATCAATCATGCTTACTGGCGACAGCTTATGAAAGGGGACTATATAGACATTATCTCTAACTGTCCTTTTGAGATGCACAACTCCCTTTCCGATGAGGACTATTCCAAGATTATTTATGACTTAAAGGACGACCATAAGGAGTTGATATACTTCCTATATCTTAGAGATTTCACTACCAGTCAGCTTGCTGCTTTACGTAATCAGAGCGACAGAAATATCCGTGGTGTCCGCTCTACTATTCTTGGTCAGATTGAGAAAAAGGTTCTTATGATACTGGTGGACAGGCAGGGAGAGGATTTTCCTTCTACCAATGGTAATCTTACCATGGAAGAACTGGACTTCCTATTAAGACATGAAGAAGAGATCCCGGCTACTATGGAAAAACTGGATAAAGAAAAGCTGGCTCTACTAAAGGAAATCGGTGTAGTGGTAAGAAGAATTGCCAGAGAACAGGAAAACCAGGCAAAGGAAGAAACCAAGAAACGCAAGAAAAATAATCGATCGGATCGTAAAAAAAAAGTTTAAATATGCATACAGACGTGCTATGATAGTAATAGTTTTTGCACAGAAAGGAATTACTGTGAAGAATATCTTTCAGAAATCCAGTTCCAACTGGGTGAAATATGATAAATACGAATGGCGAACAGCCGCAAACGGAAAGTGTTATATTACACCTTCTGCGGATGCCAAGCCATCCATCTACAATCCTATCAAGGATTATGAGAAGCTGGTGCTGACCGCAATTAACATCGGTACTACTGCCATGAACAAGGCAAGTGAAGTTGAATTAAAAGAAGCCATTATGAGCTTTGTATCCGAATACGGTATGCTGGGACTAATGACTGCCCTGCCTACCACACCGGATTTTATTACATATGAGGCAGTCTATCTGCCAAAGAATCATTTTATCAAGGAAGGAAGCATCTCTACAGAGAAGTATCTGTCCTACTTTTTCCCTTTTGACAAGATTGATTTTCGCAAGAAAAGTGTGGAATCAAGTTGGAGTACTGACTGCGTAGAGATGATTGCTTTAATTATGACCATGAAGAATAAGCCGCAGGCTGTTATGATGAGTTTTCAGAATGAATATGCCGAGCCCTATGAATGGCTTGTGGAAGTATTCCGTGACTGGGCATTTACCTTCTTCTCCAGCTTTCTTTATTATCTGGACTACGACAGACTGGATAAGAATGAACGTAACCTATACCGTCAGGGAATGGCTGCTTTCGGCGGTGTGGCACCTACCTACCGCATAGAATTGCGGGAACGCCCTACCATTGTCTGGGACTTCAATTCCTTATTGTTATGTGTACAGATGATGTTTTCCTTTATGCTGACGGATGAAAACTCCACCATGAAGGTATGTAAGCACTGCGGCAAAGCATTTGTTGCCACCAGACCGAATATGGAATTCTGCTCACCACAGTGTAAAAACCAATACAATGTGTATAAAAGCAGAGCCAAAAAGAACGATACACCAACATAGGAGGACTGCGTATATGAATCATTCCAATATTATTATGTACACAACCGAAGACGGTTTGACGAAAATAGAAACTACCTTTGAGGATGATACTGTGTGGCTTTCCATTGACCAAATGGCAGAGCTGTTTCAGCGTGACAAATCAACGATATCACGTCACATCAAAAATATTTTTGAAGAGGGAGAATTACAGCGCATTTCAGTTGTTGCAAATTTTGCAACAACTGCCGCCGACGGAAAAACCTACAATGTCGATTACTACAATCTCGATGTAATCATCTCCGTAGGCTATCGTGTAAAATCCCACCGTGGTACACAGTTCCGTATCTGGGCTATGAGAATATTAAAAGAATACATGAAAAAAGGATTTGCATTAGATGATGACCGCTTAAAAAGACTTGGCGGCGGCAATTACTTTGACGAATTGCTTGCCCGTATCAGAGACATCCGCTCCTCTGAAAAGGTATTTTGGAGAAAAGTTCTGGAAATCTATGCTACCAGCATCGATTACGATCCTAGTGCAGAAAGCTCCATCCTATTCTTTAAGCAGGTGCAGAATAAGATGCACTGGGCAGCACACAAGCACACAGCTGCAGAAGTTATTTACCAGCGTGCCGATGCTGAAAAAGATAATATGGGACTTACCTCATGGGCTAGTGACACCATCCGTCGCCCCGATGTAGAAATTGCAAAAAACTATCTTACCCAGCAGGAATTGGATGCTTTAAACAAGATAGTTACAGCCTATCTCGATATCGCCGAGGTACACGCTCTCAATCAGGAACCAATGTATATGAAGGACTGGCTGGAAACCATTGACGATTACCTGAAAATGACCCGCCGTGATATTCTTACCAGTAGCGGTCACATCAGCCACAAGCAGGCACTTGATAAGGCTCATGCCGAATACACCAAGTACAAGAACCGCTTGGAAAACACCATTTCCCCAGTTGAACAGGACTTTATCAAAAGCATTGGTACATTGGAAGAGATTGCAGATTCCGACAAGAAATAAATACCCAAAAATACTTCAGGCGGGCCTAAACAGCCCGCTTGCAACAAAATCAACTTCTTGGATTTCCTAAATCAAATTTAGCAATCGCTTCATCCAAGATTCCGCTCCATTCAGCCAATCCGCATTCATTAAATTTCTGAATCTCGGAATTAATCACGTCTAACAACATTTCCAGCTTTATTTGGTTCCGGATTAGGCTTTGAATATAACCAATGGTTTATAAAAACAGATTTTTCACTCATCTTATTTCTCATGCTCCTATGTTTTATCTCATCTCGGCACACACCATTTCACCCTTAGAATTTACATCCACATCTATCTCATGTCCACCAAATACATAACCATCATCGTATCCTACAGTATAAGAGCCATTCTGATTCACAAATATATATTTCATTCGACCCTTTAATGCGTCTGCAAATTCTTCCGGTGTAGAAAAATGAATTTCGCATTCATCTTCATATTCTTCCACGCACTCCAATGCAGCATCATACAGATCCTCATCAGATGCAATATACGATCTAAACACCTCATCCTTTGAAGCAATATGCTCTGCAAAATCTCTGGCAACAGTCAAAGGCTTTTTCCAAGTTGCCTTACTGTCCCACTCTACCTCAATATAAATTGTGATGTCATTACCTGCAAAATCATACTTACCTTCAAACAGACCTTCCGATTTTTCTAACACTAATTTCCCCAGCACCTCATCCTCTAAGACAATTGGTGCCAGATACTTTTCCTGATTTTTATCAAGCTTTGTTCCGGATGCATTTTCTTCCAAAACCTCTCTGATGTACAGAAATGCAAGTTCTCCGAAGTAACTATACTGTAATCTTCCTGCCACCTTATAAATGACACCCTCTTTAAATCTGTTAAAATATCCGCTGTTTTTCTCCTGTGCATCATGTTCCTCGTTAGGTATAGGCCATGTCATAACCTTTATCTTCTTCACCATACTGGCAGCGTTTATATCATAGATTGCAACAGCAGAACGTGTAATAATATAATACTTGTGACTCTTGTCCCATCTGGACGAGTCACCTTTTCCAACAAGAACGTAATATATGCTCTCCTCACCCTCAAATTTATTATCTTCCTGATAGATTTCATGTATATCCATAGTCGCTCCTCCACAATAATCAAATCTATTTATGCCGTTGTACACCAAAATATATAATAAAACATTTCCTTTGTTTCTATAACCCAAGCATTGTCAAAATCTGTTATAGTACCTGTTAAGGTTTTTATGGGTTCTCCTATTTCAAAGGATACTTTTCGATTCATTCCCTCAATAATTTCATGTAGCCATTTTACAACATCGTCTGTAGCATCTACAAAAACACAGTTTTTATATTCTTCAGCATCACAAGAAAAATCATTCTTTATCTGATAGTCCAAAGCTTTTTGAATAAATTCATCAATGCTTGATGTTTCATTTTTTCCTGCAACTACTATACATAAAGTCTGTTCTGAAACCTCGCAATTAAAGGCAAGATTACCAAATTCTATTCCGAACATTTAATCACTCCAATCCATAAATCACAACACTGCAACATACCCAACCTGTAGTTCCTTACAATAAATCGGAGGCGATATATTTCGAATCGCATAGTGCAGACATATCAAGCGCTAGCGCTTTTGCAACTGCTGTCAGCACAATATCAGTAGCACCGGTATATGTATATCTGTCTTCCGCTAATGACTCATAATACTTTACAAGCTTTCTGTGATGCTTGTCCTTTACAGTGTTCAAATGTCTTAAAAACAAGTCAGTTCTTTCTGCATCAGGAGCATTGTAAACATCTACAATCCCTCCATTTTCTTTACTAAAATCTCCGAAATACCCCTTATCCCTATAATAAAAACCTTTGGAAGAATAACACTTTCCTTCAAAATATAAATTACGGATAATATCCAGACGAATATCTATGTATTTTTCTTCAACCATTTTTGTTTTAATAAAATCCACTTGCTCAGAATCAACATCAAACAAATATGCTAATGAGAGTAAATTAGCCACATCGTCATATGTTAGGTTCCCTTCACAGTACAGAACCTTCTGTTTATCATTTTCTATATATTCCAAAACATCATGCTTTATCTCATCAATTTCATACCCCAATTGATATTTAATCAAAATAACAGATAATAGCTTTAAGCCTATTGCAATATGAAGTCTTGAGGCATTCTCTTGGTTAAGATTATCTTTATATCGATTAATTCTTTTTTCAAGATTTTCTAATTCTTTCTGATAGTATTCCTTTGACTTAAAATCATCTTTTATTCTATTCATAATTTTATCCCTTCATTCCGACTAATAAATTTTTCTTAATACTCTCCCGGACATACTTCTATTCCCAACGAATATTTTACCTCATTCAATAGCTCTTCCTCAGTTAAGTTATACGGAAAAGGCTCTGCATCCTCCATAGCATTATTCATAAGTTCATCATATGTTCCATACTCTATCACAATAAATGGTTTATCCGAAAAACAAACTTCATCCACTCTATAATACTGTCCATTATACTCAAAAGTCGGTCTGACAGAACTGTTTTTCACAGCATCATTTCCTCTTCCGTCAAGAAATGACACCACAAACCGTATTGCGGCTCCGTAAAATCATATTGCAATGATTTCTCCCAATCCTTTGCATTCAAAAGCGTTAAAATATTCTTATCTTCTCCATTTGTTCGGTATGTGCTGCAGCGACACTTCATGCCATGAAATTCTACAATCATTTTTTTACATCCTTACTATTTTTTGTTCAACCATATTACTCAATTTTAGCCTCTACCAAAATATAAAACTTATATTCCTCGTTCTCAATCCACATGGAAGTCTTTGTAATTTGCACATTTAAAGGGCACTGGTCATCAAATACCGTATAACATTTCGTTCCCGAGCCCTGATATACAGCCTCTCCGTAATATTCCTTTTTCATATATGTAAGCTTCAGCTTTAATGCTTTATCAAAAGTAGACCATGCATTCGAATCATTTTTCAGATATGACTCCTTGCACCTTTCTGCTTCCATTACCATATCCGAAAAATTCAACAGCTCGATTTCTGTATTTTTATCTATTTTTAATTTTGTCTTCTTAAAGCCATTTATCACCTTTACCTTTGGAACAGATGGCACTTTTGCTTCTACTTCTGCTTCAAAAGAAACGTTTTCTCCACATTCCTCATTCCAAAACACATTCGCCTGACCGGACCATTTTACCTTAATCAAATCCTGCGTAACATCTAAAATATCAATTTTTCCTGATGTGACATCCTCGTGCTCTAGCACATACAAAGTTCCTGCCTCTTCGCCCTTGTTATTATAAGCCTCATTCCATTCAAAGCTTTTTCCTATTAATTTATTTGGTTCTTTTACTCCGATATGAAAACCATTATTATGATACAATCTAATGGTTCTAAGCTCATAATCCAAATCTTCACCCTCATAGCTTCCGTCTATATCCAGAAACATGATTAATGATTTGTTATCTTCTGACATCTCAAAACCTACATTAGCAGCAGTGATTTTATATTCATAATTATTCAGTTTCAAATACATATCGATCCCTCCCGGCATTGTGTTGCTAAATTTCTAATTTTTCATTTTGAGATAAAATGTACTCCACTGGATTTTTGCAAAACCGATTTGCTCTTGATTTTTTCATAACCCCAATTATCTCTTCCATTCGTGGTGAGTAAATCTTATCTCCCACAAGAAACATTGCACCGATTTCTTGTACATATTCAATCACTGAAATTAAGTTGGTTTTCGTAAGACTTCGCAAATCCAATCGACAGCTTATTTCATCTAATATGTTATCAATGTATATGAACTCTATACACGTTTCATCCGATTTTCCATACTGGATAATGTCTTTTGACCAACTATCCTCCTGTTCAAGAAACTTAAGATTATGCGGTGGTTGAGGTATCCCTTTCCACGAAATCATTTCATCATGACTTAATCTATCAAAATTTAATCTTGCCGGTATAATATTGCATTGAAACTGCCATATCGCCATGTTAAGTCCACCCACTATCATCTATGTTATAAACATAGAATTAAAACATTCTCTCTGTATCCGTCAAGTAAACATCCTCTCCATACATACGGATAAGTTGTGCATCTTCCTCCATTAATGCCTCCACCAGCATGCGGACATTAGCCTCTGTAAGTTTTTCAACAAAAATAAACGGCGATCCGGGTTTAAGGAATGGCACATTATCTTTTTTCATAAGATACGCCACATTATCCGGAGTAGCAACAACAAATGTATATTGCTTCCCATTCTCAGTTTGAACAAGCACATCCATATTATCATTATCAGGATTGATACTGTCAAACGCTGTAGGAAAAATAATATTGTAATTCATAAGATTCTCCCTTCGTATATGAGTCTCACCTTATACTTTTCATGAAATAATTATCCAATAGCCTTCTAATATAGGATGGTGTCACAGGTACTTCCGAATCAAACGGTGGATATTCCAGATTTATCTTCTTATCTTCTGACAAAATGTGAATTCTTAATCTTCCATTATCATCAGCACGCACAAACCAATAGAATATATTTCCTTCATATTCTATTTTTCTTTTCCCTTTCTTTGCAACCATACTCAAAACCACCAATCCTATTAAACCATTTTTTTAATTTCTCCATACCAGCTCATCAGCTCTGACACAGGTGATATTCCACTCTTGGTATAGTTGTCATAACGATAGGATGCATCGAATTTATGCGTAGCAACATCAAATTCCAGCTTATATTCATTGGGACATTTTTGTTGATAACTATCACACAATTCAACCAGCTTATTAATATCTTTTGTTCCAATTGATAAAAACTCGTCAGAAGCTTCATCATCAGCAAAATTCCCCGCGGGTATAACATCGTTTCCTTTCACGAAAATGGCATTAAACATTTTCTGTGATGTATCTTGGTAAATGTAGATATATATTTTATCAACATTTCCGTTTGTATACTCCATACATAGAGATACAAACTCCGCCTGTAAATCAGTAAACGCGTCTTCAAAACCTTTCATCACAATTTTCTCCTTTATCCACGTATTTTCTCCAGTTCAAATTTTAAAACACAATCTCTCCAAGGTCCGGATAGCCCTTCTTAAGCACATCCATATTCCTTTTTAGCAGCGATAGTTTATCCGGCTGATTACTCTTAAAATAATCCGTAATAACTTGAAGTAGTGAAAGAATTTCCTCTCTTCGGTATGTGGATTGTGATATAGTCGCTATGGCGTAATAATATCCTTCCACCGGCTCCACTTTATTCTTCCCATCAGAGAACGGATACCTATTTTCTTCCAATGCTTTCATAATCACATCTACGATTCCACATCCTCTGAAAAAGGTAACATTCTCTGGTAGTCCTTTAATTTAATTGGTGCATGACTAAAAGAAGCTATCTTCTTACAATACTTCCAGATCTTTTCCTTATTGGTGTCGTCTGTATGAGACATAAGGATATAGGTCATAGGCTTTGTAATTATCATTTTTCTTTTGTCATCAAATATACCCTGTGCCTGTAATTCTTTAAATGATAACATTTCAAATGTATGTATAACCTCTCTCATTTCCTCTATTGTAGGCGCTGTATCCTTCATTGTATTTACCTCCGTTTTAGGCTATTTATAGCACTTTTAAAGCTTCTATCATTAATCACTCAACTTCATGTAATCATCTACTGGAATTCCACCCATGCAGATGATTCGTACATCATCCCATCTTTCTTTTAATGATTTTCCTCTATAAATTGTTGCATTCACTAATTCATCTGCTGTTAAAAATTCCGTTCCATTAGGAATATCACACAATCCAGCCCAGTAGGGTTTATCGTACTGTGGAAGGCAACCTATATAGTGTTCTGGTTCACTTATTTCATCAACAAAATAGAAGGATGTTTCATTCATAATTTTGCCTTTTCTCAATTCTGCCAAGAAATAGTTAAAATCTACAGTATTCAAATTATATTCTGTATGGTCCATATACTATATCCTCATAATAAACAATCATCACCGACGGCAACAAAATCAAAACCAAATCAGATGGATAACAAAAATCCGACCACTTTGTACAAAAAAGATTAATTGGCAATTGTAAACCATTTTCACAGTCATAATATATCAATATCTTGTCCACATTTAATTCACTAAAAAATGTTTCAAAAGCTTCTCTGGTTTTATCTTCATTCTCTCCCCACTGGCAATCTTTAATTAATACTGGAGCGCTATGATGAACTATATCGTTTATGTATGCACTCTCTTGAAATATTTCCTTTTCACAAATCCGAATCCATTCCTTCTCTACTTCATCCTTGGATATAACACTTATTGTAGATAGTTCCTGTTTAGATAACACTGCATATTTTTCATCGCTAAATCTCCAATAATATTTGAAATCTTCAATACTCAAATAATCACCTACTTTTTCTGCAATTCCCTTAACTCATCAAAGGAATAATCCCTATAATTTTCACCCGGCTCCAGAATAGAATTTGTCGTTGCCGGAATCACCTTTAGCAATTCATTCACATCAATATCTTTCGGAAACGGAACAATATCCCCGTGTTCATTTTCGTCCTTATGTGCACAGAAGATAAATTCTCCAGTCTCCCAATTGATAGCAAATGTGTTCATATTTCCAACAGCATCCATATCCATCAGTTCTTCATGATTTGCTATAAAATTTTCATATATAAATTCATATAATGCATCCTTATCGATTTTAATGATTCTACATTCATTGTCCTTCATCTGTCACACCTCACAACAGTTTTTGAAATCTGCATATTATATCCACTCTCCATAAAACCATATATTCGATTTCGTATAATAGTCTTCATCATTGAGTTCTTCTATATATCCAATCTCAGGCAACTTTGTCATGATTCCTCTTTCTTTCGCAAAGGAACGCTTATCATCCACTCTCGTCCATATCTGATAAGGTCCTTTCCTGTCCCAAAAGGAATTATAATACTCCTCATCATAGAAAATAATAATCTGGGATTCCCGTACATCCGGATAGGTTATAGCTGCTACTACCTTACAAAATGGTAAATCCTTCGGCTTGTTACCGATAATTTCCTCGGTCTTTTCAAGCCATTTCTTACAAAATGCAGTCTTAATCTTACCAGAGGTTTTAGGTTTCGAAAGCCATGGTCCGCATGGTACGTGAAAATGCTCGTATGAATCCTCTGTATCTTTGAAGGGCAAATCATTTGCATTTTTAAATGGATCTATTTTATCCATCCATCTTAACAGTCTTTTAAATTTTCTCTGATGTCCTCTGGATTTGCTTCGAATCATATATATTGACATTTTGCTTTCCCTTCTGTATCTTATCTGGCGCCATCCATCCACGAACCATATGCCTGACTTTCAATGTATTTTAAATTCAGCTTTTCATATTCCTCTATGGCATCACACAATCCCCTGTCGTAAGATTTACACAGCATCATTACATTATCATTTTGATAATAATCTGTATTTATGCGTACTTTCTGCCTGGTTTCCTTGGGATTATAATAGATGACATATTTCTTATCGCAATACTCCGGTGCAATGGTTTGACCTTCTGTAAGTATATTTTCCAGCTGTAACTTAATATAATTTCCCATATCAATCCCCCTAAGGCCGTCCCTGCTCCACAATCATCTCTACATTTTCAAACACATCCACAAACACCTGCTTTGCTCTTTCCAAAAGCTTATGACATACCTCCGGTTCCTGAAACAAAAAGCTTACACGCAACTCTATTCTTTTTACATCAGGATATTTTTCTTCATATTGTTTGGAATCTATGTACCAAATATAATTATTGAGTTTCTCCTGCAACAACAATAAATGTCGATTCATATCTGACCAGTCCATTCCATCTGCAAGAAGAAGTATCAAACTTGAAGTTTCCTGTTCATACGCCAAGCCATCTATGGTATCTGTATTTTCAACGTTCAGCTTATTATTGTTATTCTCTAACTCCATATCATCACCTATTCCATTATTTTCCGTATTTCCTCTGCATTTTCTTTCAAATAGCGATATTCACTTTTATCCGCCAAATCCAAATATTTTTCAAGTTCAGCCGAATGAATAATATGCAACACATGAAGTACCACAATCTTTTGGTACTCTGATGCATAAGCATCATCCTTATATTTATCTCTCCACCAAAAATCTATTGCATACTCCTCGGCTTTGTCCGGGTAAATATAAGCTAAGGATTGCAAAGCAAGACGCTGTGTATACTCATTATCAACCTGCAAAAAATCGAATATCAGCTCCCTTATTTCATCCTTACCATTACAATCCTTCAGACTCTCTGCGAATTGCCACTTTGCATTTATGTAATCAGTAGACAACACTTTCTTGCATAATAATTCGTACCACTCAGGATAATCTAATAACATTGCTACAATACGGCTACATTCGTTATCCCTTGCAATCCCAAATAAAATATCATCAAGCATCTGCTTCGAAGCTTCATCACAGGACGTGGTCTTAATTATATCAAATATAACATCACACATATCGTCAAATTCATTTAAGTCAATCTCCCATTCCCCATTGTCGCGACTTTCGCTCCAATCCGGATAGTCTTTATTCGCTCTTTTTATAAATTTGGCAATACACTTATGCAATTTTCTTTCATAATTATCAAACATATCTTACCTACCAATCAATAGCTTTATAACACATACAACTACGCTACTTGTACAACCTACACTTTACCATGTTCAGGAGGTTCATTCCACTTATATTTTCTATATTTTTTATTAAAGGGCGAACTGTAAATTACAACAATTCGCCCACAACATAACAATATAGCAAATATTACGTTTTAATAATTACTACCTTGTTTCTCTACTCTTCTGTACGCTGATACTTCTCGAATCATCTCTTACACCATAGTATTTCTTACGATACTGATATTCAGCCATAAATTCATCATACACAGTCATCTTATAACGGATACTATTCATCTTCTCTCTCGTATATCCCATACGCTGACAGTAAGCATTATATTCTGCTGTATAATCATCTGTAGGCACAGGTAGAAGCGAAGCACGTTCTTCCATAGACAGCTTAGTATAATCAATCGTTTCCGGAAAAACCTCTGTATCTTCTGATACTTTTTCTTCTGTCTCAGGAATTTCAACATCTGCTTCCTCTGATACTACAATAGCCAGTAGCTCGTCTATTGAAGCAGTCTGAATAGCTGCGATCTTAGAATCCTCTACAGTCTCAGAAATCTGCTCTTGTATTGCTTTCTCTGCGTCCTTCACTTCCGCAAATTCCTCATAAGACATAATATCTTCCTTTGCCATCTCCAAAGTCACATCTGCTGTATCTTGGTATTTGATATCTTCCAAATAATCCATATACTCCCACTTCCACTTATGGGTAGAACTGGAAAGCTGGCTTAACACCATATCCCAAAGTTCTACTGCTCTGGCAGCTTTTTCATGATACAGTTCTACTGCCTGCTGTCGCTCAAACTCATCTTTGGTCATAACCGGTGCTGTAAGCTCCCCTTCCATGAATCCGGCTGCATCATTTACATTTATAAACTGTGATTGCAGATAATCCACATAGTCTTTATTCCAGTCCTCTCTTGCAAGCTCTTCACTACAATAATCCTGACAAATACGATTTCTGTCAAATGCCAGTTTTCTTTTCCGCGCAAGAAGCTCTCTCTGCTTCTGCTCCTCCTGTAGCTGTTTCTCCTTCCTTGCAGCCTCTTCTCTGGCAAGTGCCTCTGCTTTTACCCTTGCTACTTCCTCAGCAATGCGACGGGCTTCTTTTTCCGCATTACGCTCTGCCACAACCTTTGCAATTCTTTCTACAAGGTCAGCTTTGCCATAACCTTCTCCCAGCTTATTTCCTCGAATACCCTGCTTCATACCCGACGTGGAAAATGTCACTGTTTTATTCGTAACACGAATCTTCCAGTTATACATAAATTGCAGACATTCAACCATTTGCTCAAAGGAATCCACGAAAGGCAACAGCTTGTCTATGGTATCCCGAATCAATTCTCTGTTAGAAGTGACACCAACACCGTCCTTGGCATTCTGATTCATCAGATTCTTTTCCACCCAGTAGTTGTCCGTGTGCTTCTTAGCAAGCAAATCTACCTGTCCTAAACCCAGTCGGATACACTTCTCCATTACCCACTTTTTTGCATGGAACATCATCTTCCCGGTGCTTTTGTGCTTACAGCCCAGCTTCCATTCACAGGGTTTCTCATGCCACCTGCTCTGCTTTCCGGCATACTTTCTGACAGAATTGATAACCATGTGAACGTGCATATTCTGACTGCCATTGTGACCATCCGGATGAACTGCCACCACTGCCTGATGCCCCGGTGCGAATACCGAAAGCCATTGCTTGCCAAATTCCAACGCCTGCTCTATGGTAATGGGATCATTTGGCTCAAAGCTGATGATATAGTGATGCGCCTTTACATCCTTTACGGAATTATTCTTGCCATACAGACGATTGACCTCGATACATTCTGCACCAAAGCTGTCCACATCACAGTTCACACCTACAATCAGATAATTCTCACGCTCTTGTATTCTGCCTTTTTCATCCAACACAGGCTTGTTGGTATATTCATCAAACTGGCAGGTAAGATACTCCACCGCCGAAGAATAAAATCGGTTCTTTACTGAGATATGCTTCAAAATCGCCATTAACCTTCACCATCCTCTCCACTTTTGCGCCTACGCTTCTTTCCACAGGCAACATCCTCCAATGCAGGAAGTATTTTAAATTTCAAATCCAACAGCTCCCTTATGGCTTCCTTCAGTTCATAATAAATGCTGTAAAAATCTCCGCCACCATTTAAGTGCTTTGCTATCTGGTTCAGGTTGGAACCAATCTTGCCCAGCTGCATGGAATACTCCTTCAGCAGACTGGTATCACCATAACAAGGAAGCTTTCTTCCTAATGCACACCGTCTGATATATTCCGAGGTGCTAAGCCCGGTCTTTCTTGCCTTCGCTTCAATCTCTTCCTTATCCTCTGCCGAAATACGCATGGACATCAGAACCATATTCTCTTTCTTTTTATCTGTATTTCTCATAAATTCCTCCATTCCGATACACAAAAAAGCAGGTAAATAAATACCTGCTCCCTCGTACCTACAAAATATAAATTTTTAATTGCTACTCCAATAGAATAATTAAACTGCCGGATACGTCAGAAGATTTTCCCCGATGCAGATTCTGCATCTCCCCTCCCGTGCATAGCCTCGCTCCCCTAAGGTCGCTCACCAATGCGCTCGTTGCACTCACGGATATTTCCTTTAGCAGTCTGTTGCGGCTCGTTATAATTCGCTCGCCGAATATATGGAAATGTGTCATACACCTGTCTTACAGAAATCTGCTAATCACATTTCTCATAAGAAATCCTGCTATAGCCTCCGCATCATTTTCCTTAAGAAATCCTTCTTTCGCTGATGCGTGCCGACCTAAGTCGGCATGGGCTCCGGATACGTCGCATAAGGTAGAGCAAGTTCCGCCCTGTATATACACGGGCAGGAACTTGTTGGGGATTTGACATCCCCAAGCCCTAGCTTTTTCGCCTTATGGACATAAAAATAAAGCCTGCAAGCAGACTTTATTTTTTGCCAAAGGCTTGGCTGGCTTCGTAAGAATTTCGTATCACAGCTTTTCCCATAGAAAAAGAACTGTCTTACAGATAAGGTCATTTCCTCATACAAGGCACCTTTTTGTAAGACAGTCCGTCATACTGTGATTTTTCATTTTCTTACTCATCATCCATATCAAACAGACTTCCAAGCATATCTTTTGTGGCACTATCCATAGCATTGGAAGTATCTGCGGCAAGTTCATTATCGGGAACCGTTGGCTCCGGCACATTAGCTGCTACAGCAGAAGGCATTACATTCGGTACAGCAACTGTCATACCATTAGGAACTGCACCAGACATCGGCAACGTAGCCATAGGAACAACTCCCATATTCATCTGCTGAGCCATTGCTCCCAGAACTCCGGCAAACATATTGTTAGCCATATTCTGTGAGGACTCCTGCACCACCTTGGTAAATTCCTCTGCCATGCTTTTGATTGCCTGCTCCATCCATTCTGTGGTTTCCTTTTCCCGAATGCCCCTTTGCTCACTTTCCATAGCAGAAAACAATGCCTGCTTGATAAGCTCTGTCTGATTCAGATATCCCGGCTGGCTGGATTTTGCCTCCAGCCACGCAAGGATTTTTCTGTCACTTTCACATTTCGGATTCAACCGAAAAGATATTGCATTTCCCATAAAAGCCTCCTATCCCAGATTTTCTGCAAGATAACGGTAGCCGATGGCATTGGCTTTCACATCCGTTACATACTGGATGTTTCTGCCCTGCGCTCTGCCAAAACGCTTCATCACACAGGCGCCACCGCCCACATACACAATATTCTCATGCATTAAATCCACCTTAATCTCCCGAAGCTTCGCTTCCACCTCGTCTGCATACTGCTGTAAGCCCTTCTCAATAAAAGGGATAAAGTCAGCATTTACATTGGACTGCTTTCCACGGATAACATCAACAATGTCATCCTCCGGCATTTCACACTTTAACTTGGGAAGGGCTTCCTTTTTGATACGCTCAATGGTGGTAATCAGTCCAAGCTCATAAGTACAGGCATCCTTATCCATAGGGATTCTGTCACGGACGCTTAATATATCCAAGGTCCAGGAGCCCAAGTCCACACATCTGAGTCTGTCCATATCTCCCATACGGTTCGCAATAGCTGCATAACACTGGGCATAAATCTTTACCTTATCCATGAAGAAAGAATAATGCACTCCCTCAAAGGTAAAAGAAATACGCTCCTTATGCCACAGATAATCACGAAACTCCTTACGCTCCGCACCAAACAAGGTCAGAGGCACACCTGCATATAATTCCACATGAGAAGCCGCTGTCTTACCCTGATACTGCAATTCCTTGGCAATCCCTGCAAGGGTCAGCAGAAAATAGTTCTCATTCTCTGTCTTGGTTGCCTGCTTTCCAAGTCTGCCCTGTCCTACGATATACTTTTTCCCTTTATACTCCAAAAGTCCGTTCTTGGTAAGAGGCTCATAATCCACCGGAACTATAGAAGTCTCCATAAAAGTATGCTCGCCCTTAATGGAACTCCAGCCATGATCCAGTGCAATTTTAACAGGTGCCATAGTTGTTTCAGTCATAAATAAATTTTCTCTCATAAAATCCTCTCTTTCTCCGGCATAATAACCGGTCTGCATAATATTTTTGTTTTGTGTTGCAGTCGCTCCTGCATTAGTGATACTTGTAAACAATCTCTCCATAAATAACCTCCTCCGCAAGCTGTTTTGCCTGCTCTCTTATTTTCCACATTTCCATAGTGGAATGTGCATCCTTTGGCTTATGCTTCACCAGATACTTCTCTACAATCCTATCTAACATCTCATAAGCCTCCTCATTTACTTCCTTTGCCCTAATCAGAAGCTGACCCAGCCTAATATGATGACGATACCTGTCAGGGTGGTTTTCCTTCATATAACAAATCCACAGATGACCGTATTTTCCGATATCGGCGGCTGCTACAACCGAAGCCGTATCGGATTTCGTATCAGTATCATCCATACCGATATTCGGATACAAAATACCATCCACCTCTGTATAAGTACCTCCCAGCTTCTCAAACAATGAAATTTCATTACTCATAATCTTAACTCTCCTTCCATAATCCATTTGAATTTTTGATAATAAAAAAAGCCCACATACCTGCATTTCTACAAGTACATGGACTTATACTTTTATCATCCTCATCTAATGATTCCTATTCGTTTGTACTACACACTTTACTACACACTTTTTATGATAAACTACACACTTTTACGATAAGTTACGATACTTTTGCGATTTCTGTAAAAGTGCTGTAAGCCTTGTAAATACGGCGTTTTTCGAGGTTTGGGAGAGTCTTCAAAACAGGACAGCCAAGAATTCGATAAATTCCTTCTTGTACTGTTCCATGTCTCTGCGAATCCTCCTGTTTTCAGGCTTTTTTGCCCTTTTTCCTACACATACTACCATAATCCATATAAAGATTCAATTATTTATTGGTGTACGGCTGTGATATGCCTCTTTCCCTGCACATCTCCACATACTTTTCTTTCTCCAGCGGCCTGCTCTGCACAGATACCCCTGTATACAAGCCAGTCCCATGCTGCTGAGCGCATCCGCCTGATCCTCGGTCTCCACACCCTCAGCTATACAGAACATTCCCAGTTCATTGCACATGTTTATGAGATGACACATAACCGTGCGATCCACCGGATTGACAGTTACGTCATTTATCATGCTCTTGTCGAACTTGATAATGTCAAATCCCATATGGGCAAGCATGGCGACATTTGAGTATTTTGTTCCAAAATCGTCCATCGCTATGCGGAATCCAAGCTCATGTATATTGTTTGATATGTTCACCAGTGTATCATGCTCCTGCTCGCTGACCGATTCGGTTATCTCTATCTCGACCACATCATGCGGTATTCCGTACCTGTCAACCACTGCTGCTATCTGCTTGGCCACATTGCTCTCTATAAGCGACATTCTGGAAAAGTTACAGGATACCGGGATGTATGGCATTCCCTCTTCATGCCATTTTGCCAGATCTCTGCACACATTCTCAAGCACGTAAAAATCCACATATTTTACAGTCCTGCTCTTCTCAAGCCTGTCGATAACATCCGCTAAGTCATCATTTCCGGAATATCTTACAAGGGCCTCTGCCCCACATATCTTTCCTGACGGATACAGCATCTTCGGCTGATAAAGGACATAGAACAGTCCTTCCTCAAGTTCCTTCTTCACCATATCCTTTTTCAGCGTATTCCACTTCACCGAATGACAGTCCTGCTGTTCATACCAACGCTGTTTCTCAGAATACAGGAGATTTGCCGCATGATCCTCCATCCTGCGGACGTCAATGTTATAATCTGTCCAGACATACCCGCAACATGCCGTGAACTCACCGTAGAGCAGGTTTTCCCGCAGTCTTGATGCATATACGTTAAACTTCAACTGCTCAATGTTCTCGCATATGATGATAAAGCTGTCATAACCCATGCGGAACACCCTTTCGTCCGGAAACGTCTTCCTTATCCTGCCGACAAGCTGCAGGATCACATCGTCCGCATAATCCGGACCGAACATCTCCGCGATGCCCCTTATCTCATTGATATCCACAGCCACAAGTCCAATACTGCTCAGATTCTTTCTGCCTCTTATATAGTCTATGTAACTGTTCCTGTTAAAGCATTTTGTCTGCTTATCGTGGGTGAACTCAAACTGCTGGTCCTCCTTCAGATGTCTCTGATATATCTCACTTCCGATAAAAGCAGCGAAGTTCTTCATGAGTCTTATGTTTCCATTGTGCTTCTCCGGATTGAACACAAATACCCTGCCGAGCAGTTCATCGTCCACTATGATCGGGACCGCATACAGTGACCATATCCTGCTGTCACTCAGCATCCGTGCAAATTCTGTTTCAGGATTCCTTAATGGATGGGAACGGTCCACTATGAGAACCTCGTCCCTGAGGACTTCCTTCTCCAGTTCATCCCTCATTTTCTGTGTGACAAGAGCCTTCAGACCATCCTCTATCGACTCCTCATCTGATGATTTCCAGTAATAAAGCTCCCCTGTGCCATCCTGTCCATACTCCACAAGGCAGGCGTTCTTGGAATTGTAGAAAGTTCCCATCACCTCGAGCAGACTGGTATATTTCTCCTCACTGCTCTGCTTTGAAGTTATATTCGCCATGAAATTGACAAGGGCATCCTCTATGTCATAGCTGTCCGCCAGAACCTGTGTTGTCTTATCTATGTCAGACACGTCAACTGCAATCTCAAGCCGGCTCTTTCTTCCGTGCCAGTCAACTATCTTATCCTTCACCACATACAGTCCCTTTGCCTTGCTGTTGTAGTGATTCCATACATAACTCTGTCCGGGAACCAGTATCTCATTAGAACAAAATGGGCACTGGTCATCACCGCCCTGGGTTATCTCAAAGCACTTTTTACCCTTGTAAGAATCGTCGTTCTCCGCAATTCCAAGACTTCTCTTCGCCGCCTTGTTGAGGAAATACATCTCGTGGGTCTTCATGTCAGCAACATATGCTATATCAGATATCTCATCCAGCATAAGACCTTCGTCATCATTGTATGTATATCCGCTGTGATGCGAATCACATGAATGCATATCCGCTGAGTCGGCATAGTCACAGTAACGGTTCTTGCCGCCCCTCTTTGCTGCGTACAACGCCTGATCCGACTCACTGTATAGAAGGTCAAAATCTATACCACCCTCTATCCTGTGGATACTTATTCCCATCGACATAGTATGCGGCAGACTGCAATTGATCGTGGTGAGTCTGGTCTGTATATTCTCAGCCAGCTTATACACGTCCTCTCTTCTGTCGACTATCGGGATAAACAGTGCAAATTCATCGCCGCCCAGTCGTCCTGAGAATCCTCCGGCTGCCGACGCAACCTCCTCCAGCGTCACTGCAACATCACACAGAAGATCATCTCCCGCATAATGTCCAAATGCGTCATTTATATGCTTAAAGTCATCTATATCCATGATATAAAAAGCGCACAGTTCACCCGGGAAAGACTCTAGCATATCCGTAATCTTGTGCTGAAATGTGACATGATTGTAAAGTCCCGTCAGAGAATCCCTCTCCGCCCTGAGCTGAAGCTCCTGACTTCTTATCTTCTCATCGTTTATGGAGTAATATTTGCCGAATATCTTGCGAACCTTTTTCTTGGAGTCCCTGAGAGGAACAAAGAGCACTCTGTACCACTCACATTTGCCTCCGCCATCCAGATCAAGGCGCAGATCACCCATCAGCCTGTCACAGCTATCCGCATCCGCATCAAGGATCTTTCTGAACATGCCGGTCACGGCGTCTCTGTCGTCAGCGTAGACTATTCTGTTAGTGTCGATACCCTTATAGAAATTCTCATATTTCATGGTGGTGACCATCTCACCATCCACGACCTTCTCATTTATCAGAGTATCCGTCGGGACATCGTACACGATTATGGATTCTCCGCTTCCCTGAAGTATCAGCCTGAGCATCTCAGACTGCGCCTTGTTCTCCAGCTCCACCTCCATCTTGCTTGTCACATCGATAAACACCGCACACAGTGCGATGATACCCTTTTTTATGGACATGACAGAAAGACAGACCTGTATCCAGAAATATCCACCGGTATTAACGTCCGTAAAGCGGATGTCACGCACCGTGGTCTTGTTACTCGTTATGGTCTCCAGGATCTGCTTCTTAAGCACAGACCGATCCTCTGGAATGGCCAGCGTCACGTAGTCACTGGCATATCCGCTCATCTGATCCTCGGTCACATTGAACAGCTTGTAAAAGCTTTTGCTCATGTACTTGACAGCCGGCTTATTCCCGTGAAGCTCAAATATACCCACGCCGCCTGCCAGATTGTCGAGAGCCTTCTCCAGCATCCTTGCATGGTCAGATATCTCCTCGCTGAGCTCCTCATTTCTGCCAAGTGCCTCATCCAGTTCCATGCGGAGTTTTTGTGCATATTTTTCAATATCTATGTTATCTTCCATAACCCAACACCCCTTAAAACTCTTACAGAAGACTTATATCGTTCTATTTTACACAGCCTATCAGCTCATGGATATCGCTGATGGAATTCTTCTTCATATACTCCTCAATACCCTTTATGATCTCCACTGTCGCATAAGGATTGTGGAAGTTCGCCGTTCCAACTGCCACCGCACTTGCACCGACCATGATCATCTCAAGGGCATCCTCCGTGGTAGCCACACCGCCCATTCCGATGATAGGAAGCTTTATCGCATTTGCCACCTGGTATACCATTCTGACTGCTATCGGATGGATCGCAGGGCCTGACACACCTGCAGTCTTATTTGCCACTGCAAATGTTCTTCTGTTCACATCTATCTTCATACCTGTCAGTGTATTGATGAGTGATACCGCATCAGCACCACCAGCCTCTGCAGCTCTGGCCATCTCTGTTATGTCTGTGACATTCGGACTCAGCTTCATGATGATAGGCTGCTTTGCCGCTGCCTTGACTGCCTTTGTTATATCGTAGAGCGCATCCGGCTGCTGGCCAAATGCTATCCCACCCTCTTTTACATTCGGACATGACACGTTGATCTCAAGCAGATCCACATCACAATCGCCAAGCTTCTCAACGCAGTCAACATAGTCCTCCTTGGACTTTCCACACACGTTTACGATGATCTTTGTATCATAATCCCTGAGGAATGGTATATCTCTCTTCTTGAACACATCGATTCCAGGATTCTGAAGTCCTATGGCATTCATCATGCCGCCATAAGTCTCAGCTATACGTGGTGTCGGATTGCCCGGCCATGGCACATTTGCCACGCCCTTGGTGGTTACTGCACCGAGCTGTGAAAGATCCACGAACTCGCTGTACTCCATGCCTGAGCCAAATGTTCCTGAAGCTACTGTTATTGGATTCTTGAGAGTCACACCCGCTATATCCACTGACATATTGATCTTATCTGACATTACAGCTCCACCTCCTCAGCGTAGAATACAGGTCCATCCTTACAGATCCTTCTGTTGTGCACCTGTGAGTGCTCATCTATATCCTTTGTCTTGCATACGCAGGCAAGACATGCGCCCACGCCGCACGCCATCTTCTCCTCCATGGATATCTGGCACTCGATGCCATTCTCCATGGCGTATGCCTTGATTCCCCGAAGCATAGGAGTAGGGCCACATGCATATATGACAGCACCGTCCACGCCGTATTCCTTTATGGCATCTATTACGTTGCCCTTCACACCGTGCTGTCCATCCTCAGATGACATATACACCTGTGCGTATGGCTCAAATTCCTCGTTCAGGAATATCTCATCCCTGTAGCCGAGCACGACTGACTTCTCACAGTCAAGCTCTTTTGCAAGCTGTAACATAGGTGGGATTCCTATACCTCCGCCTATCAGGATCGCCTTCTTGTCGGACTTCATGAAGCCGTTGCCGAGAGGCCCCAATATATCGACCGTATCTCCAGCCGCAAGCTGTGAAAATTCCTTTGTTCCAAATCCAACCACTCTGTATACAAGGCGGAGTGTTCCCGCCTCCCTGTCTATTCCGCAGAGGCTGATAGGTCTCGGGAGCATCTTGCTGCCATCGTGAGTATATACAGACACGAACTGTCCTGCTATAGCCTGTGAAGCTATCTCTGGAGCTTCAAGCACCAGACTGTATACATCAGTGGCAAGAGTCTCCTGGCTGACCACCTTTGCTGTCATCTTAAGTTTGCCCATAGTCTTCCTCCATCATCATTCTATTATCAGTGTACGGCGGACAAGCCCGGCTCGCCGCACACATTCCGGCTTAATTACGCATCAAGTGCGCCGTTGATATCCTCGATCATGTCAACTACTGCCTGTCTTGAGGCATCTGCATAGTTCTCAGCACCAAACTGTGCATACTTGTCCTGCTTGTAAGCAGCTATGATTCCTCTTGATGAGTTGACGATCGCACCGAGTCTGTCCTCATTGAAGTAGTGTACAAGGTCTGCAGCCTTACCCCCCTGTGCTCCGTAACCCGGAACAAGGATAAATGACTTTGGCATAACCTTTCTCAGCACCTTGCCCATCTCAGGGTATGTGGCACCGACAACAGCTCCAACCGCTGAATATCCTGATTCACCTACAACATCGCTGCCCCATTTGTCAACCATATCTCCGACTATCTCATAGAGTGGACGTCCATCCACAAGTCTGTCCTGGAACTCACCTGATGATGGATTGGATGTCTTGACAAGAACGAATATACCCTTGTTCTCCTCCTTGCACACATCCACAAATGGCTTGATTCCGTCTGTTCCAAGATACGGGTTTACTGTGATGAAATCCTCATCAAATCCAGCATATGTCTTGCTTCCCACCTGTACCTTTCCGATATGACCAACCGCATATGCTGTTGATGTTGAACCTATATCGCCTCTTTTTATATCTCCGATAACGACAAGTCCCTTCTCCTTGCAATAGTCAACTGTCTTCTTGAATGCCTTGAGTCCCTCGATTCCGAACTGCTCATACATGGCTATCTGTGGCTTAACTGCAGGTATAAGATCATATGTAGCGTCAACTATTCCCTTGTTGAACTGCCATATAGCCTCACCAGCGCCCTCAAGTGTCTCGCCATACTCTGCAAATGCAGCTTTCTGGATATGCTCCGGTACATAGTTGAGCATTGGATCAAGTCCAACTACTATAGGTGCATTTGTCTTCTGGATATTCTTTACTAACTTGTCTATCATGATATTTTCTCCTTAAAAATTATTTTTTCTCTAAAACTGTTCCTCGTCACAGGCATAGCTTCCGAGGATCGTAAACTCCTCCGTCTCGTTCATGAGCTGGAACACTAAAGCCTGTATATCCTTCTTCAGTAAATTGGCAGACAGCTCCACATAGAATCTGTAATTCCAATGCTCCTGCCTGTTTGGCGCCGAGTGTATCTCTGTGAGGTTCACCCCGTAATCAGAGATCATGGACAGTATGCTGCTGAGACTTCCGCTCTTATTCTTACATACGAACATCACCTTCAGCCTGTTGTGGTTCTCCTCCACTATGAGGTGGTCTGCAAATGTGACAACCTTCTTGTTGTGTCCATTCTCATTTACAATGTTACATCTGTATATATACAGCTTGTTGTTGGTGAGCACCTCGTGAAGCGCATCCGAAACTCCGTAGCTTATGTCCTCAAGTATTCCCATTCCGGCGTCTACCTTGCCAGTCTTTATGAGCTCATACACCTCATCGTATGAGTCCACCGCAATGACCTTGTCCCTCGAGCATCCCTGACAAATGTACAGCTCCGGCTTTATCATCGCCACCGCATCTATGTCAGGCTCCTTCACATCATACTCCACATCTAGGCAGTTCCTGAGCTCCAGAGTCCTTCCATACTGGTACTTTCTGCTTATCTCCATGATTCTCTTGATAAGCGCCGTGTACTCCATCTTGATGTTATCATCCACATCCCCTGTGAGATTGGATATGATGGCCTCCTCGCGGTCTGGCTTATATATATCATCCTCGGTCTCTGCCTTGACCTGAGCAACATTGTCCGCAAGAACCATTCTCTCCTTGAAGAGCTGCTTGATCTCCTTGTCGACCCGGTCTATGTTCTTTCTAACATCTGCTAATGTCATTCTGCATCCTCCAGTCAGCATCGGTAATGTGATGCTCATAGTCTTTTTTAATATACCATCTGCCCCACTCTAATTCAAGGCTGCCAATACTAAATGCGCTCTAAAAAGGCCACAGGAAAAGGAACATAACCGCTGCCACCAGCACTATCCCTATCACAAAGCCCATTATTATCCTTCCCCTTGTGCTCTTTGATCCCCATATAATAAGAAGAGCTGCCAATGCGCCGCACATATCTATAAGCACATCCGTGCCCCTGCCTGCCCTGTCAGCGACAAAGAGCTGATGAATCTCATCGGAGCACGCATAGACAAATGTTATCACAACTGACCATATATACACGCCAGCCGAAGTCATCCTTCCGCCGGCCTTTCTGACCGCCAGGGCCAGCAGAGCCAGAAGGATTCCATATTCCGTCATGTGTGCACCCTTTCTGACCATGATCTCCACCACTCCCGTCATCCTGTCAACCATGGGCGCGGAATCATTTCTTACCTTCTGGAACAAACCCACTATAAAGTCTGTCATGGGGTTGCTCACCGCCGACGAGTCATCTCCTGTTCTGGACGACATGTAAAATATGAATATCATCCACAGCACTGCCGGAATTATATATATGTACTTTTTCTCATTCTTTTTTGTTTTCTTTGCCATAAAATCACCACCATGAATGAGTATACCATAAAAAATGTCTAATTTTTTTTGATTTTGCCTTTTTTACTTGAAATATTAGTTTTTTACCTGTACTGTAGAAAAGTGAGGTATTGAAGTGGTTATGTATAATTCATAACAAATAAAAAAAGTGAGGTAACATTATGGCAAGAACAAGAAAAAAGGGGAATCCCATCGTATCAGCAGTTGTTTTCGGTATATTCGGAATAGTTCTTTTATTCCTGGGTATACGAACATTTATCGGTTTACACGGAAAGCTTCTAAACGTTACTACATGTGACGAATCGGAAGTTAAACCGGGAGTGTATGTGGAGGGAACACTCACCTACGGATACGGAGCTTACATTGAGAAGACTACAACGTACAATCACACGGTCACCAAGACCGACGGATACTACTATCTCGTTGATATCTGCGACAAGAATGAAGACGGCTCAAAAAGAGACACATCCAAGTGGATCGGAATATCGATCTCCAAGAGTGATGACGCCAAATTTGACGCGATCTCATCTGCTGACGATGCAGAACCAATCTACATAACAGGAGTCATCCGCAAGAACAGCGACAAGGTGCAGGGCTTCCTTGACGACTACATCACCAAGTATGTCGACGCATACGCACAATATTATGGATACACTCCTACAAGTGAGGACTATGCGACCGCAAAGGCAGAAGCTTTTCCTTACTATATAGAGATGGTTGACTCTTCAGATTACATATTCAAGCTTGTCCTCGGAGCTGTATTCCTACTGGCAGCAGTGATCATGATCCTGAAGGCAACAAGAAGCAAGAACACCATCAGCGAATCTGCACAGCCAGCAGGCACAGGTTACTATGACGGTACAGGCGATTTCAACGGCGTGTACACTCCGGGCAGCACAGGCAGCCCAAATAACGGCAACTATACACAGCAGTATGGCAGTACAGACAGTGGCAGCTATACACAGCAGTACGGCACTACAAACAGTGGCAGCTACGGCACTGCAGAACAGACACAGGCACCGCAGACGTCTTACAGTGATCCGTTCTACTCACAGCAGCCGGCAGCTTCAGAGCAGGATGCCCACGCATCTAATCCTTATACAACAACAAGCTCAACTACATCTTCCTCTTCCTTCAGTCTCAAGAAAGATGAGTAACAATTAAATAGCACACATAAATCTAAAAAAGGTATATACGGATCGCAGCCTGACTGCTTTCCGCATATACCTTTTTTAGATTTATGTGTAAGACTGACTATCCTTATGAATAATCTTTACCTTCTTCTTACTTACCGAAGTATCTGTCAAGAAGTCCCTTGAGAGCCTTGCCGTGTCTTGCCTCGTCTCTTGCCATCTCATGAACTGTATCATGGATCGCATCCAGATTGTTCTTCTTAGCGCACTTTGCAAGATCTACCTTTCCTGCTGTTGCACCGAACTCGCAGTCAACTCTCCATGCAAGATTCTTCTCTGTTGAAGCTGTCATGTTCTGCTCAAGGTCTGATCCAAGCATCTCTGCGAACTTAGCTGCATGCTCAGCCTCCTCGTACGCTGCCTTCTCCCAGTAGAGACCGATCTCAGGATAGCCCTCGCGATGTGCTACACGAGCCATGCAGAGATACATTCCAACCTCTGAGCACTCTCCCTCGAAGTTAGCCTTGAGCTGCTCGTAGATATACTTCTTGTCCTCATCGCTGATCTCTGGATTGTTCTTAACTGTCTCAGCATATACGCCAAACTCATGCTCTGCTGCAAGTGTGAGCTCTCCCTCTACCTTCTTGAACTTATCTGCTCCTGCGTGACAGATAGGACACTCTGCTGGTGCCTGCTCTCCCTCATAGATATAACCGCATACTGTACATACAAACTTTGCCATAACTTAATTCTCCTTTTCTCTTTTAAATAATCTAATCAATATCCATCATTGATTGTTAAAATATATTCTGTCTTCTTTGTTGATGTTTATTTATCAACTATGTCTTATTATACCTATTTTTTGATCAAAGTCAACCCCTATTGGGAATGATTCTTAATTATTTTTTTAGTAGGTTGTTGATTATATATACAAGACTTGTAAATTATATACATTACATTATTGGGATTACATCCTGTTAAGGTCCAATATAAATAGAAAAAGAGGATCGATACATTCATATATCAATCCTCTTATACTCTTCTGTATATTCTCTATATGTCGCTATATAGCATCACTATCCGGCTAGCTCTGTCCCAGCATTATCTTCTTGAGAAGATATTCATATCCCGTGATAGGTATAGGCTTGCTGTAGTAATAACCCTGAATGTAGTGGCATCCCCACTCTCTCAGGTATTCCTTCTGCTCAAATGTCTCAACACCCTCCGCAAGACTTCTGATTCCCAGATGCCTTGACATGGCAAGGATATCCTGTGTCATGAGCATGTCCTTGTTGTTCGGCTCGCCGGTGGCTATTCCGTCAATAAAGCTCTTGTCTATCTTGATTATATCCAGCGGCATATCCTTAAGAAGTGCCATACTGGAGTATCCTGTTCCAAAATCGTCCATGGATATCTTGAAGCCCTCAGCCTTCAGATCCTTGAGCACCTTTATCAGATACTGCACGTCAGCGAAATCTGCACTCTCAGTTATCTCAAAGTCTATAAGCGAGTGATCCACTCCGTATTCATCGACTATATCACACAGTATATATATAAGATCCGGTCTCGATATCTGGTGTCTCGAGAGGTTACAGGATATCGGGTAGAGCGGGTAGCCAAGCTCCTTCCACTCCTTGAACTTCTTGCACACCTGTCTCAGCACATATCTGTCTATGATGTCTATAGTTCCGTCAGTCTCAAACTGCGGCACGAAATACTTCGGCAAGAGAATATCTCCGCCCTTGTAGAACCATCTTATCAGAGCCTCAGCACCGGTCAGGGTGTCGTTCTGTGGATTGTACTTCGGCTGAAGATATACCATGAGATCCTCATTCTCTATGGCATCCGGAAGCTCCAGCTTGTACTGCTGTGCCATGATGTATTCCTTCTTCATCTCCGATGTGTATATCTTTATCTCATTTACATTGGTCTTGATACACTGGAGGTGTGCCATCTGCGCCATGTCCTCAATGCGCATTGACATGCTGAGTTTCTCGAATTCATCATAGAATACGATACCACAGCTATAGAATATCTTATACTTCCTGTTCGACGGAAGCTGTCCTATCTCCTCAAAGAATGTATATAGCCGGTTCATTATCTCATCCTCCGGCATATACTTTATAATCATGGCAAAATCGTCACTCTCACACTTTGCAGAGTACAATATCCAGTCCTGCTTGGTCATAGCGTCACATATATATCTGAACAGATCCTTCGCCACCTCACGACCCATAACGTTGTTGATGAGCCTGAAGCCCTTTATGTCGAATCTGGCAAATATAAACTGATCCAGTCCTATATATTCACACTGCTCAAGCTTCTCCTTGAGCCATGTCCAGTTGTAATGTCCGGTGGCAGGCTCCCTGTATGCTATCTCATAGAGATCTCTCTTACTCATGTTGTCAAGAGTCAGCATCTCCTCCGTCTTGGTCTTCTTGGACCATACCGGAATCTCCACGCACAGACTGTCTGCGCTCTCCATGTAACATATATATGGAAGCTTGTGGTTAGAAACAATGTGCAGCTTCTCCGTCTCTATATACAACTTGGCATATGAATACGCCATGGTCATGAGTCTCGGTATATCCTCTATCAGAGATATATCAAATCCCTTTATATCCACAACGTCGAATCCCGGAACCGTGATGCTCACACAGTTCTGAGGAACCACCTCCATATCACTGTATCCTATCTCCACTCCTCCACACAAACGCGAATATCCGGCGTCCATCATCTTCTCAGGCATATAAAACAAAGCCCTGTTTGCCAGCGGCCTGTATATGTTGCTAAAGCACTTGTACCAGTCATAGCCATTCTCCTGACAAAAATCGTCAAATCCCTCTGACTCTCTGGACCTCAGCACGTAAAGTTTTCTCTTTGGTTTGTATGCCTTTGACCATTGATGTTCCATAATATATCAATTACCTCTGTTCTGCCCTAAGGCCATAGTATTGCATTTTTCAACCTTTTTCATTCTATCACAGATCCATCATTTGGGCTATACTTATTATTTTTTTGTTCTGGAAAATAAATGGTTAAGTTTCGATTTTTTTCGTTGAATTTTTACCATATATTTGTTAGCATAGATAAGGTTTTTCAATTATAATTAATAGGAGGCAAAAACGATGAAAAACAGGTTATTTCTAGGTCTCGGCACAGTCATCTCAGTTCTTGGGCTGTCACAGGTAAGTGCCCTGGCGGCAGACAGCGAATCCGGTACTGAAACACTCGGTGCTACGCTTCCACTTACATGGTGTATACCATTTGTGTGTATGCTTCTGTGCATAGCTGTTATGCCCCTTATCGCCGGTGAGTGGTGGGAAAAGCACAAACAGTGGGCTGTTGCAGGCTGGTCTCTTTTATTTTTAATTCCATTTGCCATATTCCATGGCTTTGGTACGATGGGCGAACAATTGCTCGAGGTAATGATCGGTGACTATCTCACCTTCATTGTATTGCTTTTTGCCCTGTTCTGTGTGGCAGGCAATATATCTCTTGAAGGCGACCTGGTGGGAACACCGAAACTCAATGTTCTGCTTCTACTGATAGGTACTCTGCTGTCAAGCTGGATCGGTACTACCGGTGCAAGTATGCTGATGATCAGACCTATCATAAAGGCAAATAAATGGAGACGAAGAAAGGTTCAGATCATTGTATTCTTCATCTTCCTCGTTTCAAATATTGGTGGCTGTCTCACCCCTGTCGGTGATCCTCCACTTCTGATGGGATTCATGAATGGTGTTGACTTCTTCTGGAGTCTCAGACTTGCAAAGGTCATGGTTGTCAATCTCATCATCCTGCTGACTGTATTCTTCTTTCTCGACACAAGAGCATACAAGAAGGATATCGCAGACGGCAGACAGAAGCCGGTATTCGATGCAGATACGAAAAAGCCAGTCAAACTTAAAGGTGCTCACAACATTATATTCCTTATAATGATCGTAGGTGCAGTTATACTCAGCGGAGTTCTTCCTATGAAGTTCCCTGCATTTGCAAAGGGTATCAATTTCTGTGAGGGCGTAACACTCTCATGGGCTGCTATCATCGAGATTGTGATCATGCTAGCAGCGGCTTTCCTCTCATTCAAGACAACGAGCAAGAAAGTCCGTAAGGCCAACAACTTTACATGGGATGCTATACAGGAGGTTGCCATACTGTTCATAGGTATATTCATCACTATGATCCCTGCACTCCTGATCCTCAAGGCACGTGGTTCTGAGCTCGGACTTACACATCCGGCACAGTTCTTCTGGACGACAGGACTTTTATCAAGCTTCCTTGACAATACACCTACCTACCTTGTATTCTTCACCACCGCTGCTTCAAGTGGATTTACAGAGGGTATAAGCACTGCTATGGGTGTAGTTCCTCAGGTCATGCTGATGGCTATCTCCTGCGGTGCCGTATTCATGGGAGCCAACACTTATATAGGAAACGCACCTAACTTTATGGTACGTTCAATAGCCGAAGAAAATGGTATCAAGATGCCTTCATTTGTAGGCTACCTCGTATGGTCAGTTTCTATTCTTGTACCTACATTCTTCATAGACACATTATTATTCTTCTTGTAATCTAAGGGGGTTTTTAATATGAACGAATATGTTGTAAAAGGTGATAATAAACTTACGGTCGGCATTGGCTGGGATGCCAAGAAGGTCGACCTCAAGAAAAAGATTAAGATTGCCATAGACAATATCATGAGCGCTACATCCGAGGACACATATGACCTCAACCTTGCAGCGATCGTTGAGCACAATGACGGCTCTGATCCCGAACTGGTATTCTGGGGTCACAAGTACAGCAGAAGCGATTCTGTAGTCCTGAAGGGCGATGACAGAACAGGACAGAAGGAAGGTATCGACGAGGAGATGCGCATCTACCTCGACAGAGGTGAGAACGTTGGAAGGATTATCCTCTTCCTCTACATCTACAACGGCAACCTTCACAAGCAATGCCTGGCAGAGGTGGACAACGTATTTGCACTGATCAAATGTAAGCATACCGAAAAGGTATATGTACGTGAGGACGCAATATTCAAGGCATGTGAGGATGCCAAGCACAACAACTGCTATGTATTCGGTGAAGTTCTCCACAACGGAGACGAGTGGGTTGTAAGAGAGAGATCCCAGTTCCTCCCATACGACAAGTCCGAGGATATATTTGAGTATTACACATCAAGACATTATGTTCCTGAAGATGACGACTAATATTTAACATGGCGAAAAGCCCCAGTCTCCGGTTTATTTGCACCGGAGACTGGGGCTTTCTTTATTATGATCTATAATTCTATATTACACTACTTTATATAATCCTCTATAGTCTTTGAAGCTCTGTATCTGGAGAAGTTAAAGCTTCTGATATAGCCCTTGTCATCATTCTCCTCAAGCATCTTCTCAAGCCTCTCTCCCACCGTGTCGTCTCTCCAGTAGTAGGTGTCCTCGCTATATTTCGACATCACTTCCTCCATGACCATTTCGGGCGTAATGTCTTTGGTCCTGAAATAATCGATCAGATATGGAACTCCGTCATTACCTATATCCATCACATACTCAAGATCTATCTTCTTTCCACTGTGCGCCTGACTGATATTGTACTTTGTTATCACTGCGCCAGGTCTGATAAATGCATACAGCGCGAACATCACCAGAACCGTCATAAATATGTATCTGAACAGCGGCATATTTCTCCAGAACAGGCTTATGATAACACCGAGCATCACTATAGACGTGACTATCAGCGCCCATATGGTATTTATTCTGAGGTATGTTAGATCATATTCCGCAATGTACATGGACAGCCTCACAGCTGATGAGGCAATCATTATATATGTACATATGCACATCATGAGCAGTGACACGTTGAGCACCAGACTCTTTCTGAATATAGCACTAAATATCAGCACCATACACACATTTACAACCGCTACAAAGAGCAGCTGGAAGAAGCCCTGTCTTGCATACTCTGCGTATGTCATATCGTCCGGAAGTCCTGCGCTGTTCATGAACAGATACACTATCTGAACAACGGCAAATATCAGAT